>NZ_JBSFDZ010000062.1:0-23859 GCF_053594175.1 Nocardia sp. NPDC001965
CTGGAGGAACTGAACCGGCCGGGGACGGGCGTGGTGCTCGGGTCCCGGTATGTGCGGCGCCGCTGTGGTGCGGGGGACTGCCGGGTTCGGCGCGGCTGCGTCGTACCCCGGGACCTCGCAGTCGAGATGTCGCAATAAACTCGGTTCATGTTCGAGCCCGTCCGGCCGTCGCCGACTCTCTGCGGCCGGACCGTCGCGACCGATCGCGCGCTGGTGATGGCCATTGTGAACCGCACCCCGGATTCCTTCTACGACCGTGGGGCGACCTTCAGCGATTCCGCCGCCTTGGCCGCCGTGGAGCGGGCGGTGGACGAGGGCGCCGATCTGGTGGATATCGGCGGGGTGAAGGCGGGGCCGGGGGAGCACGTGGACGCGGCCGAGGAGACGCGGCGAGTGGTGCCGTTCGTGGCCGCGATCCGCCAGGCCTATCCCGATCTGCTCATCAGTGTCGACACCTGGCGATCGGAGGTGGCGCGGGCCGCTGTGGCCGAGGGCGCGGACCTGATCAACGACACCTGGGCGGGCGCGGACCCGGAATTGGTGCCGGTGGCCGCCGAGACCGGGGCCGGGATCGTATGCAGCCATACCGGCGGCGCGGTGCCGCGGACACGGCCGCATCGGGTCCGGTATACCGATGTGGTGGCCGAGGTGACCGATACGGTCGTCGGAGCGGCCGAGCGGGCCGCGGCGGCGGGGGTGCGCCGGGATTCGATTCTCATCGACCCGACCCATGATTTCGGCAAGAACACTTATCACGGGCTCGCACTGTTGCGGGCAGCGGACGTTCTTGTTAAAAGCGGGTGGCCGGTCTTGATGGCGCTGAGCAACAAGGATTTCATCGGAGAGACATTAGGTGTCGGACTTTCCGAACGGCTGGAGGGCACATTGGCGGCAACAGCATGGTCGGCCGCGGCCGGTGCTCGCGTTTTCCGTGTGCACGAGGTCGCCGCGACCCGTCGCGTCGTGGACATGATCGCTGCGATCCAGGGCATCCGGCCCCCCGTACGAACTCTGCGAGGTCTCGTATGAAGTTTCCCCAGCACGAGCCCGACTGGGCGTCCACCCATACCTGGGACACCCCGGACTGGCCGGTGGCCGAGCTGGTCGCCGCCAAGGCCGGCCGCACCGTCTCGGTGGTGCTGCCGGCGCTGAACGAAGAGCGAACTGTCGCCGAGGTAGTGGCCAGTATCCGTCCGCTGCTCGGCACGCTGGTGGACGAACTGGTGGTCCTGGACTCCGGATCGACCGATGCCACCGCCGAACGCGCTCGCGCGGCCGGCGCCGAGGTGATCACCCGCGAACAGGCGGTGCCCGAATTGGAGCCCTTCCCGGGCAAAGGTGAGGTGCTGTGGCGTTCGCTGGCGGTGACCAGCGGTGATCTGGTGGCCTTCGTCGATTCCGATCTGATCGATCCGGATCCGGCGTTCGTGCCGAAACTACTCGGTCCGCTGCTCACCACACCCGATCTGCACCTGGTGAAGGCCTACTACCGGCGTCCGCTGCGGCACGGTGGCGGGGTGGACGCGAATGGTGGCGGCCGGGTGACCGAACTCGTCGCGCGGCCGCTGCTGGCGGCCCTGCGTCCCGGGCTGACCCAGGTGCTGCAGCCGTTGGGCGGTGAGTACGCCGGGACCCGGGAGCTGCTGACCGCTGTCCCGTTCGCACCGGGTTACGGCGTGGAGATCGGGTTGTTGCTCGATACCTACGATCGGCTGGGGCTGAGCGCGATCGGACAGGTCGATCTCGGGGTCCGGACGCATCGCAACCGGCCGCTGGCCGATCTCGGGGTGATGAGCCGGCAGATCCTGGGCACGGTGCTGGGCCGCAGCGGTGTCACGGATTCGGGAGCGGCGCTGACCCAGTTCCCGCTGGCCGGCGACGAGTTCACCCCGCACAGTACGTCGGTGGACCTGGTCGACCGGCCGCCCATGAACACCATCCGGCCGGACGTCGCGGCCGCCTGAACCGCCGGGCCGGAGCCGTCGGCGATATCAGCGGTTCCGGCCCGGTTGCCCGGTCCCGGGTTCTTCCCCGCTCCCCGGGGCCGCGTCCGCCCCGGACTCCGGTGTCCGATCACCCGGCGCACCGAGTTCATCGCCGGCCGCGGTGGCGGCATCGCCGGTGGGCCGCGCACCGGCTCCGAGGTGGGTGGATTCCTGCGACATCGCCACGTCCTCGTGCGCCTCGACGTCCGGGGAATCCTCGCCCGGGGAATCGTGGTCCGGCGCTGTCCGCTCGGGTTCCGTCGTTCCGGCGGTATCCGCCTGTTCGTCGGGTTCGCCCGCCTCGGCCTGCTCCTCGGGTTCCTGCTCGTGTTCGAGGCGGGCCTGGAGTTCGGCGACCGTCACATACTCGCTGTCTGCGGAATCGGGTGTGCGCAGCCACAGGATCACGGTAATCAGCAGTCCCACCGCAACCAGGACAATCGCCATGATGATCAACGCATTCACCTGCGCCTCCACGAATTATCTCTTCGGAGCCGGACATCGCCACGATGCACCGAGTGGCGCAATGTAATTTTGTGGCTATCGAATCCCCCGGCCCGGTCAACCGGTCGCGGTTAAGGTAAATCGGCCTACTGCGCACAGGGTAGCAATTGTTCGACCAGCCGATATTCGCTGTAGCTATCGCGGTTTCGGCGTGTCGGAAAAGTACCGGCCGCGGCCTTTCCCCTCCCCGGTGCGGGTGGTGCGGTCAGCGCCGCTGGCGTACCGCCTGCGGGCGGGAGTCCACCGGCTCGTGGAGATAGACCGGGGTGAGCAGATCCGCGTCCACCGGTTCGCCGGTGGTGCGCTCGTAACGAACACCGACCAGTACCGAGAAGCGGCGATTGGCCGCACGCTCGTGCAGGGTCGCCAGCCGGGTGGCCAGCAATCGGACCGCGCCGAGCGAACCCGGTGGGTGCAGTCCGTCGAGAACGAGCACCGAACCGCGGCCGTCCGGACGCGGGAGCCGGGCCAGGTAGGCGATATCGTGCGGCTCCGGGCTGGCCGGTCGATAGATCCGCCGGGCGGCTCGGTCCTCGATACCGCGGCGGCCGTCCCCGGGCCGGGCGACCGCGCGGCGTAGCCGGGGATCGGCGGCGATGAGATGCCGCAGGCTGGGGGAGAGCTCGGGGCCGCCGAGCACGATCAGCCCGTCGCGGAGCAGATCGATCGGGCGTCCCGGTGCGAACGGTTCGATGGTGACCGCGAAACCGAGTTCCCGTAGCTGTTCGGCGAGCCGCGGCGCGGCCGCCGGATCCGGCGCCCCGATCAGCCTGCCCGCGCGGGTGTCCGGGACCAGCAGAGTCAGCGGCCCGTGCCCGAAGAACAATCCCTCCGGCGCCGGGCCCTGTGTACTCACCTGGTGGATTCGGGCGCGGGAAAGTCCGGCGGCGGCGCCGATTCTGGCGAAAGTCCACCCCTCGGCATGTAACTCCCGGATCACCGCGCGCCGAATTCGGGTGAGCTCGTTGATGGTCTGCTGAGCCGCTGCGACACCTTCGGTGGCGGCCTTGAGTCGCTCGACTTTGTCTTCGATCGCGAAAATTCTCGCCACGTCATCGGCCGACATGTGCGAAGTCTAGACAGCGAGTCGCTGAACTGCGTCTAGACTGGTTGACGCTCAGGTGGCGTCGGTATCGATCGGGGGATGTTCGTTGCGCTCCAAGGGTTTATCCGACCTGGGCTTCGGGTAATCTGGCATGCCACTGTGGGTGCCCAGGACATTCTTGCTGTCCGGTAGTGCACCGTCCAGATCCCGGAAAAGGGAATCATCGCCGTTCAGAAGATGTTTCGTCACTACCGAACGCGGTGACATCCCCCGTAATTCCTGAAGATCGGCGAGTGGTTTACGCAGTTCCTCGAATTCGGGCCCGAGTTCGGAGCGCAATTGCGAAGTCGCGCCGGTGGCGTAATCGCGAACTTGGCGCAAACTGCGCGCAGTCCACCGTGCGGCGCCGGGTAGGCGCTCCGGGCCGAGGATTACGAGGGCGGCGACGAGTAGCACGAGCATCTCGCCCCACCCGATACTGCTGAACACTCCTACAGGCTACCCGGCGCCGCGACCAGCGGGTCAGTCGGAGGCCAGCGTCACCGGAACGTCCACCTGCCGGCCTTCCCGGATGAGCTGCACGTTCACCGTCTGTCCGATCTTGTTCGCCTGAACCGCCACGACCAGCTCGTCGGGATTGGTGACTTCGCGGTCGCCGATCCGGACGATTACATCGCCTTCCACGATGCCGGCGTTCGCGGCCGGGCTGCCCGGCTGTACATCGGCGACTTCGGCACCGCTCATGACCTCGTTGGCCACGGTCTTCTGCCGGGCGCTCACACCGATCATCGGGTGATGGATCGACCCGTCGCGAATGAGGGTCTGGGCGACCTGGGTCATCTGGTCCACCGGGATGGCGAAGCCGAGGCCCACCGAACCGCCGCTCTCACTGCGGATCGCGGTATTGATACCGATGACCCGGCCGTCCGCATCCACCAGTGCGCCACCGGAATTGCCCGGGTTGATCGAGGCGTCGGTCTGCACGGCGTCGATGACCGCCTTGGTGTCGCTGCCCTCGCCCTCGAGTTTCACGGGGCGGTGCAGGGCGCTGACGATGCCGGAAGTGACCGTTTTGCTCAGGCCCAGTGGCGATCCGATCGCCAGGACCGCGTCCCCGACTTGCACGTCATCGGATTTACCGAGCTGCGCAACCGTGAGATTTTTCACATCCACCTTGAGGACTGCGAGATCGGTCTTGGGATCGCGGCCGACGATATTGGCCGGGGTGCGGGTGCCGTCGGAGAAGGTGATCTGGATTCGGGCCCGGCCGGACTGGTCCTGGGCCGCCATGGAGATGACGTGGTTGTTGGTCGCGATATAGCCGTTGCCGTCGATGACGACACCGGAACCGGTGGCGCCGTTGTCGCCGACCGTGGTGCGAATGGACACCACCGACGGCAGGACCGCGTCCGCCACCTGGGCGATCGGGCCGTGCGGCTGATCGCTGTCGGTTTGTTCCAGGCTGACCTTGCGCGAGGTCAGGGTCGAGGCCGTCTCCGCGGTCAACCGGCCGACCAGGCCACCGACCAGCCCGATCGCCAGCGCGATGGCGCCGAGAACGAGCAGGGCCTTCGGCGCGACCCGGGATCCGAACAACACCTGGCGCGCGGAGAGTCGGTCGGCACCGGGGAGTTCGCGGGTGGTCGGGGAAGGCACGGCCGGAGCGCCGAGCCGGGCCGCGGCCTCGGGGTCGCGCCAGGGATCGGCCGGACCGGCCACGGGTTCGCGCTCGGTATCGGCGTCCGGGTCGCGCTGGAGGACCTCGGTGGAACCGGGGGGACGGCCGAATGCCTCGGCCAGCACCGCCTCGGGCGGGCCTTTGGGCGCGATGGGGGCCGCGGCCTCGGAGTCCGGGCGGCCGTTACGGGCGGCGAAGGATCCGGATTGGCCCGACGGGCGGCGGAAGGCGCTCGCGGTATGTGAGTCCACATGGGGCCGATAGACCGGCCGCGGAGCCAGGACCGGCGCCTCGCGCGGACGCAGAGTGCCGTTGTCGGTCGTCGTGCCGTTTTCATCCGCCGAATCAGGGTTATCGGCAGGGGAATTCTGCGTCGGTTCGGAACTCACGCGGCAAACTCTACTTGCGCCACCACACCGACCACCGGAAGCTGTCGAAGGTTGCCGAGAAAGACTGGCTCGTGAAACCGAATACCGCCTCGTTACGCGGATTTCCGGCCGAATTCCGCGTTTGTGTCCCACTGGGCGGTTCGGCGAGCGGAATACGGGAGAGACTGTCGTGCAGGCCGGTGGGAATCGAGACCTGGGAGGCGCGCCGCAGGGCGATCCGCGCCTGCTGCTGGGCCTCGACCTCGGCCGCGCATTCCGGGCATACCGAAAGATGCTGGGCCGCACGCAGATAAGGGTTCATCCGCAGTTCGCCATCGACGTAGGCGGCGACTGCCTCGCTCGCCAGGTGTTCGGTGGAGTGGAACTGCGGGGAACGACGACCGGGCGTTTCGGAGTCGCCACTCATTCGCTGCCCATCCTTCCCGACCGGTATCACAAACTGCTGTGATCCCGGCGTCATGATCGCAGGATCACCCGAAGCTCGCCTCGGCGGCGAAACGCTCCTGGACTCCATTATGCGCAAGATACTCGCGCAGTGCCTGCCGTCCGCGATGGATTCGACTGCGCACCGTTCCGAGTTTCACACCGAGCGTCGCGCCGATCTCCTCGTAGGACAGGCCCTCGATATCGCAGAGCACGACGGCGGCGCGGAACTCCGGAGCCAGCGAGTCCAACGCGGACTGTAGATCGGGATCGAGTCTGGCGTCGTGGAAGACC
Source organism: Nocardia sp. NPDC001965 (assembly GCF_053594175.1). Lineage (NCBI taxonomy): Bacteria > Bacillati > Actinomycetota > Actinomycetes > Mycobacteriales > Nocardiaceae > Nocardia > Nocardia sp. NPDC001965. The sequence goes on from NZ_JBSFDZ010000062.1 coordinate 6,319, forward strand.
TGCTCGGGCCCGGGGCCGTCGGCGGGAACCCGGTCGTAGTCCTCGGGTAGCGCTTCCATCCGGATCCGGCTGCGGCGCCGGACCATGTCCAGGAAGAGGTTGGTGGTGATCCGGTGCAGCCAGCCCTCGAACGTGCCCGGCTGATAGTTCGACAGGGAGCGGAACACCCGGATGAAGGTTTCCTGGGTGAGGTCCTCGGCGTCCTGGGCATCGCCGGAGAGGCGATAGGCCAGCCGATAGACCCGGTCGGCGTGTTCGCGGACCAGTTCGTCCCAGGTCGGCATGACGGTGCGGTCGCCGGTGGCGTCGAAGGCGGCGGTGCCGGTGAGCGGGAGCATGCTGTCGAGCTCGGACGACGCGTCGGCGGTAGCGGCCTGCACCGCCCGCACGACGTCGTATTCCTCGGCTCGCTCGTCGGTACTGGACATATCGGGCACCTCCATCAGGGCGTCCGGCGGAGCTGGATCCATGGTCACCGGGTCGTGGTGTGCGGCTACCTCCGAGTCCGGCCCGGTAAACGGCCGGGGACCGAATTCGTCCGGCCCGGGCAGGCCGTGGCCGGCCTTCGTCGCCGAGGGGCGCGTCCCGGGTGGTACGGGCAGTTCGGGCAAGGTGGCGGACTCGCGTGCCGCATCGACCATGTGGATGGTGACAACCTCCTGATCGGGACCGAGGCGTAGGCTCGAATAGGCGGCCTGTGCGGACCGCTGTTTCCGGGTCGTGACGGGTTCATCGGTTACAACGGTGGATCTGTGCTCCGTTGTTCCCGTTCCTGCGTGTTTCGGTCTGGTGGTCTTGCGTAGCCTCACTCTTCCGTCTCCCGGTGTGGACCGCGTGTGGGGATCCTGAGGGACACCTGAGAATGTTGCGACCAGCATTCGCGCGTTTGGCATAGCCTCTTGGGCGTGGCATCGAACCTGGAGCTCAATCTCGCCTACGTGGAGGAATCCGTCGTCGAGGACGAGGTACTCGTCAGCGCCCGCGAACGGGCCACCGAACTGGGCGTGGCTCCGGTACCGCCGTCGGTCGGCGCCCTGTTGAGTATGTACGCGCAGTTGCTGGACGCGCGGGCGGTGGTCGAGGTGGGAACCGGCGCCGGCGTCAGTGGTCTGTGGCTGCTCGACGGAATGCGCGAGGACGGGACGTTGACCACCATCGATTCCGAGCCGGAGCATCAGCGGGCCGCCAAGGAATCTTTTCGTGCCGCCGATATCCCGCTCGCCCGGACCAGGTTGATCAACGGCCGCGCGCTGGATGTGCTGCCGCGACTGGCCGACGGTGCCTATGACCTGGTGTTTCTCGATGCCTCGCCGATCGAGCATCCGCAGTACATCGCCGAAGCGGTGCGGCTGCTGCGCGCGGGCGGGGCGGTGCTGCTGCACAACGCGCTCCTCGGGGGCCGGGTGCCCGATCCGGCGAATCGGGACGCGGCGACCCAGGCGGTGCGTTCGGCCACCCGATATGTGGCCGAGGATCCCGATCTGACCAGTGTTCTCATCCCGCTCGGTGACGGGTTGCTCTGCGCCTCGAAGGGGTAGCGCCGGGCGATCGCCGGCCGAATCCGTGGAACGGAGCGGCCGGCGCGCCGTCTTGATTTATTGTGATTTACGTCACGTTGAAATATTGCCTGTTCGGGTCCTGACCTCGTGCTTTCCGGGTGGGCCGACACGATCATTTCGACGCCCGTCCGTCTTTACGGAATCTCTACGGGCTACCCCCTTGCGTCGTGATTGAACGACTGTTTAGCGTATTGAACATGCGTTCAAGCGATGATCTGAACACGCGGGCCCGTATTCGCGATGCGGCCCTCGTTCTGTTCGGGGAGGAGGGTTTCGGGGTCGGCGTCCGCGCTATCGCGGCCGCCGCGGGCGTCTCGCCGGGGCTGGTCAACCACCACTTCGGCTCCAAGGACGGGCTGCGGCGCGAATGCGACGACCATGTGCGCGCGGTGATCCGCGAATCGAAGATGAGCTATATGAACCGGCCGTCCGCCGGTAATCTGCTGCAACAGCTGGCCGAGATCCAGGAATACGCGCCGATCATCGCCTACATGATGCGCAGTTTCCAGGCCGGCGGTGATCTCGCGGCGTCCTTGTTCGAGCATATGGTCGAGGACGTCGAGCAGTATCTCGAGGCGGGGATCGCCAGCGGCGCGGTCCGCCGACCGCGCGATCTGAAGGCAATGGCCCGCTACCTCGCGACGGCGAACGGCGGGGGCATGTTGCTTTTCGTCCAGTTGCGCGCCCAGGCCTCGGGCACCGTCGATTACCGGCAGGCGCTGCGCGAGTACGGCGAGCAGATGCTGCTGCCCGCGCTGGAGATCTACACCGAGGGGCTGCTTCCCGACTCGACCATGCTGGACACCGTGCTGGCCGATGTCGCCGGGCACGCCCGCACCGGGTCCGACGCCGCCGAGGTCGATGCCGCCGAGTCCGAAGCGTCCGGGGACGACCAAGCCGAGTCCGCCGCGGCCGCCGGCGACGCGGTCACTGCCGACGGTGCGGCGTACGCCGCAGCACCGCCCGCGGCCCCGCGACCGACGGGAACACCGGAGCCGGCCTGAACCGCCGGCGACGCGAACCGAGCCCGCGCGGCGTCCGATCCGCCGCGCCCGCGAAATATCCATCCACGCTCTATCTCTCTGTCCCACGAGGAGACACGATGATTTCGGCAATTCGGATCCGGGATCTGCACAAACACTTCGGAAAGGTCCGGGCACTGGACGGACTCGACCTGGAAGTGGCCGAGGGCGAGGTCCACGGATTCCTGGGCCCCAACGGCGCCGGTAAATCCACGACCATCCGGGTCCTACTGGGCCTGCTGGCACGCACTTCCGGTGAGGTGCGGATGCTCGGCCGCGATCCCTGGGCGGACGCGGTCGCACTGCACCGGGAGATCGCCTACGTTCCCGGCGATGTGACCCTGTGGCCGTCGCTGAGCGGCGGCGAGACCATCGACCTGCTGGCCTCGATGCGCGGCGGTCTGGATACCGCGCGGCGCGCCGAACTGATCGAACGTTACGAACTCGATCCGCGGAAGAAGGCGCGCACCTACTCCAAGGGCAACCGGCAGAAGGTGGCGCTGGTCTCGGCCTTCTCCTCCAACGCCCGGTTGCTGCTGCTGGACGAGCCGACTTCGGGTCTGGACCCGCTGATGGAGCAGGTCTTCCGAGAATGCGTCGCCGAGGCGGCCGAGCGGGGTGCGACCGTGCTGCTGTCCAGCCACATCCTGTCGGAGGTGGAGGCGCTGTGTGAGCGGGTCACCATCATTCGCTCCGGGCGCACGGTGGAGAGCGGGACGCTGTCCTCGATGCGACACCTGAGCCGTACCTCCATCACCGCGGAACTCACCGGCGATCCCGGTGATATCGCGGCGATCCCGGGAGTCGCCGATTTCAGCATGGACGACCACACCCTGCGCTGCCAGGTCGACGGCGAACATCTCGCCGAACTCATCCGCGTGCTCGGCGATACCGGGGTCAGCAGTCTGACCAGCCGGCCGCCGACCCTGGAAGAGCTGTTCATGCGCCATTACTCGATCAACGGCCAGGAGGCCGGCGAACTCGAGGGAGCCCGGAAATGACGACCGCTGTCGCCGGAGCACGGCACAGTGTGCTCGACTACCGGCCGGGCCGCACCGGATTCACCGGAACCACCCGGCTGCTGCGGCTGTACCTGCGCCGCGACCGGATCGTGGCGCCGCTGTGGATTCTGCTGCTGTCCCTACCGCTGGGCGCGGTCTATGTGGCCAGTATCGAATCGGTGTACCCCACCGAGGCCGACCGGGCCTCGTTCGCGGCCACCATTCTGGCCAGTCCCGCACAGCTGGCGATGTACGGGCCGATCTACAACACCTCCATCGGCGCGGTGGGTATCTGGAAAGCCGGGATGTTCCACACCCTGATCGCGGTGGCCACCATCCTCACTGTCATCCGGCACACGCGGGCCGAGGAAGAGACCGGGCGCAGCGAGATCCTGGCCTCTACATCCGTGGGCCGCTACGCGAATCTGACGGCTGCGCTGCTGCTGGCCGTCGGCGGCTCGTTGCTCACGGGTCTGCTCGGCGCGGTGAGCCTGACCGCCACCGATGTCCCGGCGAGCGGTTCGCTGGCCTTCGGGCTCGCGCTGGCCGGATCCGGCATGGTGTTCGCGGCCGTGGCCGCGGTCACGGCGCAGGTCTGCACCGGCGCCCGGCTGGCCCGGGGACTGGCCTTCGCCGTGCTCGCGATCACCTTCACCCTCCGGGCGATCGGTGACGCACGGGCGGGAGCGGGCCCGGTGAATCCGCTGACCTGGCTGTCGCCGCAGGGATGGTCGCTGCAGATCCGCCCGTACGCCGGTGACCGCTGGTGGGTGCTGCTGATGCATATCGTCCTGCTCGTGGTGCTGACAACGGTCGCGTACGCCCTACTGCGCCGCCGCGACGTCGGGGCGGGGCTCATCGCGGAACGACTGGGCGCACCGGCGGCGGGCGCGGACCTGGCCGGACCGTTCGGCCTGGCCGTGCGGTTGCAGCGCGGCACCCTGCTGGCCTGGTCGATCGGCGTCGGGCTCTACGGTCTGGTGATCGGCAGCGTGGTGGCGGGTATCGGGGACAGCTTCGCCGAGAACGAGACATTGCGCGATCTGATCACCCGGATGGGCGGTTCGGAGTCGATCGAGGATTCGTTCATCTCCTACGCCTTCACCATGCTCGGAGTCGCGGGTGCCGCCTACGCTGTCTCGGCTACGCTGCGACTGTTCAGCGAGGAGAACGGACATCAGGCCGAGTCCGTGCTCAGCGGTGCCGTCGGCCGGCTGCGCTGGGCCGCGTCCCATCTGGCGTTCTCGCTCGGCGGACCCGTGGTGATCATGTTGACCGCCGGACTGCTCGGTGGCCTCGCCTACGGCATCGCCAAAGACGATATCGGTGGCGAACTGCCCGGTGTCGTGGGTGCGGCGCTGGTCCAGTTGCCGGCGATCTGGTTCTTCGCCGGGGTGACGCTGGCGCTGTTCGGGCTCGTACCTCGCTGGACACCGGTGGCGTGGGGTCTGCTGACCGCCGCCATCGCCGTTTTCCTGCTGGGTTCGTTCTCCGGCGCACCCCAGTGGTTCCGTGATCTGGAACCGTTCAGTCACGCACCGAAGGTGCCGGGGTCCGAGTTCAGCGCGACTCCGGTCGTCGCGGTCACGGTGATCGCCGCGGTACTGCTCGCGGCCGGCCTCGCCGGCGTGCGAGGTCGCGATATCCGCTGATCGTTCGCCATCCGATGTGTCCCCTTCCGTCGGGAGGGGACACATCGGTGCCCGGTCCGGTCAGACCCAGGTGCCCTTGCCGACCGTGACCACTCCGCCGTTGCTGATGGCGAAACGGGACCGGTCGCGCTCCAGATCCACGCCGATGATCTCCCCCTCGGAGACCATGACGTTCTTGTCCAGGATCGCGCGCCGGACCACCGCGCCGCGGCCGATCCGGACCCCGGGCATCAGCACACTGCCCTCGACGGTCGCGCCGTCGTCGACCACCACATTGGCGCTCAACACCGAATTGCGCACCGTCGCCGCCGACAGGATGCTGCCCGCCCCCACGATCGATTCCTGGGCCAGCCCGCCCCGGGCGAATTTCGCCGGCGGCAGATTCTCCGCGGCGCCCCGGATGGGCCAGTGCCGGTTGTACAGGTTGAACACCGGATTCACCGACACCAGATCCATATGTGCTTCGTAGAAAGCATCGATGGTGCCGACATCGCGCCAGTAGCCGCGGTCGCGATCGGTGGCACCGGGCACCTCGTTGTCGGCGAAGTCGTAGACCGCCGCCTGGCTCGCGGAGACCAGGCTCGGAATGATGTCGCCGCCCATATCGTGGTCGGAATCGGAATCCTCGGCGTCGGCCTTGATCGAGTCCACCAGTACTTTTGTGGTGAACACATAGTTGCCCATCGAGGCGAAGGTCGAATTCGGGTCGTCGGGGATCCCGGGCGGATGGCTCGGCTTTTCCAGAAAACCGATGATGCGACCGGATTCGTCGGAATCTATACAGCCGAAAGCACCCGCCTCGCTGCGGGGTACCCGGATACCGGCCACGGTCACCCCGGCCCCGGAATCGATGTGATGGGCCACCATCTGTTCCGGGTCCATCCGGTAGACGTGGTCGGCGCCGAACACCACGATGTAATCCGGGTCCTCGTCGTAGATGAGATTCAGCGATTGCATGATCGCGTCGGCGCTGCCGGTGTACCAGCGCGGGCCGAGTCGTTGCTGCGCGGGGACCGGCGTGATGTATTCACCGGCGAATCCGGACAGGCGCCAGGTCTGCGAGATATGCCGGTCCAGCGAATGCGATTTGTATTGGGTGAGCACACAGATCCGGAGGAAACCGGCATTGACGAGATTGCTGAGCACGAAGTCGATGAGGCGATAGGCGCCGCCGAACGGGACGGCCGGTTTGGCCCGGTCGGCAGTCAGCGGAAAGAGTCGCTTGCCCTCGCCACCGGCGAGCACGATTCCTAGTACGTGCGGCTGGCTCCTCACAGTGCCAAACTACCGAACGAGGTGGTCGGCGGGCATCGACCGCTCGGCGGCTACCGTGAATTCGTGAGTTCCGGTTCCAGCGCCGCGGCCGAGCCGTCCGCGGCCGATGAGCTACGGGTGGCCATGCTGACCCGAGAGTTTCCACCCGAGGTCTACGGTGGCGCGGGTGTCCATGTCACCGAACTGGTGGCGCGGCTGCGGCAGATGAGCGCGGTGACTGTGCACTGTATGGGTGCGCCCCGTGACGATGCCCGCGTGCACGACCCCGATCCGGCTCTCGACGGCGCCAATCCCGCGCTGCGGATGATGTCGGCGCAGTTACGGATGGCCGATTCGGTCGGGGCGGTGGACGTGGTCCATTCGCATACCTGGTACTCGGGGCTGGCCGGCCATCTGGCCGCCACGCTGTACGGGATCCCGCACGTGGTCACCACTCATTCGCTGGAGCCGCGCCGGCCGTGGAAGGCCGAACAACTGGGTGGCGGCTACCGGCTCTCGTCCTGGTCGGAACGTAATGCGCTGGAACACGCCGACGCCGTGATCGCGGTGAGCGACTGGATGCGCCGGGACGTACTGGACGCCTATCCGGCACTGGATCCGATGCGGGTGCACGTCGTGCGCAACGGGATCGACGCCGCCGTCTGGCATCCCGGGCCGCCGGAACCGGGCAGCCGCCGGATCCTCGACGAACTCGGAGTGCGTGCGGATCGGCCGCTGGTCGTGTTCGTCGGCCGGATCACCAGGCAGAAGGGGGTCGGCCATCTGCTGGCGGCCGCACGCGATATCGATCCGGCGATCCAGCTCGTCCTGTGCGCGGGTGCCCCGGACACACCGGCGCTGGAGGCGGAGGTCGCCGCCGCCGTGGCCGGGTTGCACCGCCGCCGTGGCAATGTGTTCTGGGTCCGGGAAATGCTGCCCATCGAACAGATACGGCAGCTGCTGGCAGCCGCCACGGTATTCGTCTGCCCCTCGGTCTACGAACCGCTGGGAATCGTGAACCTCGAGGCCATGGCGTGTTCGACGGCGGTGATCGCCTCGGATGTCGGCGGTATACCGGAGGTGGTGGCAGACGGACAGACGGGTCGGCTGGTGCATTTCGCAGCGGGGGAGACCGATGCCTACGAGCACGCGCTGGCGACCGCGATCAACGAACTGGCGGCCGACCCGGCCTTCGCGGTCGAATTGGGCGTGGCCGGTCGTCGCCGCGCCCAGGCCGAATTCGACTGGTATCGGATCGCCGAACAGACCCTGGCCGTGTACCACACCGTCTGCAAACGGTGAGCGCGCCGACCGCGCTCAGGTCCAGGACGAACCCGAGGCGATATCGTCGGCGAGTGGGGCGACAGCCGCGATGATCTGCGCGACTGTCTCGTCGCCGACGCCAGCCGCCGTCAATGAATCCGTCAGGTGACCGGCCACCAGGCCGAAATGGTGCGGTGTGATCCCGCGACCCTGGTGCACCTGTTTCATCGGCGCACCCGTGTAGGGTTCCGGACCGCCGAGTGCCGCGGCGAAGAATTCGACCTGTTTACCTCGGAGCCGGGACATATTCGTCCCGCTGAAGAAACCGGCCAGTTCCTCGTCGGCGAGGACCCGGGTGTAGAAATCGGCGACAACAGCTTCGAGCGCCTCGTAGCCGCCGATCTGCTCGTAGATGGTGGTAATGGTGGTGTCTTTCCGCTTGCCGAACATCGGTATCCGCATACGTCGAGAACATCATAACGGTGTTACCCGGCGATCAGGTCGAAGTCGCGAGTGGATTGCTCTGTGTGCCAGCGTGATTGCGCTGTTCTCACCGCGGCGGTGGGTGGCCGGTGAGATCAGGCGGGCAGATAGGTTCCCACGGTGACCGAGGCGGTGACCTCGACGGACTCCGGTAGGCGGGCGATCCGTTCGGCGGCCGCGGCCGCGTGATGCGCGGAGGGGCCCATCGACACCAGGTTCGCGATATCGGCACGGGGCAGGGGCATCGCGTATTCGATCGTCCGGTGCTCGGCTCGGACGAACCGCCCGGCCATGGCCGTGGCGAGGCGCCGGTCCTTGTCCGGATCGACGGTGACCATGCCGATCGGTTCGATCAGTTCGGCGAGATGAGCGACAGTGGGCGTGACGACGATATAGCGCCCGCCGGGTGCCAGGATCCGGGATACCGCGTCGGGATTGCGCGGCGCGAACACCGAGAGCGCGGCGGTGAGTGTCCGGTCGCGGATCGGCAGACCGCGCCAGGCATCGGCGACCACCGCGGCCGCGCGCGGATGGACGCGGGCGCATCGGCGCCCGGCCGGTTTGGCGATATCCACTCCGATACCGCGGGCGGCCGGAAAGGCGTCGAGAACGCGCGCCAGATAGTAGCCGGTACCCGCACCGATATCCGCGAGGATTGCGCGAGTGCCCGGATCGTGCCCCGCCACCGTCGCCGCCGCGATCGCATCGGCTATCGGGGCGAAATATCCGGTGCCTTGAAAAGCGGCCCGCGCGTCGAGCATGGCGGCGGTATCGCCGGTCGATTTGGTGGCCGCGCCGGTCAGCAGGCTGACATAGCCCTGCCGGGCGATATCGAAACTGTGCCCGCCGTCGCAGCGCAGCGCCCCCTGCGCGGACGACAAGCCGCGGTCGCATTCGGGGCAGCTCAGTACCTCGGCGACCGCGGCGAGCGCCGACTGTTCGGCTACCTGTCTAGCTGGTGACACTCTTCAATTCGTCACCGAGTGCCGCGGCTTCGTCGGGCGTGAGTTCTACGACCAGACGCCCGCCACCCTCGAGTGGGACCCGCATGACGATCCCACGGCCTTCCTTGGTTGCCTCGAGGGGACCGTCCCCGGTACGGGGCTTCATGGCCGCCATCCTCTGCTCCCTCCAGATCTGCGCTGTATGCTGCGCACTTGCTCGGAACTCCGGTTGTCACCAACCGGGCGGTCCGTCGGCTGAGACGACGGACCGCACTTGATCTATTCTTCCCTATCGCATGAGATGACGGACACTCGACGTCCAAATGTGATCGGTCAGCCGACCTCGGCCTGCCGGGTATCGACCCAGCATTCGGCCAGGTGGTCGTCGACCATGCCGGTGGCCTGCATCAGCGCGTACGCGGTGGTCGGCCCGACGAAACGGAAACCGCGCCGCTTCAATTCTTTTGCCAGTGCGATGGATTCGGGAGTCGTCGCCGGAATATCGGACAAAGCATGTGGCCGTGGGCGCGTCGGCGGCGCGAACGACCACAGCAATTCGTCGAGGCCGATATCCAGATCGCGCGCGACTTTCGCATTGGCGATACACGCTTCTATTTTGGCGCGATTGCGCACAATGGCGGCATCGGCGAGTAGGCGCTCCCGATCCGTGTCGTCGAACTCCGCGACCCGGTCGATGACGAATCCGGCGAATGCCTCCCGGAAAGCGGGTCGTTTACGCAGGATCGTGATCCACGCCAACCCCGATTGGAAAGCTTCCAGGCACAGACGCTCGAACAGCGCGTCGTCACCGTGGAGTGGGCGGCCCCACTCCTGGTCGTGGTAGTCCCGGTACAGCTGGGACTCCACCGACCACCCACAGCGCACGAGCGTATCGGCCGCCGCCGTCCCGGTCACGGCTGCTCCGGCCCGGACCCGGTGGCCGCTCCGGCGGCCCGCGCCTCGGCCAGCTGACCCTGCAATTCGTCGATGCGCGCGGCCAGCCGGGCCAGTGCCCAATCGACCTCACCGGCCTTGTAGCCGCGGACCACCTGCTGGAAGCGCAGTGCCCGCACATCCGCACCACTGATGCCCTCGACCGGCAGCACCGTCGCCGTGGTGCCCTCGGGTAGCGGCCCCAATTCCTCCGAGCGCCCGAACAGGGCACTGGCCAGGAGGAACAGGACTGCGGCCACCAAACCGACGATCAGTACGTAGAGCAGCAGGGTGAGCATGGATCGAGTCTAGGTGCGCTCAGAGGTGACGGGTGGTGTCGATACCCAGCGACATACCGGCCAGGCCCCGGCGGCGAATCGCGAGTTTGTCCGCCACCGACTGCAGCGCGACGGCCGACGGATTCTCCGGATCCTTCAGCACGATGGGGGTGCCCTCGTCGCCCGCCTCACGCAGAGCCTGTTCGATCGGGATCTGGCCGAGCAACGGCACCTCCGCGCCGACCGCCCGAGTGAGCCGATCGGCGACGGCCTGTCCACCGCCGGACCCGTACAGCTCCATCCGGGTGCCGTCGGGCAGATCGAGCCATGACATGTTCTCCACCACACCGGCGATCCGCTGCCGCGTCTGCAGGGCGATGGCGCCCGCTCGTTCGGCGACCTCGGCGGCCGCGATCTGCGGGGTGGTGACGACCAGGATCTCCGCGTTGGGGATCAGCTGGGCGATCGAGATCGCCACATCGCCGGTCCCCGGCGGCAGATCGAGCAGCAGGACATCCAGATCGCCCCAGAAAACATCGGCCAGGAACTGCTGCAGCGCGCGGTGCAGCATGGGGCCGCGCCACACCACCGGGGTATTGCCCTTGGTGAACTGCGCGATCGAGATCATCTTCACGTCGTGCGCGACCGGCGGCATGATCATCCGCTCGACCTGCGTCGGCCGGGCGTCGGTACCGAGCATCCGCGGAATGGAATGGCCGTAGATATCGGCGTCGAGGACCCCGACCGACAGGCCGCGGTCGGCGAGCGCGGCGGCCAGGTTCACCGTCACACTCGATTTCCCGACGCCGCCTTTTCCGGAGGCGACCGCGTACACACGGGTCAGCGAACCGGGCTGGGCGAAGGGAATGACGGGTTCGGCGGAATCGCCGCGCAACTGTTTACGCAGTTCGGTGCGCTGTTCGTCGCTCATCACATCGAGATCGACCGAGACCGTGCCCACACCGGGCACGTCGGCGACCGCGATGCTGACCCGCTGGGTTATCTCGGTCCGCAACGGGCAGCCCGCGGTGGTCAGATACACCTCGATGTGCACGTTGCCGTCCGGTTCGACCCGGATGCTCTTCACCATGCCCAGTTCGGTGATCGGTTTGCGGATCTCCGGGTCGTCGACCTTCGCGAGGGCGCCCCGCACCTCCGCTTCCGTTACCACTGGCATACTGCCGATGGTAGTGCCGTCAGATCTTGGGGAGTTCCGCGGGCCGTGGTGCGATACCCGTCTGGTACGACTGCTCCCACGCCATGACGTTCGCGACGTAGGCCATCGAGTTGTTGTAGCGGAGGATCGCCCTGGTCTGCTGGGCCGGGTCGCGCATATCCATCCCGCCCGAGCAGAGGTATTTGCCGGCGGTGAGCGTCGCGTCGTAGTAGTTCTGCGGATCGGAGATACCGTCGCGGTTACCGTCGGCGGCGAAACTGGTCCAGGTCTGCGGCAGGAACTGCATGGGGCCGACGGCGCGGTCGTACCCGCCGAATCCGTCGAGTGCGCCGCCGTCGGAATCGTGGATGACATTGTTGCCCGAGAGGCTGCCGTCCAGCACCGGACCGAATACCGGAGCGAGGGCGTTACCGTCGGCGTCGGCACCGCCGTTGTTCATATGGGTGGATTCGACCCGGCCGATTCCGGCCAGCATGGTCCACGGCATATTGCAGTCGGGGTTTTCCTCGGACAGGATCTGCGCCGCATTGATATAGGCGGCCTCGGCGATACCGGGGATACCCGACGCCGCGACGGGCAGTTCGTTCCGGGCACGATTCGGGTCCAGCGCGACCGATTTCACCTCGATCCGCGCCTCGGGGGACTGTCTCGCCATGGCGTGCATCGCGTAGGGGTCGACGGCGGCCGGAGCGGCGGTCGAGCCGGGCTCGGCGTTCAGTGCCGACACCTGCATGGCCACCGACGCCGCGGTGGGATCGGTGGCCACCGCCGCGGCGGCATTGGTGGCCACTACACCGGCCGGAACCAGCCCGGTGAGTGCGATCACCGAGCTGCGGGAAACGGTGGCAGGTTGCTGTTTACGGTGACGCCCCACGTACTCAAGCCCTTCATCTCAACGCACAGCCTGCGGTCACAAGATGGTTCGTTGCCGCTCCGTGACCTGTTGCCTCGAGGATACCGCATCCGAGATCACTTTGTTACTCCTCCGTGACCATTATTTCCGCCGGTGTGGGAATGGGGGAACCGGCAGTGCCGCTTGGCAACTCGGTCCCACCCACCCGACACGCCGACCCCGGTCCGGCCCGGGGCCCGGCTTCCGGCGCGGGTGGAAGCAGTGCGTCCGCGCCGGAATCGGGTGGTCAGGCGGGCAGGGTGGGTTCGGCGGGGGCCGCCGGAGCGGGCGCCGCCGGAGCGGTGCCGGCCGGTGCCGGAACCGCCGCGGTCGGCGCCGGTGCCAGGGCGATCGGGAGCGGGATGACGATTCCGCCCGGGAGCGTGATCGACGGCGGCGCCGGTGCAGGTGCAGGTGCGGGGGCGGGGGCGGGCTGGTTCGGGTTCTCGGCGGGTGCCGGTGCCGCCGGGGCGGATTCGGCGGGTGCCGGTGCCGCCGGGGCGGATTCGGCGGGTGCCGGTGCCGCCGGGGCGGAATCGGCCGGTGCCGGAACCGCCGGAGCGGGTTGGCTGGGAGCGGGCGCCGGTGCCGCGGGAGCGTTCTGCCCGGCGGGCAGGTCCGGAACGACCGGGGCCGGATCGGGCAGCGCCTCGCCGACCTTCGGAGCACCCGGAGCGGGCGGACAGAACAGGCCACACGGAATCGGTGGCAGGCCCGGGATCCGGATCATGGGCTCGGGCCGCGGTGTCTGCACCGGCAACGACGGCGGCGGTGGCGGGACCTGGGTATCGGTCTGCGCCGCCAGCAGATCCGTCGGCCCGCCGGGGAACTCGGTGGGTTGACTACCCGGCGGGACGAGATCGGGTGAGATCGTGACGGGGGCCGGACGCCCACCGGTGCGGTAGGCCGCCGACCAGCTCAGCACATTTGCCGCGTACGACATCGAGTTGTTGTAGCGCAGCACCGCCCGCAACTCCTGCTGCGGATCACGCAGATTCAAGCCGCCCGAGCACAGATACTTCCCGGCGCCCAGTGCCGCGTCGAAGACGTTGTGTGGGTCGGCGCGGCCGTCGGCGTTCCCGTCGGCGGCATAGCGCGACCAGGTGCTGGGGAGGAACTGCATGGGACCGAGCGCCCGGATGTAACCGCCGTCGGCGGACCGGATGACCTCGTTGCCGGGCAGCGTGCCGTCCAGTGCGGGACCGAAAATGGGCGGGTTGGTGGTGCCGGCGGCGTCCGTGCGCCCGTTGCTCGCATGCCCGGACTCGATCCGGCCGATCCCGGCGAGCAGATTCCAGGTGACACCACAGCCGGGTGTCGAGGACTGCAGTGCCAGTTCGGCATTGCGATAGGCCGCCAGCACGATCTCCGGAATGCCCAGGGCGCCTCCGCCCTGCGGCAGGTTGATGGTCTGCAGTGGGACGACGCCGCCGAAGGGCGGGATCCCGTCCGCCGGAGCGGGACTGAGTGCGCGGAGCTTCCGGGGCGTCGAGCGCTCGACCGGCAACATTCCGAGTGTCTGGGGCAGTGGTGCATCGACGGTAACGTCCGGGTCACCGAGGTTTCCGGAATTGGCGGCGAGCCGAGCCCCGGGAGCCTCCGGGGGCGTCGAGGACAAGGTGGTGTGGGCGGCGGAACCACTCGCTACCAGGCCCGCCATGACCAGAGCCGACATTGCCACAGGGGTAGGTATCCGCATTCGGCTTCACCGTTCCTCTATGTCACAGGTGAGCAACCGTCTCGGACATTCCCGGACGGCGTGCTCGGGACAACGTGATCCAGGTTACCTACCGGTCAGGAGCATATTGCGGATTTCCGGTCATTCGTCCGCGACAGGCGATGAAACCGAGCCCGTAACCGGCTTGTGACCGGAGGTTTTCTTGCGTTTCGGCTTGGCGGATTTCTCCGGGCGCGTCGGACCCGTACCCGCCGCCGTCTCCAGCCGATCGAGCGCTTCGCGGATCTCGTCCAACTCCCGCCTCAGATAGTCACGGGTGGCCACTTCGCCGACCGCCAGCCGCAGCGCAGCCAGCTCTCGTGCCAGAAACTCGGTATCCGCCTTGGTCTGCGCGGCTCGTAATCGATCCTCCTCCAGCGATACCCGGTCCCGGTTGTCCTGCCGGTTCTGGGCCAGCAGGATCAGCGGCGCCGCGTAGGCGGCCTGCGTGGAGAAAGCCAGATTCAGCAGGATGAAGGGGTAGGGGTCCCAGCGCAGCGTGATGAAGGAGATGTTCAGCGCGATCCAGACGATCACCACCACCGTCTGCAATGCCAGATAGCGCCCGGTGCCCAGGAACCGGGCGATCCGTTCGCTGCCCCGCGCCAACGCCTCGGCGTCCCAATCGAACCGGAACCGGGATTCGACCGGCGTCTCCAACCGCTGCCGGGCACTCGCCGCCGCCCGGCTCACCGTGCTCTTCTCCGTCACTGCCGTACACCCTCGAACAGTTGCTCGTCCTCACGCCAATCCCGCGGCAGCAGATGGTCCAGTACATCATCCACGCTCACCGCGCCCAGCAGATGATTCTGCTCGTCCACCACCGGCGCGCACACCAGGTTGTAGCTGGCGAAAAAGCGGGCCACCGCAGTGAGCGGCGCATCCGGGCGCAACGTCGTCAGATCCGTGTCGAGAATCCCGCCCACCAGATGCGCGGGCGGCTCCCGCAACAGTTGTTGCAGATGAACGCATCCCAGGTAGCGACCGGTGGGAGTGGCCGTCGGCGGGCGCACCACGAACACCATCGACGCCAGTGCCGGAGTCAGATCGGGATCACGGACCCGCGCCAGCGCCTCCGCGACCGTCGTCGCCGGTGTGAGAACCACCGGCTCCGGCGTCATCAGACCACCGGCGGTATCCGGGGAATGCTCGAGCAACCGGCGCACCGGCTCCGATTCCTGCGGATCCATCAGCGTCAGCAGCGATTCGGCTTCGCTCTCCGGCAACCCGCCCAGCAGATCGGCCGCATCGTCGGGGTCCATCGCCTCGAGGACATCGGCCGCCCGCCCGATCTCGAGTTTGCCCAGCAACTCCAGCTGATCGTCGCCCGACAATTCCTGGACCACATCGGCGAGCCGTTCGTCGTCGAGCGCCACCGCGACTTCCAGGCGGCGCTTCTCCGGGAGCTCGCGCAACATATGCGCGACATCGGCGGCGCGCTGGCCCTCGAACTGCTCGAGCAGCGTGCTCACATCCTGCCCCGGCCGGCCCAGCTCGTACGGGGTGAGCCCCTGGACCCGGGCCCAGTCCACCACATGCACCGTCCGCCGTCGCCCGAGCCGGCGATGCCCGCGCACCGCGACCCGGGAGACTCGCCAATCCCGCGTCCGGGTCAGCGCGATTCCCAGATCCACCACGAACACATCGATCCCGGCCAGATCGGGCAGATCGGGATCCTCCACCCGCACCGCGGAGTCGACGATCTGCGCCATCGCCAGCAACTCGCCCGGCCGCTGCGCGAACCGGCGCAGACTCACATTGCCGGTGTTCAAGGTCACCGAACCGGGCTCGATAGCGGTCACCCGCAGCATCGGGACGAAGATGCGGCGACGGGTCGGCAACTCCACCACCAAGCCGTGAACACGCGGTTCCTGCCGGTCGTACCGGACGGCGACCACGACGTCGCGGACACGGCCGATAGACTCGCCGTCCGGCCCCAGCACCGCCAGGCCCGTCAGCCTGGCGATATACACCCTGGTAGCTGCCATGGTTGCCAGGCTAGATGTTCCGGGGCCGGACCGGGCCGACCCCAGGAGTGTTGATGAAGCCGCGCCGTTCCGTGCTCGCCGTGCCGGGCAGCAACCCGAAGATGATCGCCAAAGCCAAAGGCTTGCCGGTCGACGAGGTCTTCCTCGACCTCGAGGACGCTGTCGCACCCGATGCCAAGGCCGCGGCCCGCGCGAACATCGTGGCCGCCCTCAACGACACCGGCTGGGGTGATCAACTGCGAGTGGTCCGGGTCAACGACTGGACCACCCAATGGACCTACGCCGATGTGATCTCGGTGGTCGACGGCGCCGGAACCGCACTCGACGCGATCCTGCTGCCCAAGGTGACCGATGCCGGCCAGGTGCGCGCACTCGACCTGCTGCTCGGCCAGCTGGAACGGGCCAACGGAATCGAACCGGGCCGTATCGGAATCGAACCGCAGATCGAGAACGCGCTGGGCCTGCGCAATATCGACGAGATCGCCACCGCCAGCCCACGGGTACAGACCCTGGTCTTCGGCCCGGCCGACTTCATGGCCAGTATCAACATGCGCACACTGGTGGTCGGCGAACAGCCCGAAGGCTACGACACCGGCGACGCCTACCACCACATCCTGATGACCATCCTGCTCACCGCGCGCGCCCACGGCATCCAAGCCATCGACGGCCCCTACCTGCAGATCCGCGATACCGACGGCTTCCGCCGGGCCGCAGGCCGCACCGCCGCCCTCGGCTTCGACGGAAAATGGGTCCTGCACCCGAGCCAGGTCGACGCGGCCAACGAGATCTTCAGCCCCCGGCAATCCGAATACGACCACGCGGAACTCATCCTGGAGGCCTACGCCTACCACACCTCCGCGGCCGGCGGATCCCGCGGCGCGGTCATGCTCGGCGACGAGATGATCGACGAGGCCAGCGCGAAAATGGCGGTGGTCGTCGCGGAGAAGGGCCGGGCGGCGGGGATGAAACGCACCAGCACTTTCACGCCACCCGCCTGAGGTCCGGCAGTCGGCGAACCCAGGCCCGCAGCGGTTGCCGGGACGCAGCGAGCCGAGTGGTTCGCAAGACTGCCGGTCGAGGGATGTGTCGGTGGGTATGTGGCCGACCGGGATACGAGGGTCGGATTCGCTCGAGGGGGGATCGGGCTTGTGAGGGGGGTGCGCTTGTGGTGAGGGGGTGGGGTTGTTTGTGGTGGTGAGGGGGTGGGGTTGTTTGTGGTGGTGAGGGGGTGGGGTTGTTGTTTGTGGTGGTGAGGGGGCGGGGTTGTTTGTGAAGGTGCTGTGTTTTTGGCGCGCTGGCGCGCGCGGGGTCGAGGCCCCCTGAGTCTCGCCGTTCAGGCCTCGAGACTCGAGCCTTCGGCTCATGCGCTTTCGAGGCC
>NZ_JBSFDZ010000063.1:0-19552 GCF_053594175.1 Nocardia sp. NPDC001965
GGCGGGGCCCGCCCCGGTTCTGGAGCGACGGAGCGGGGGAGCGAAGCGGAGGAGCGCAGGAGTGAAGAACCGGGGTCACGAGGGCCCCGCCCGCGACGCCGAAGGCGGCGCAAATGAACACAGCCCGCGCCCTCTTTTGCGGACCATGCTATATCGGGCAGGCTGTTGGTATGTTTCGACCACCGTTTCTGGCCCGCGTCGCCGCCGGAGCCGCCGTCTACGTTCTCGAGGAGACGCGACGGCTGCCTTCGACCGCGGCGAAATTGCCGTTGACCGCAGTGAGCCAACTACTGCAGACGGGTATGCACGTCCAGCAGTTCGTCACCAGTCTCGCGATCAAGGGTGATTCGGTTTTCGACCGGATCGTCAACCGCCCGGAGGAGCAGCCCGAATGGGCCACCTTCGACGAGGACGATGATTCGCCGGTCCGTGAGCCGGGCGCCACGGCCCACCGCCGGAACAGCGGTTTCGACCGGTTCGAGTCCGATCCGGTCGAGGTGGAACTGGCGCTGCAGGAGACCTTGGCCGGGTTGCGGGCGATCCAGAACAACGGCAGTGCGGTTCCCGCCGCGCGCACCTTCGACGCCGAGGCCACTTTCGATATCGGTGCGACCGTCGATGATGTGGCCGACGCCGCCCCGGTCGAGGGGCCCGGGTCCGCCGCGTCGGCGGATCCGGAACCTCTCGCCGAACCCGGTCCGGCCGATCCCGAGCCCGAACTTCCCGAGGTCGGTGCCCGTTACGACTACCCGAATATGACCCTCGCCCAGTTGCGCGGCCGGCTGCGCACGCTCACGGTCGCCGATCTGGTCGCTCTGCTCGACTACGAGCAGAGCACTCGCGACCGCGCGGCGTTCGTGACCATGCTGACCAACCGGATCGCCACCGTGCGAGCCCAGTGACCGAGGCCGATCCCGCGCCCGCGGTCGGCCGGACCGGTTCCGGCCGGCCCGGGCAAGCGGGGGCACCCGCCAATTCCGCCGAGCAGCCGTGGCCGGTGCGTTCGGTGTCGATGAAGGTCGCCCAGTGGATCGACCGGCTCGGCAGTATCTGGGTGGAGGGGCAGCTGACCCAGATCAATCTGCGGCCCGGTACCCGCACTGCTTTTCTCGTTCTGCGCGACCCGGCCGCCGATATGTCGCTGTCGGTGACCTGTGATCCCGCGCTGTTGCGTGGTTCCGCCGTTCCGCTGCAGGAGGGCAGCCGGGTGGTGGTGTACGGCAAACTCTCGTTCTTTCCCGGTCGCGGCAGCCTGTCGTTGCGGATCTCCGAGATCCGGCCGGTCGGGGTCGGTGAACTGCTGGCGCGGATCGAGCGGCTCAAGGCGTTGCTGGATGCGGAGGGCTTGTTCGATCCGCGGCTCAAACGCCCGGTCCCGTTTCTGCCGGGCACGGTCGGGCTGATCACCGGCCGGGGCAGTGCCGCGGAACACGATGTGCTGAGCGTGGCCCGGGACCGCTGGCCGGCCGTGCGTTTCGAGGTTCGTAATACAGCCGTGCAGGGGCCGTCCGCGGTTCCGCAGATCCTGGACGCCTTGGCCGCGCTGGATCGCGATCCGGCCGTCGAGGTGATCGTGCTGGCCCGTGGTGGCGGCAGCGTGGAGGATCTGCTCCCGTTTTCCGACGAGACGCTGTGCCGGGCCATTGTCGCCGCGACCACCCCGATCGTCAGCGCCATCGGGCACGAACCCGATTCCCCGGTGTCGGACCTGGTAGCCGATCTGCGGGCCGCCACGCCGACCGATGCCGCCAAAAGGGTCGTCCCCGATGCCGCCGCGGAGACGGCGACCGTGCGCGAACTGCGTTCCCGTTCGGCGGCGGCGCTGCGCGGCTGGGTCGAGCGGGAGACTGCCGCGTTGAAACAGCTGCGGTCGCGGCCGGTACTGGCCGATCCGTTGCGCGATCTCGGCCACCGGTACGAGGAGATCGAGCGTCTGCGCGGCGCGGCGCGCCGCAGCGCCGAGAGCCTGATCCGGGCGGAGTCGGTGACCGCCGGCCATCTGCGGCGGCAGCTGACGGCGGTCGGTCCGGCCGCGACGCTGGCCCGCGGTTACGCTGTCGTGCAGCGGGTGAACGGACCCGAACGGCATGTGGTGCGCGCGATCGGCGATGCCCCCGCCGGCAGCCAACTGCGTATCCGCGTCGGCGACGGCGCGATCTCCGCGGCCGCGCTCGGGACCACCCCGGTCGGCGAGCACGGCTCCCCCACCCGCCGGACCGCCGGCTCCGACGAAACCGAGAGGACCTGACCGTGTCCGACACCAGTGCCGAGGATCTGGCCGATATCGCGGGCCTCGGCTACGAACGTGCCCGGGACGAGTTGGCCAATGTGGTGAAGATGCTGGAGCAGGGCGGGATGGATCTCGACGACGCCCTCGCGTTGTGGGAGCGGGGTGAGGCGCTCGCGGACCGGTGCGAGGAGCATCTCGCCGGAGCGCGGCAGCGGATCGAGAAGGCGCTCGCCGACTCCGACGAGCGGAACTGACCGGCTGCTGTTCCGGCCGGGCCGAACGGCCCGCGGGGCCTAACCGGCCGGCAGCGGCCGGGCGGCTCCCACCGCCGTGGCCAGCGTCTGGAATGCCTCGAGATTACCGGCGCCGCGGATCAGTACCCGGCTCTCACCGAAATCCGCGACCCATGCGGGTTCGGCCCCCGGCTCTTCGTATACGACCCATTTCCGCCCGGCGATATCCCGGGTGCCCGAGGGGTAGCGGCCGGCGGCGATATGCCCGGCCAGCACCTGCTCGGTGGCCTCGCTCTGGTCGAGCTCCATATAGGTTCCCGCGCCGGTGACGTATCCGATGGTGCTCACCGTGCCGCCGCCGCGTTCGGTGATGGTGTCGCGACTACCGGAATTGGCCTGCCAGTTCGGCGGGAGCTCCGGTTCGCGGATCGGGAACGAGAGGTTTTGTGCGTCCGAGCGCAGCGCCGCGGGGGCGTCGAAGCTGGGAATCGTGCCCTGCGTCGGCCCGCTCGCGGAGAAACTGCACTGACTGGTCAGTCCGGCGAACACCACGGCGATCAGCACCAACGGGATCAGCGACCAGACCAGATCCCGGTAGTCGTTCATGATGCGTGGCTTCTTGTTCGGCACGGTCCCAGTATCCATCGTGGTAGGAGCGAGGCCCCGCCGCCCCCGGTACTGCCGTACCAGGTGATCACCGGCAGGTATTCCGGCGATGCGACAATTACGGCAAGTTACACAACCTAGGAGGCACCCGCTATGACGGCATCTTCGACCGCTTCGAGCCGCCGCGAGGCACCCGATCGCAACCTCGCGCTCGAACTCGTCCGCGTCACCGAGGCCGGTGCCATGGCGGCGGGCCGCTGGGTGGGCAAAGGCGACAAAGAAGGTGGTGACGGGGCGGCCGTCGATGCCATGCGGCAGCTGGTCAGCTCCGTATCCATGAGCGGCATCGTGGTGATCGGCGAGGGCGAGAAGGACGAAGCGCCCATGCTGTACAACGGTGAGAACGTGGGTGACGGCACCGGCCCCGAGGTGGATTTCGCGGTCGATCCGATCGACGGCACCACCTTGATGTCGAAGGGTTCGCCGGGTGCGATCTCGGTGCTCGCGGTCGCCGAGCGCGGCGCCATGTTCGACCCGTCGGCCGTGTTCTACATGGAGAAGATCGCGGTCGGACCCGATGCCGCCGATGTCATCGATATCTCACTGCCGATCCGCGAGAACATCCGCCGGGTGGCGAAGGCCAAGAAGGCCTCGGTCTCCGATATCACTGTCTGTGTCCTGGATCGGCCCCGGCACGGCGAACTGATCCAGCAGATCCGCGACGCCGGCGCTCGCATCCGGCTGATCTCCGACGGTGACGTGGCCGGCGCCATCGCCGCCGCGCGACCCGATTCGGGCACCGATGTCCTCGTCGGCATCGGCGGCACTCCCGAGGGCATCATCGCCGCCGCTGCGATGCGCTGTATGGGCGGTGCGTTACAGGGCAAACTCGCCCCCAAGGACGACGAGGAGCGGCAGAAGGCGATCGACGCGGGCCATGATCTGGACCGGGTACTGAGCACCGAAGATCTGGTGGCCGGGGAGAACGTCTTCTTCTGTGCCACCGGCGTCACCGACGGTGATCTGCTGCGCGGCGTGCGCTACTACGGCGGCGGCGCGTCCACCCATTCGATCGTGATGCGGTCGAAATCGGGCACCGTGCGCATGATCGACGCCTATCACCGCCTCACCAAACTGCGCGAGTACTCGTCGGTCGACTTCCACGGCGACGAGCACGCCGCTCCGCCGCTGCCCTGATCTCCGCACGAGGTCCGGGGCATCGCACCCGGGCCTCGTGCCGGGGCTGCGTCGACCACGATAGCCATCCGCCACCGCCGTGCCGCAGCAAATATCCGGCATCCGACCATATCCTCGATTATTGCGGGTAATATCCGCGTGGCCACCGAACTGGCAGCGTCACGGAGCTTGCGCTGGGTAGCCGTTGCGTTGCCGAATTCTCCGCCGGAGTGATGACCACCAGCACACGTCCGTCCATCACGCCGGCCTGTCGCGAGAGGATGGACATGCACCACTTCGCTCGACGTTCGGCCGGATTCACCATGGCACTCGCCGCCGCGGGCCTGCTCGTCACCGGCTGCGGTGACGACGACACCTCGGTGTCGGATACAGTCGGCTCCCTGACCTCGGCGGTCATGCCGGGCAACGGCACCAACGGACCGTCCGCCTCCCCCGGCGCCCAGGGTTCGCCCACCGAGACGACGGGCGCCGAGGGTTCGGCCACACCCGACGAGGACCCCAACGCCGATGCGGGGGAAACCACCGTACAGACCCCGGACGGTAAGGAAGTCACCGTGAAGGGCAGCATCTATCAGAAGTACACCGATGCGGGCGGCCCGACCGGCACGCTCGGTATGCCGGAGGGTGCGGAGCAGGTCGCCGGGGACGGCGGCCGCTACCAGAACTTCGTCGGCGGCACCATCTTCTTCAGCGAGGACACCGGCGCCCATATCGTCTGGGGCGATATCCGCGAAGCCTGGGAGGCCAACGGCGGAGCCGACGGCAAGCTCGGCTTCCCGACCTCCGACGAGGAGACCACCCCCGAGGGTAAAGAGAGCCAGTTCGAGGGCGGCACCATCACCTGGAACTCCTCGGACCGCTCCACCACGGTCACCGAGAACTGATAAGCCACAGTATGGGGCGTCCGCTACGGCGGGCGCCCCATCGCTTTGCGGCGGCTCCGCACCGCAGGTTCCGGAATCCGTGTTCACATCCGGCGAGCGCCGCGGATTGTGCGCAGTCCCTGCCCGGGAACGCGCGATCGCCTGGATAACCCAACCCGACCCCGGGACTCTCACCAATCTTCGTGCGACCCGCTACCGTGTGTGCGTGCAGAAACTGTTGACCGACCGCGACCTGCTGGAATCACTCGCGGTAGAGGTGGAACTGACCATGCGGCGCCATACCGATATCGCCGATGAATGGCAGCCGCACGACTTCGTCCCGTGGGACGACGGCCGCAACTTCGCGTTCCTCGGCGGCTCGGATTGGGACCCCGCCCAGTCCGAACTCAGCGATACCGCCCGGCTGGCGCTCACCGTGAGCGTGCTGATCGCCGACAATCTGCCCGCGTACCACCGGGAAGTCGGCAAATACCTGCGCACCGGTGCATGGTGGCGCTGGGTCGGCCGCTGGACCGCCGAGGAGGCCCGGCACTCCATCGTGATCCGCAACTACCTGATGGTCACCCGGGCCTGCGACCCGGTGGAGCTGGAACGGCTACGGATGGGCCATATGACCGACGGATTCCGGCGCGAAGCGCTGCATCTGCTGGATGTACTGGCCGCCTGCGCGTTCGAGGAGACGGCCTCGGCCATTCGCCACCGCAATACGGCGGCGATCGGCGAGAACCCGCTGATCACGGCGATCAGCGACCGGATCGCGAAGGACGACGAGATGCAGGCCGCCGTTTTCGCCGATCTCGTCGCCGCCGGGTTCGCCGAAGCCCCGGACCAGACCATGCGGGCCATCGCCGACCAGGTCGCCGCGTTCCGGGTCCCGTCGCTCGCCCTGCCCGACGGGCGCAGTAGCGACGAGGCGCTGGCCGATGCCGGTATCTACGATCCGGCGAAGCAGGACGAACTGGTTTTCGCGCCGCTGCTGCGGCGCTGGGATGTGTTCGGCCGGACCGATCTCGGTGAGGCCGGCGAAGCGGCTCGCGAGGAGCTCGCGCGGTTCCGGTCCTGAATCCGTTTCGGAGTGCGACGCGATCGCCGATCCGCGGTCGCGTCGCACTCACCTGCCGGGCGGCGGCAGCGCCGTCCCGCTGCCTGTGAGACGGCGCTGCCCGCTTCAGTCGTTGTCGATATTCGTCATGGACAGAACATCGAGGCGGCGATCGAGTTCGTCTTCGCTGAGCTGCTCGCCGATCAGCCCGCGATCGATCACCGTCTGCCGGATCGTCTTCTGCTCGCGCAGCGCCTGTTTGGCCACCGCCGCCGCTTCCTCGTAGCCGATCGCGGAATTCAGCGGGGTCACGATCGACGGGGAGGATTCGGCCAGCGTACGGAGACGTTCGACATTCGCGGTCAACCCGTGCACGCACCGGTCGGCGAACAACCGCGATACCGCCGCCAGCAGCCGGATCGACTCGAGCACATTGCGGGCCATCACCGGGATGTAGACGTTCAGTTCGAAATGCCCACCCGCCCCGGCGAACGCGACCGCCGCATCGTTCCCGATCACCTGGGCCGCCACCTGGGTAACCGCCTCCGGCAGTACCGGATTCACCTTCCCCGGCATGATCGAACTGCCGGGCTGCAGGTCGGGAAGCTGTAGTTCGCCGAGGCCGGTCAGCGGCCCCGACCCCATCCAGCGGATATCGTTGGCGATCTTGGTCAAACTCACCGCGACAGTTCGCAGCGCCCCGGAGACCTCCACCAATCCGTCGCGCGCCGCCTGCGCCTCGAAATGGTCCTCGGCCTCGGTCAGTGCGTCGATCCCGGTGGTCCGCACCAGCTCCGCCACCACCTTCTCGCCGAACCCGGCAGGCGCATTCAGGCCGGTCCCGACCGCGGTGCCGCCTATCGGCAGTTCACCCAGCCGCGGCAGCGTCGCCAGCAGCCGCTCCATACCCGCCGCGATCTGCCGCGTGTAGCCACCGAATTCCTGACCGAGCGTCACCGGTACGGCGTCCATCAGATGAGTGCGTCCCGATTTCACCACGGTGCGCCATTCGGTGGCCTTGTCCAGCAGTGCCAGCCGCAGATGTTCGAGCGCCGGCAGCAGATCCTTGATCACGGCCTCGGTGGCGGCCAGATGCGTCGCGGTCGGAAAGGTGTCGTTCGACGACTGCGACATGTTCACGTGATCGTTCGGATGCACCGTGACGCCGTGACCGGCCGCGATGGACGCGATCACCTCGTTGGCGTTCATATTCGAGCTGGTCCCCGATCCGGTCTGGAAGACGTCGATCGGGAACTGGTCGTCGTGGCGTCCTTCGGCGATCTCACCGGCGGCCGCGACGATCGCCGCAGCCCGCTCCTGATCGAGCAGTCCGAGGTCGCGGTTGACGACCGCGCAGGCCCCCTTCAACAGCCCGAGCGCCCGGATCTGCGCCCGCTCCAGCCCGCGCCCGCTGATCGGGAAGTTCTCCACCGCCCGCTGAGTCTGGGCACGCCACAACGCGTCCACCGGTACCCGAACCTCGCCCATGGTGTCGTGCTCGATGCGGTACTGCTTCTCCTCGCTCATGATTCCGACCCTATGCCGCTTCCGGGCGATGTCGGCGTGCCACGCGTGAGGTCTGGGTCACCGGTCCACCCACCGTCGAGACCACCCGACGGTGGGCCCCACCGCCACCGGGCGCGTCGGCCGCTGCGCGGTCGAACCCCGCACCGGCCCTCACGATCACCGGCTCATCGACTCGGCTCCCGGTCGTCGACACCGGACCGAGCAGCACGGGTGGAAACGAGCCGGTCGAGTTCACGGCGCAACTCCGCGTGCGAGATCGGGTCGATATGGAAGTCCTGGAAACGATGGCGATAGATGTAGCGCCCGTCGTCCACCACATCGAACCAGCTCAGATAGCGAGGCGGCGGCGGATCGGGATCCCACAACCGGTGACGCGCCTCCAGGAACCCGGAACCCGCGCGCGGCGCCTTCAGCAGCCGGCGCATCCGGTCGGCCGGCTGAGGCCTGCCGCCGTTCCAGACCTCATAGGTGTCACGCAGCCGATCGATACTCTCCACCAGCGGAGGCCGAGTACCCATGGGCAGTTCACCGAGTATCTGCAGGAAGATCCTGGGGACGATCTCGGGCGAACCGGACTGGATCACGAACTTCCCGTCGAAATCCGTGGAAGTTCCCGGAAACTGCACGATCGTGACAGCCGTATTCCCGGCGAACCCACCGTAGGCGCGGATCCGGTGACGCCGGCTACCGGAGAGCGTGAGGGTGTGCTCGGGATCGGCGGCGATCCGTAGCGCCCCGCTCAGATCCGGGTCACCGCCGCGTGGATAGGTGGTCGCGATCCGTGCCACCAACCGCTGGAACTCGTCCTCCCAGCGCACCGACGACCGCACCTCCAACGGATACGGATACCGGTCCCGACCCGTCTCCTGCCAGATATGCATGAACTCGTCCGGCGCGAACTCCCATTTCACCGCCGGTCCCCACGATCGTCCGCAGGTTGCGCGGCGGGCGCATCCGCACCGAGAACCCCACCCAGAACGACGGCTCGCGGTCCGAACAGCTCTTCCTCACGATCCTGGATCAGATAATCGGGGGTCTTGTGCTCGCCATCATCCTCACCACCACGTTTTCCCGCCCCCGGCGCCATCATGCCCGGCATCCCCGACATGCCTCGAGTGGCGCCCGCGGCGGTCGAAGCAACGGCGGAGCCTGCCGTGGGAGCGCCGGGGCTTCCGGGCGCGCCCGGCACCGTCTTACCCGGCGTCTGATTCTGCGGTGCGCCGCCGGGCATCCCGGCGGGAAAACCGGACGGCGAGCCGGTGGTCGTGGTCGACGGGGTCGTACGCTGCGGGTCACCGACCGGGGCTCCGGTTGTGGTGCTGCTCGGCTGCTGAGTGGTCGGGCTGTCGTCGGTACCGGCGGACGTGGTCTGCGAATCCTCCTCGCTACCTGTGGTTTCCGTGTCTTCGCCCGGAGTCTCGTTCTCACCGGGTGTTTCGGCACCGGAAGTGTCCCCGGAGGGGTTGGAAGACGTCGTATCGCTGCTGCCGTCGGGGCCGGCGGTCGAAGTCCCGCCCGGAACAGGAGAATCCGTTCCGTCGCCGGGTGCCTGGACCGGGACAAATGTCGGGACCCCATCGCCCGCGGGTTGATATGTGGGTTTGTATGACAGGTTCATGGCCTCGACCGCGACCAGCCGCTGCTCTTCCTTGAAGCGATCCAGCGCAGCGGCAGCGGCGGGGTCGGTGGCACCGACGACCGTCTGGGCGATCTGAGCGGGATCGACCACAGTGGTGGAAATCGCCGGGTCCGCAGACCCTATCTGAACAGGCACAGGCGGAACCGACTTCTTCACTACTTCGGCGCCGTAGGCCGCCGCCTTGATCCTAAACGCGACAGAGCGGATTACTTCCTGCACATCCGTCGCCTGATCGTAGAACTTCCGCGCGGCTTGATCGGCAGCGTCGGCGAACTGCCCGCCCATTCCATCGGAGAGTTCTCGTTGGATCGCCAGATGGGCGCCGAACAAGCCGCCACTCAAAGCAATTGCCGCTGCGTCGTAGACGTCGGCGACAGCATGCATCAGGCCGGGAGCCATCTCCTCGACCTTCGCACAGATCTCCTCATGTGACAGTCCCTCGAATTGCTCCATCGAGGTGATGTACGAAGGGTCTCGACCTCCGTGCGAAACCTGAGCCCCGAAGTGCTCCGCGCCTGATTGGCTCTGCTGTCCCGCCGCTCGGTCATACACGGCAGACGGAGCGATACCGAGCCCGGGACCCAACGCAGAGGGTGGTTGCTGCTCCCCACTCACGGTCAGTTACCCACGCCGATGGAAGGTTCGAGAGTCTCAGCGATGTGCAGGGCGCCAGCGCACCGGTCCAGTCCGGCCTCTGAGCCTTCGAAAGTTCTCGATGTACTGAAGATCACGAAGCCGACCTCGGTCCGGACGTGGATATCGCATGTCTTCACCAAGCGCGGATCACGAACCCACATCGCTTCCCGGCCATTTATGTTCAACGACTCACTGATTGCGCCGTTCTTGGTCAGATCCTCTTGCCAGCTCGCATTCCCGGAATCGATCTGCAGATCCCAGTTCAGGCCGTCGAAATCGCAAGTCAGAAACGTGAATTCCGTAATCACATCCCGACCACGACGGCGGCTTGCCGGGTCCAGGCCTGCGCGCACCACAGCATCGTCGCTGATCCACGTACACGGATCGAACACAACCATCGCACGTCCTTCATCGGTGTACTCGCCCTGCTGCGACGGCGGCTGCAAATTCGGCGCGGTGAGAGTCGGGCGCGATGCCGAGTTTTCCGAAGTGCTCGGCGAGTCCGCTGGCGCGGGGTTTGCCGCAGTGGGGCTTTCGCGCTCCTCCGCGCATCCAGCGCTCAGCATAAGCAGCGCGCAAACACCTGTTGCAGTCACCCATTTCGACAGTGCCGTCATTGCTGGACCTCTCCTGCCGCATCAATCGCGCGCCTGTTCATCTCATCCGCCTCTTCGAACGCACCCCCGGCCTGAAGAAAGGCCGCAGCCATTCGCAATGCGGCCTCTTTCAGTCCGGAAAGCGCTTGAATCATGAGGACGTGCTTGTCCTGAAAGCCTTTTTGAAGCTGCGCAGACGAGCCGAATCCGCCGAATCCCTCCAGGCGATAAATGCGCGTTACCTCGCTGATCTGCTGGTCTACACATGTATCGACCAAACGTTTGTACACCGCCGCACACCGCTCCGCGGCCCCCCGCTCCATCCGGAATGTCCCCGCCACAGCCTGCTGATACAGCGTGTTCGCGGTCCCCTGCCCCACATCCATACCGCTCGGCCCACCCTTCCGTAAACTTCACTCACCATACTGGACGCGACCGCCCCCACCTCGGTTCCGTCGAACCCGGAGAACCGCCGCACCGCAGTCCGACTCACCATCCGAGTTCGTCCGGCACGGCCGCGCGACCGCTCGTTCCTGTTGACCTTGAGGTAGCCGTGGGAGGCCGCCGGTGCGGCCGGGCACCGACCCCGCGAGCGCCCGCTCCAGGGTCCGCGGATGTCGGGCTCGGTTACCGGAGACAACCTCCGCGCCGGATACCGCACCGCAGGCTCGGGCCCGTTCTCGATAGGTTCTCGGCATGGCCGGAGTGGCCGACCCGGCCCTACCCGCTTCCGCGCCGAGCGGATCCCGACCACCATTCACCCCCGTCAACGCCGGTTTTCCCGGATGTCACGGCCCGTACCTGCCACGATCCGGCCGTCCAGGAAATCGATCCCACGATTCACCGCGAACGCCGGGTGCCACCCCGCCGAAAGCGGCATAGTGAGGTACATCACGCTTTATCCGGCGTGCGTTCAGCGCCCGAGTCGACCGAGGAGTTCGTCATGATGCGATGCCTCCGCCTTCGCTTCGGCCTCCGCGCACCGCATGAATCCACTTCGAGGAGTAGCTCATGACCTACGCCAAGCCCGGTGCCGACGGCAGCATCGTCAGCTATGCCGCCCGATACGACAATTTCATCGGTGGCGAGTGGACCGCCCCTGTCGAAGGCAAATACTTCGACAATCCGTCACCGGTCGATGGCGAAACATTTTGCGAGGTGGCGCGTTCCACCGCCCCCGATGTGGAGCTGGCTCTCGATGCCGCGCATGCGGCCGCCGACGGCTGGGGTGCTACGTCCACCACCGAACGCGCCAATATCCTGAACAAGATCGCGGATCGGATCGAGGAGAATCTCGAAGCGCTCGCGGTCGCCGAGACCTGGGAGAACGGGAAACCCGTCCGTGAGACGAAGGCGGCGGATCTGCCGCTGGCCGTGGACCATTTCCGGTATTTCGCCGGGGCGATCCGCGCCCAGGAGGGCGGGATCAGCGAAATCGATGGCGATACCATCGCCTACCACTTCCATGAACCGCTCGGTGTGGTCGGTCAGATCATTCCGTGGAATTTCCCCATTCTCATGGCCACTTGGAAATTGGCGCCCGCGCTGGCGGCCGGTAACGCGGTGGTGCTGAAACCGGCCGAGCAGACACCGGCGTCGATCATGAAGGTGGTGGAGTTGATCGCCGATCTGCTGCCGCCGGGCGTCCTCAATGTGGTGAACGGGTTCGGGGTGGAGACCGGTAAACCGCTGGCCTCGAGCCCGCGGGTGGCGAAGGTGGCCTTCACCGGGGAAACCACCACGGGTCGGTTGATCATGCAGTACGCGAGCGAGAACATCATTCCGGTCACCTTGGAACTGGGTGGAAAGAGCCCGAACATCTTCCTGCCCGATGTGATGGCCGCCGATGACGATTTCCTGGACAAGGCCGTCGAGGGGTTCGTGATGTTCGCGCTGAACCAGGGCGAGGTCTGTACCTGTCCCTCCCGGGCGCTCGTGCATTCGTCGATCTACGACGAGTTCATGGCTCGCTGTGTCGAGCGCACGAAGGCGATCGTCAGCGGGGACCCGCTCGACGACGCGACCATGATCGGGGCACAGGCCAGTAACGACCAGTTCGAGAAGATCATGTCGTATATCGATATCGGCAGAAAAGAGGGTGCCGAGGTGTTGACCGGCGGCGCTTCGCGCTCGGTGGACGGCTACCCGAACGGCTTCTATGTGGAGCCGACCATCTTCAAGGGCAGCAACGATATGCGGATCTTCCAGGAGGAGATCTTCGGTCCGGTGGTCTCGGTCGCCACCTTCGACTCCACCGAGGAGGCATTGAAGATCGCCAACGACACCCTCTACGGTCTCGGTGCAGGTGTATGGACCCGCGACGGCAACACCGCCTACCGGCTCGGTCGCGGGATCAAGGCGGGCCGGGTGTGGACGAACTGCTATCACGCCTACCCGGCGCATGCGGCGTTCGGCGGTTACAAGAAGTCGGGTATCGGCCGTGAGAACCACGCGCAGATGCTGGATCACTACCAGCAGACCAAGAACCTGCTGGTGAGTTATTCACCGCAGAAGCTCGGCTTCTTCTGATGCCGGACCCGAACCGGGTGGAGCTCACCGGTGCCGCCGCCGATCTGCTGCACGAGTTGATCGAGCGACACGGCCCGGTGATGTTCCATCAGTCCGGTGGCTGTTGCGACGGCAGTGCGCCCATGTGCTATCCGCGCGGCGAATTCCGGGTGGGCGGACAGGATGTGCTGCTCGGCGAGGTCGATGCGGATACGCCGTTCTGGATGAGTGCGGATCAGTACGAGTACTGGAAACACACCCATCTGACGGTGGACGTGGTGCCCGGGCGCGGGAGCGGGTTCTCGCTGGAGGCACCGGAAGGTGTCCGGTTCCTGATCCGTTCCCGGCTGCTCACCGACGAGGAGTTCCTCCGCCTCGAGGCCGGCCCGCCACCGCGGACGGGGGCCGAGATCTCCGAGTGAACGGCCGCCGGGCCCGGATCGCGATCCGTCCGGGTCCGGCGGGTCGGGCCGGCTGCGCCGGGCCGGTGCCGCAGTATCGATCGAATCCGGCGGAGCCGATCAGTTCGCGTCGGAGGGTCCGTCGTCAGTGCATACCGCCCGTTTCGCCGAGGAGGATCGCCATGCAGAAGATCGTCACCAATCTCTGGTACGACACCCAGGCCGAGGAAGCCGCCGAGTTCTACTGCTCCCTGTTCCCGGACGGCAAGATCACCGCGGTTCAGCGCTATACCGAGGCGGGTATGCGCGAGGCGGGAACGGTGATGCTGGTCGACTTCGAACTCGCCGGCCAGCAGTTCACGGCGATCAACGGCGGCGGCGACTACCACTACACCCACGCGATGTCGCTGCTGGTCAACTGCGACGACCAGGCCGAGGTGGACCGGTTGTGGGAAGCGTTGCTCGCCGACGGGGGCGAGGAGGTCCAGTGCGGCTGGCTCAACGACAGATACGGTGTGCCGTGGCAGATCTGGCCGAGCCAGGCCAATGAACTGCTCGCAGGCGACGATCCCGCCGCGGTGGACCGGGCGCTCTCGGCCATGTACCGGATGAAGAAGATCGACCTGCGGGTGATGCGGGACGCCTACGCGGGCAGGCCGGCCGGCTGACCCGGTCACGGCGCGGCGGGTGCGGTTCAGGCGCGTTTCCAGCGCCACGCGAACTCCCCCGGGCGCGGTGGCGGGCCCGGCAGGTCCCCGTCGGTGGCCATGCCGTCGATCAGGACGGCGAGGACCCGGCGTCGCAGTTGTCCGGCGCGTTCCTTGTCGGGCATGGAGATGGCCGCACACGATTCCAGGATCAGGCCGATGTCCTGCGGTGTCAGATCTGCCCGCAGCCGCCCCGTCTCGTGCGCCCTGCGCACCAGCTCCGCGGTGGCCGCGTCGGCGTGCTCGACATCGGGCAGCATTTCCGGATCGGGGGTGAAGGTGCCCGCCAGGTGGACCGTCAGCGAATGCACATCGGCGTCCACGACCCGCTCCAGGAACCCCACCAGCGCCTGCCAGCCGTCCGGCTCGGCCAGTGCGGCATCGGCCTCCGCGTTGTAGCGACGCAGCCCGTCGTGGCAGAGCGTGCGCAGCAGCGTCTCTTTGCTCGGATAGCGGCGGTAGAGCGCGCTGATCCCGACTCCGGCCCGTTCGGCCACGGCGGCGATCGGCGCCTTCGGTTCGGCGAGGAACACCTCACGCGCCGCCTCCAGGACGAGACTGTCGTTACGTGCGGCCTGGGCTCTGCGGCCGGACAGCGGCTTCTGAGCAGGCGTTTCGGCTGATTTCGGCATGCCGCAACTCTAGCACTTGAAACGGAATGTTCCGTTCTGCTAATCTTCAAACAGAACAAAACATTCCGTTCCAGAGATAGGATCAGATATGGCCGCCATCCAGCCCTTCCGCGTCGAGGTCCCGCAGGCCGATATCGACGATCTGCACAACCGCCTCCGGCGCACCCGCTGGGCGGATCAGATCCCGGGTTCCGGTGACGAGTACGGCGTGAGTGTCGACCGGGTACGCGGACTGGCGGACCGGTGGCTGCAGCTCGATTGGCGGAAACTGGAAGAGCGGCTCAACACCCACCCCCAGTTCGTCACCGAGATCGACGGGCAGCGAATCCACTTTCTGCACGTCCACGCGCAGCAGGGCACCGGCTTCCCGCTCGTCCTGACCCACGGCTGGCCCGGAACCTTCGTCGAGTTCCTGGAGCTGATCGACCCGCTGAGCGCCGCGGGTTTCGATCTGGTGATCCCGTCGGTACCCGGTTACGGCTTCTCCGGCCCCACGACCGAGCAGGGCTGGAACGATCAGCGGATCGCCCGGGCCTGGGCCGAGCTGATGAACCGGTTGGGCTATGAGCGTTACGGTGCGGTGGGTAACGACGGCGGCTCGTCCATCTCGGTGGAACTGGGCCGGATCGCACCCGATCGCGTGGTGGGTATGCATGTGGCACAGGTGTATTCGTTCCCATCCGGCGATCCTTCCGAAATGGCGGATCTGGACGCCGACGAGCAGCGGTCGCTGGAGACCCTGAACTGGTTCGTCGAGAACAAGATGGGATTCAATGTGCTGCAGTCACAGCAGCCGCAGACCCTCGCGCACGCGCTGGCGGATTCACCGTCGGGACTGCTCGGCTGGAACAGTCAGTTGCTCGGGCCGGACCTGGACGACGAGTTCGTGCTCACCAATATCGCCGTGCACTGGTTCACCGGCACCGCGGGTTCGGCCATCCGACACTATTTCGAGAAGAGCAAGGCGGCCACCCCCGGCGAACCGTCGACGGTGCCGCTGGCACTGTGCGGTTCCACGGGCGATTTCCACGGTATCCGGCGATTCGCCGAACGCGACCACAACATCGTGTCGTGGCGGACGCACGAGGTGCACAGCCACTACCTGCATCATGTGGCGGCGGATCTCATGGCGACCGAGATCACGGAGTTCTTCGGCGCCCACCGGGGCGAATGAGCGGCCCCGGCGACGGGTGGTGATCACGCGATGATCGCCACCCGCCGGGCCCGGCCCGCACGACCTCTCCGTGCTTCGGACCGATCAGGAATGCTCGTTCAGGTATTCCAGATAGAACCCGCGCAGGGCCTCGGCGAGTTCGCCCTCACCGGCGTGGGCGTAGTCGTCGAGCATCGGCACCACCCATTTGATATCGGCTTCGCTCTCCCCCGTCCGGCCCGCCGTGGCCTCCGCGGCCGGGATGCGGGTCAGCAGGTCCCAGAGGAAGCGGATATCACCGTGCCGCACCGCGAGCTTGACCGCGCGGTCGTGCAGCTCCTTCGACGAGAGCTTGTCCAACTCCTCGTTCTCGGTCATACCGCCGACTCTAATCCCGGTACCGGCATCCGGGCCCGTTTCGGCGCGGGTTGCCGCGACCACCCCGCGTGGCACACCCACTTCGGCCGGGCACCGTGCTGCGATGACCGGATGACCGACGAAACCTCGACCCCACCGACCGGCTTCCGGGTCAAACGTGTGTACGAGGCCCCCGAGCCGGGCGACGGATACCGGGTCCTCGTCGATCGCCTGTGGCCGCGCGGGCTGGCCAAGACGGTGGCACAGATCGACGAATGGGCCAAGGAGATCACCCCGTCCGACGACCTGCGCCGCTGGTTCCACGAGGCCCCCGCCCACCGCCGCGCCGAGTTCACCGAGCGCTATCGCGCCGAGCTCGATGCCCCCGCGGCCCGCGAGATCCTGGACCGGCTACGGCACCGTGCCGCCACCGACCCGCCGATCACCCTGGTCACCGCGGTCAAAGAGCCGGTTCACAGTCATGTTCCGGTGCTCATGGAGCAGCTGCACGATTGAGGCGGCCCGCGACGGAGGCGAACCCGGAGCGAACACACCGTCGAAACAGCGGAACAGGACGAATTGGACCCATACCCGATCCGAATCGGTCGACGGTCACCAATACCCACCCTGACCTGCGCGAAACTGCTGAAACCGAGGTGCGTTCACAGCGAATTCATCAAAGCCTCCCGCATTTCTCCGAGCGCTCAGGGGTGGTGAGGAGGTAGCTTCGGAGTGGCGGGTCGCACGTTGCGGCTCGCTCGGGAGGTCCTGACCGTGGCTGAGAAACTCAGTACGAGGGGGCCGGCACCCGGTCCTCGTGGCCGCTGACGCACTGCGTCGACAGCCATCCGGACCTACCGGCCCAGCGAGACTGTCTGTGTGGGTGCCGCGCAGACCATAGGAGCCTACCGTGACTGATAATCGCTCCGTATCCGCCCCATCGGCGAATTCTCGCTTCATTCAGAAAGGTTTGAAAACCTTCGTCATCGACACCTCGGTGCTGCTGTCGGACCCCTGGGCAGTGACCCGGTTCGGCGAACATCATGTGGTGTTACCGCTGGTCGTGATCAGCGAACTCGAAGGTAAACGGCACCACCACGAACTCGGCTGGTTCGCCCGTGAAGCCCTGCGCATGCTCGACGATCTACGAGTGGCCCACGGACGGCTCGACGAGCCGCTGCCGATAGGCACCGAGGGCGGCACGTTGCAGGTGGAACTGAACCACACCGACCCCTCGGTGTTACCGGTCGGTTTCCGCACCGAGAGCAACGATTCCCGCATCCTGGCCTGCGCGCTGAACTTCGCGGCCGAAGGATGCCAGGTGGTGCTGGTGTCCAAGGACATCCCGATGCGGGTGAAGGCCAGCGCGGTAGGTCTGACGGCGGAGGGATATCACGCACAGGACGTGGTGACCTCCGGCTGGACGGGCATGGTCGAAATCGATACCGCCTCCGAAGTCGTCGACCGGCTCTACAGCGAATCGGTCGTCGATCTCGACGAGGCCCGGGAACTGCCCTGCCACACCGGAATCCGGCTGCTGGGGAGCAGCTCCAGCGCTCTCGGCCGGGTGACCCCGGACAAACGGGTACAGCTGGTCCGGGAACGGGAGGCGTTCGGTCTGCACGGCCGGTCCGCGGAACAGCGGGTCGCACTCGACCTGCTGCTCGACGAGAGCGTCGGCATCGTCTCGCTGGGCGGCCGGGCCGGGACCGGCAAATCGGCGCTGGCGCTCACCGCCGGCCTGGAAGCGGTGCTGGAGAAGCGCACTCAGCGCAAGGTCGTCGTGTTCCGGCCGCTGTACGCGGTGGGCGGGCAGGAACTCGGTTACCTGCCCGGCACCGAGAACGAGAAGATGGGCCCGTGGGCCCAGGCCGTCTTCGATACGCTGGACGGCCTGGCCAGCCGCGAAGTGATGGAGGAGGTCCTCAGCCGCGGCATGCTGGAAGTGCTTCCGCTGACCCATATCCGAGGCCGATCACTGCACGATTCGTTCGTGATCGTCGACGAAGCCCAGTCACTGGAACGCAATGTCCTGCTGACGGTACTGAGCCGGCTCGGCGGCGGCTCCCGGGTCGTCCTCACCCACGATGTCGCCCAGCGCGACAATCTCCGGGTCGGCCGGCACGACGGTGTGGCCGCAGTGATCGAAAAGCTCAAGGGGCATCCCTTGTTCGCACATATCACGCTGACCCGCAGTGAGCGCTCGCCGATCGCCGCACTGGTCACCGAGATGCTGGAGGAGTACGGGCCCAACGCCTAGGGTCCAGCGCACGACCCGGCCGTTCGGGAGCGTTTCGCAGCGCTCCCGAACGGCTTGCGCAATACAGCAGTGTGGCGGGTCAGCGGCCGAAGAGCGCCTTCACCACCCCGACCGCGGTGCCGCGCAAGAAGTTCTCCCAGCTGAAATGGTCGTGCCACAGCACGATTCGGCCGTCGCGCAGTTCGAACGTCCCCATCACCCAGAACGAGATGTTCACCGGCCCCAACCGCAGTACATCGGTGCGATCGGTCAGCACCACCGATCCCTCGGCGGCGATATGGTGCATCTCCGCCGAGAAGCCGAACTGCTCCCGGTCCAGACCGCGCAACAACTTGCCGACCCGGCGTGACCCGCGCACATCCGGCAGCGAAGTGTTCTTCCAGACGATCTCGGGATGCACGAGCTCCAGCGCCTCGTCCAGCGCGCCGATCTCCATCGCGGTGAAGAATTCCCGGACCGTGGTGACCGCGTCCTGATTCAGATCGGTATCCATCATCCGAGCCTAGAGCCGAGGCCGGACGAGGACCAGAGCGCTCGAGGGATCCCCCTGATCACAGGGACCCGCTCCGCGACCTGAGACGTAGACGGCTCGTGAAGGAGAATGGCCGAGACGAGCCACCTTGCGGAACAGAAGTCAAGGGGCCGCGAACGGCCACAAACGGAATCCTGACCGGCCACGAGCCGATCGTTACCTCACCCAGCGGTGTCCGAGCGGTAACCACGAGCCCGCCCCCTCGGACACAGCCCGGCCGAGGACGAGCGGCCCGAGCCGACCCGCGCAACACCTGCCTGCCGACCCCGAGCCGGCATCCACACACCCACCCGAGATGTCGAATGCCGCCTCGACCCGCCTGAGTCGAGTTTTGCGAGACACCTCAAAGGGTCGAGGCCCGTCTCGCCGTTCAGGCCTCGAGACTCGAGCCTTCGGCTCATGCGCTTTCGAG
>NZ_JBSFDZ010000064.1:0-19107 GCF_053594175.1 Nocardia sp. NPDC001965
GCATGAGCCGAAGGCTCGAGTCTCGAGGCCGAAACGGCGAGACTTCGGGGGCCTCGACCCCGCGCGCGCCAGCGCGCCAAAAACACAGCACCTTCACAAGCAAGTCAACATCCAGCGTTGTTCGTGCCGGGTTCGGCGTTGTTCGTGCCGGGTTCGGCGTTGTTCGTGCCGGGTTCGGCGTTGTTCGTGCCGGGTTCGGCGTTGTTCGTGCCGGGTTCGGCACCGTTCGCACCCGGTCCAGCACCGTTCGCACCCGTTCACCCCCGCCGCGAATTCACCCCGGCACGAGCCGGTCTCCCGTTCGCCACCCCGGAACACCAGTCACCCCAGATCACCCGCGTCCGGGCGACCCGAACCCCGGATCACACGGCGCCGACGCACGCCCAGAACAGAGTGGCGGCTTCTTCGGGAGCCCGGGCGCAGATGTCCTTGTCGGCCGCCGAGACCCAGGCGGCGGTGCCGCGGGTGAGCGTTACCTCGGCGTCACCGTTCGACAACCGGGCCGATCCCACCGTGCACAGCACGATTCCCGGGCCGGCGTCGGTCATGGGTACCTGTGCCGGTCCGGCCGTGAGGTCGAAGCGGCGGAGGGCGAATTCCGGTGCGGGGGTGCGGTAGCGGACCGAGCCGTCGCCGGCCGGTTCGGGGAGTACCAGTGGTAGGTCGATCGGTTCGAAGTCGAGGACTTTCAGTAGTTCCGGGACGTCGACGTGTTTGGGTGTCAGTCCGCCGCGCAGCACATTGTCGGAGTTGGCCATGATCTCGACGCCGACGCCGTGCAGGTAGGCGTGCAGGTTGCCGGCGGCGAGGAACAGGCCTTGGCCGGGTTGCAGGGTGATCCGGTTCAGCAGCATCGCGGCCAGTACTCCGGCATCGCCGGGGTAGGCCTCGGCCAGTTCCAGCGTGGTGCGGGCTTCGGCGGCGAATTCACGTTCGGAATTGGACAGGTAGCGGACGCAGCCGTCCAGCACGGCCGGCAGCAGGGTGTCCAGTACGGTCGGCGGGAGGGTGATCCAGCTGGTGAACAGGGTTCGCAGGCCGTCGGAATCGGGTTGTGCGGCGAGCAGATCGGTGTAGTGGGCGAGTTCGGTGATATCCAGGGCCCGAAACAAGTCCACAGTGCGCAGCGGGTCGCGGAAACCGGCGAGTGCCTCGAATCGTTCCAGGGCGACGACCAGTTCGGGTTTGTGGCTGTCGTCGCGATAGTTGCGCATGGGCGAATCGAGCGGAACCTCGGTGCGGTTCTCCCGGGCGAACCCGGATCGTGCCTGCTCGGCACTCGGATGGGCCTGCAGTGAGAGGGGTTCCTCGGCGGCCAGGATCTTCAGCAGGAACGGTAGTCGATCGTCGAAACGTTCGGCGGCCGCGCCGAGCTCCTCCCCGGGGTTCGCCGAAATCACGTCCAGCAGTGACCGGGTGCCGCTGTCGGTGCGGAGATACGCGGGGTCGGCCGGATGCGCGCCGAACCACAATTCGGCTTCTGGATGCGCTGAGGGGACGGGACGACCGCAGAGTTCGGCGAGCGCGGTGCGCGAGCCCCAGGCGTACGAGCGCAGCGCACCTACGAGTTCGTGCACTAGTAGTGTCCCCCGTCGTAACTGTCCGGCCCGCTCGCCGCGACTGCCCGGCCGCCGATCAGCCGCAGATAGGCCGCCGTCATCTCCCAGCGCAGCGCGAGGACGGCCAGACGTTCCATTTCCCCGCCGATCGGGACGGGAACGGGTTCGGGGACCGGTGATCCGGCGGGTGCCGGGTCGGTGGGGGTCGATTCGAGATCCGCGGTGACGAGGTCGGCGTCCACGGTGCCGCCGCCCGCGCCACCGAAGACGGCGATCTTGCGGCGGGCGGTCAAGATATCGGATTCCGTGCTGCACACGAAGATCCGCTTCTTCTCCACCGGCGGTGGGCCGTCGAGTTGCTCGTCGTGGAAGAGCGGATCGTAGTCGGGAGCGGCTGTGGTGGCGGCGTTCACCAGGCGCGGTAGCGCGGTCACCGCGACAGCCAGTTCCACCGCGGCGGCGGCGCGGCCCGCCGATTGCAGCAGGACCTCTGCCGCGTGTACAGCAAGTTCGGTGGTGGCCGCGTTGTCGCCGGCGACGATCAAACCACGCTGCTGAGTCCGTGCGGCGAGGTTCTTGGCGGGATTGTGGAAGACCTCGTGCTGAGGGCCGTCGCGCAGTGCCTCGGTATCGAGCACATCGGCCAGCGCGCCCAGTTCGGGCAGGAACGCCGCGCTGCGATGTCGGTCGATCGTCTGCAGTACCGCGATCCCTACGCCGAGGTAGCGCAGCAGCCTGTTCTCGTCGAGCACGGGGACTCGTGGCGCCAGCAGGGCCGCGCGTCCGGCCGCGGCGGCACGCAGCGGGCCCTCGTCCGGGGCGGCCACCACCACCTCGGCGCCGCGGCGCAGCGCCCGGTCGACCGAATCGATGAGCCGTGGATCGCCGGCGTCGTCACCGGCCACCAGCACCACATCGAGCGGACCCGCCCAAGAGGGCACCGAGGTGACCTGGACCAGGGGCAGCCCGGTGCGGTCACCGAGTGCCGCGACGAGCAGGGCGGCAGCGCGGCCGGCCCGGCCGGGACCGGACACCAGCAGCAGACTTCGTGGACGCAGGCCGTCCAGGCGGGCGAGCGCACCTTCGGCCACGGCTGCCGCGGTGGCACGCACCTGGGCGCCACCGGACGCGGCCGAACGGAGGGCGCCGCCGGTATCGGCGGCCTCGAGCATTGCGGCATCGTCCAGATCGAGCACCGGGGTATCAGCGATCATCGGGCGTGGCACCTCCCCTCATCGCGCTGTTGTCGGTCTCGGCCGCCACCGCCCGCGTCGTGGACACCGGGCCTGGAACGGGCGAATCCACGGTGTGTATTTCCACTATTCCAGTCAGGCGCGGACGATGCGCAGGATCTCGGTCACGAGTGCGTCTACTTCGTCCTGCGACCTGGCTTCGACGTTGAGACGCAGCAGCGGTTCGGTATTGGAGGCACGGAGGTTGAACCAGGCATGGTCGGGTAGCTGGACGGTGACACCGTCCAGCCGGTCCACCGAGACCGCCCGTCCCGCGAACGCGTCGATGACCTCGGCGGTCCGTCCGGCGGCGTCGTCGACGGTCGAATTGATCTCGCCGGAGGCGGCGTAGGCGGTGTAGGAGGCCATCAGTTCGGATACGGGCCGTTTGTCCTCGCCCAGAGCGGCCAGCACGTGCAGTGCGGCCAGCATGCCGGA
Source organism: Nocardia sp. NPDC001965 (assembly GCF_053594175.1). NCBI lineage: Bacteria > Bacillati > Actinomycetota > Actinomycetes > Mycobacteriales > Nocardiaceae > Nocardia > Nocardia sp. NPDC001965. The sequence goes on from NZ_JBSFDZ010000064.1 coordinate 3,230, forward strand.
ATCGGCGCCCCAGAAGTCCCGGAAGTAGTAGTGCGCGGAGTGCTCCCCGCCGAATACGGCACCGGAACTGGCCATCAACTGTTTGATGAACGAATGACCCACCCGTGACCGCACCGGATGACCGCCCAGTTCGGTCACCAACTCCGGAACCGCGCGCGAGGTGATCAGATTGTGGATGATCGTCGCACCCGGCTCCTTGGCCAGTTCCCGCTCGGCGACCAGCGCGGTGATGGCCGACGGCGAAACGGGGTCCCCGAGCTCGTCCACCACGAAACAGCGGTCGGCGTCACCGTCGAAGGCCAATCCGATATCGGCGCCGGAATCGCGGACCAGCGCCTGCAGGTCCACCAGGTTCTTCGGATCGAGCGGGTTCGCCTCGTGATTGGGGAAGGTGCCGTCCAGCTCGAAATACAGCGGCACCACCTTGACCTGGGGCAGCGCCCCCAGCACGGCGGGAACGGTATGCCCGCCCATACCGTTGCCGGCATCCACCGCGACGGTCAGCGGACGGATACCGCCGAGATCCACCAGTTCGCGCAGGAAGGCGGCGTAGTCGTCGAGCAGGTCGATCTCGGTGGCAGTACCCGGATCCCCCGCGTAACCGGGCACCCCGGAGATCAACTCGGCCGCGATGGTCGCCAACCCGGTGTCCTGACCCACCGGCAGCGCACGCGGACGGCAGAGCTTGATGCCGTTGTAGCGCGCCGGGTTGTGGCTGGCGGTGAACATGGCGCCGGGGCAGTCCAACCGGCCGGAAGCGAAGTACAGTTCGTCGGTGGATGCCAGCCCGATATGGACCACGTCCAGGCCCTGCGCGAGTACACCCTCGGCGAACGCGGCCACCAACTCGGGTGAAGAGGCCCGCATATCGTGGCCGATCACGATGCGCCGCGCTTCCTCGTCCCGCATCAGCCGGGCGAACGCCGCCCCTGCATCCCGGACGAAGCCGGCGTCGAGTTGGTCGGCGACCACACCGCGGATGTCGTAAGCCTTGATCACCGCGTTCACGGACTCGGCAGAGCGGGCGACTGTCATGGCGACCACCCTAGTGTTGTGTTTACGGCCCCGCCTTCGGCGGGGCGGGTCGGGGCCCTCGTGACCCCGGTTCTTCACTCCGGCGCTCAGTCGCTGCGCTCCTTCGCTCTGTCGCTCCGGAACCGGGGCGGGCCCCGCCTTTGTGGTGGGCCCTGTTTCGCTGGGGTGGTGGGGGTCTTCGCGACCCCGGTAGGTCCATGGCGTCGCCTTCGGCGTCGGGTGGGGTGGTTGTGGTTCCGGCTGTTGTCGGGGCATTGGGTTGCCGGGCCCCGTCGCTCCGGAACCGGCCGGGTCGGGCGTCGGTAGTGTGGGTGGAGCCCGGACGGCGCGGATGCCAGTGACGCCGCGAGTTGCCGGTCGGCCTCTGCGTTGTTATGGGCCGACGGAGGAAGCTCAGCTCGGGGGGTCGGGGAGTACCCGGAGATGTCCGCGGCGGCCGGTGCGGGTCGGGCGCGGCGGGGGATTGTGCTCGCGATAGCCCCGTTGATCGGGTTCCGGGGGGCGGCGGCGCAATCCGGCCTCCCGGACGGCCTCGGCCAGCGCGGTCAGATCATCGTCGTCGGGACTGGTGGAGAAGCCGCCTTCGTGCCGGACCATATCCCAGCCCTTGGGCGCGGTGATCCGGGAAGCGTGGGTCCCGCAGAGATCCCACGAATGAGGTTCGGCAACCGTCGCCAGCGGGCCCACCACCGCCGTGGAGTCCGAGTAGACATAGGTGAGCGTCGCGACGGCCGGGTTCTTGCAGCCGGGTCGGCAGCAACGACGCATGGAGATCACGCCGATGAGCGTAACCCGGCACACCCACACGAGTGGGGCAGACACGCTCATGGATCCACTCGGTCGCGGCGCGTCGCAGTGTGATTCGTACCGCTGCGTCTATTTGCGCCGCCTTCGGCGTCGCGGGTCGGGGCCCTGGTGACCCCGGTTCTTCACTCCTGCGTCCTCCGCTGCGCTCCCCCGCTCCGTCGCTCCAGAACCGGGGCGGGCCCCGCCTTTGTGGTGGGCCTCGTCTTCGGCGTCGACTCGGGGATGTCGGGGTCGGGGTCGGGGTCGGGTATCGCGGTGATGGTCGCTGCGCGGTTTCGCTCGATCGATTCGGAGCCGGGGTGTGCCTGCGCGTGTTCGTGGTGGTGTAGCCGGCGTCGGGTGTCGGGGCTTCTACGACCCTGAGTCTTCCCACCTGGGCCCGGTCGCGGCGTTCTGTCGTTCCGGAACCGGGGCAGGTCTCACGTCGGTGGTGGACGCGCCGCTTTCGGTATCGAGTGGGCGGTGCGGTCCTGTATTCAGGTGATCTGTCGCGTACGGTTTCGCTCGATCGATCCGGGAACGGGGGAGACCCCGGCGGGACGTGGGTCGGCCGGACCGGAGAGGCTGCAGCTCGACGAGTGCTCGATCGGTCTGGGAAGAGTCGCACGCTACGTGTTCGAGCGGGTGCCGGTATCTATCGAGGGTTCACCGCGCTGTGTGGGGCCCGGCCCACGCCGGAGGGGGTGATCGAACACGGCGTCGTGCGCTTACTCCGGTTCCGGGTCGATCACGTCGGGGTCTACCCCGAGATAGGTGGCGATCTGCTGTACCAGGACCTCGCGTAACAGTTCCACCAGATCGTCCGGGTCGCCGGCACGGAGTTCGAGGGGTTTGCGGAACAGCACCACCCGGGCCCGGATGGGGGTGCCGTGCCGGTCGACGCCGGCCGGGATGAGCCGGGACAGCGGAACCGGGCCGTCGGCGACCACCTCGTCGGGCCAGGTCACCGAATCAGGGTGCAGCGGACGAATTTTGGGCACATCGTCCACAGCGATGTCGAGTTTGGTGAGGCGATCGTGCCAGCGGGTGTCCAGGGGGGCGAATGCTTCCAGCACCAGCCGATCGAACTTCTGGCCACGGGTGCGCCAAGCCGGCACGGTCGGTGGCAGCATCGGGCCGCGGACACCGCGGCCGCGACGGCTGACCGACCTGGCGGTCGGGGGTCTACGGTTGCGGGATCGTGCCATGGTCGCAACGTTAGTCAGTGATCGCCGACCGCGACGGCCCGCCCCGGCCACATGCTCCGGGGCGCACCGACGCGAGCGGTGTGGCCGCATGCGGAGTCGCTGATTGTCAGCCGATACCGCGCTTGAGGCGCCGGCGCTCCCGCTCCGACAGGCCGCCCCAGATTCCGAAGCGCTCATCGTGCGCGAGCGCGTATTCCAGGCATTCGTCGCGGACCTCGCATCCCAAGCAGATGCGTTTGGCCTCGCGGGTGGAGCCGCCCTTCTCCGGGAAGAAGGCCTCCGGGTCTGTCTCCGCGCAGAGTGCGCGTTCTTGCCACTGTTCTTCGATGGAGCCGAACATCTCGTCGAAACCGGTCACGATCAGGCTGAGCCGGGGAGCCGATTCACGCTCATTCCGATCAGGGCCGGACCAGCCGTTTTCAGCAGCGACGCCTCGTGCTGCGCCTGCTGTGGAATCGGTTCGCGATACACCCACCGGAATGCCGGTCGGGGCCAGATCATCGGCCATCGCTCCGCCTCCTCACTGTGTGTTAGCGCAGAATGAATTCATTTCCGTCGATCAACGCGCATCTCGACGGCCAAACTCCGCGACGTTGTCTCGCGGACTTCCCCGAGCCTGTCATTCCAATTCGAACATCTGTTCGAGTTTCCGTCCGCGCCTTGGACTTCCCGCGCGACCCGGAATGACATGTCTGTGATTAGACACGCCGCCTGTAGTGATGGTCAAGCCACCGTCACTATTCCGTTACTATCCCGCGCGGCATTCCGAGTCGATCTTGTGACCCGAATAGCAAATGAGCGGCAAATATAGCGGAACGCGCACTATTTCCCGTGCGGCATAGGGTGTACAGATGTGACTTCACAACAAGCGGACATCGCCCCCGCCAATGGTCCCCGTATCGTCGTCCTGGTCGGCGGAGTCGGTGGCGCGCGGTTCCTGCTGGGCGTCCGGGAGCTACTGCCCGAGGCGGAGGTTTCCGCAATCGTCAATGTGGGCGACGATGTCTGGATGCACGGGCTGAGAATCTGTCCCGACCTCGATACCTGCATGTATACGCTCGGCGGTGGAATCGACCCGGAGCGCGGCTGGGGCCGGTTGGGCGAAACCTGGCACGCCAAGGAGGAGCTCGCGAAATACCATGCGCAGCCCGATTGGTTCGGACTGGGGGACCGGGATATCGCGACGCACCTGGTTCGTACCGAAATGTTGCGCGCCGGCTATCCCCTCTCGGCGGTTACCGAGGCGCTCTGCAATCGGTGGCAACCGGGTGTGAAACTCCTCCCGGCAACCGACGATCGCTGTGAAACGCATGTAGTTATCAGCGATCCGGAGAGTCCTGGCGAACGCCGCGCGATCCATTTCCAGGAGTGGTGGGTTCGCTACCGGGCGGACGTCGAAACCCACGGATTCGCCACAATCGGGGCGGACGACGCCAAACCGGCACCTAATGTGACCGAACTCATAGCCGATGCGGATGTTGTATTACTCGCGCCCTCGAACCCGGTCGTGAGCGTCGGTTCGATCCTGGCGGTGCCCGGAATTCGGGGTGCGTTGCGCACCACCCAGGCGCCGGTGATCGGGGTGTCGCCGGTGATCGACGGAAAGCCGTTGCGCGGGATGGCCGACGAGTGCCTGTCGGTGATCGGCGTGGAGACCTCCGCGGAGGCGGTCGGTCGGCACTACGGATCCCGTTCGGCCACAGGCATTCTCGACGGCTGGCTGATCCACACCACCGACACGGCCGATGTGCCGGGTGTGCAGGTGCGCAGCGTTCCCCTTTTGATGACCGATCCGCCCACCACCGCCGAAATGGTGCGGGCAGCCCTCGATTTGGCAGGAGTCAAGCCGTGACCAGCGTGAACCCGTCGGCCGAAGCCGTGATCGCCGACCATGCCGCGGCGCAATTGCAGATACTGCCGATCACCGGTTTGCCGGAATTCCGACCGGGCGACGATCTCGCCGAACATATCGCCGCCCAGGCTCCCTGGCTGGCCGACGGCGATATTCTGGTGGTCACCAGCAAGATCGTCGCCAAGGCCGAGGGCCGGATCGTCGCTGCCCCAACCGATCCCGAGGAGCGCGATATCGCGCGACGCCGGCTGGTCGAACAGGAGGCGGTGCGGGTGGTCGCCCGCCGGGGCCGCACCCTGATCACCGAGAACCGGCTGGGCATCGTGCAGGCCGCGTCCGGGGTAGACGGATCCAATGTGGAGCAGGACGAATTGGTACTGCTGCCCGCCGATCCCGACGGCAGCGCCAAGGGCTTGCGGTCCGCGCTGGGTACCCGGCTCGGAGTGGAGATCGCGGTGGTGGTCACCGACACCATGGGCCGGGCCTGGCGCAACGGGCAGACGGATGTGGCTATCGGCTCCGCGGGATTGCCGGTGCTGTACGACTACGCGGGTGCCGTCGACGGTCAGGGCAACGAGCTCCAGGTCACCCAGGTGGCCATCGCGGACGAACTCGCCGCCGCCGCCGACCTGGTCAAAGGCAAGCTGGGTGGTGTTCCGATCGCGGTGGTCCGGGGGCTCACCCCGGCCGACAACGGTTCCACGGCAGCCGATCTGGTCCGACCGGGTACCGACGACCTGTTCTGGCTCGGCACGGCGGAAGCCATCGAACGCGGCCGTGGTGAAGCGCTGCTGATGCGCCGATCGGTCCGCGCCTTCGCGCCGGATCCGGTGGACCCCGAGCAGATCCGCGCCGCTGTCGCGGTGGCGCTCACCGCGCCGGCGCCGCACCACACCCGCCCGGTGCGGTTCGTCTGGCTGCGTGACCGGGACCGGCGGACGCGGTTGCTCGAGACCATGGCCGACAAGTGGCGGGCCGATCTCGCCGCCGACAGTCTGGACTCCGACCGGATCGAACGGCGCGTGAACCGCGGACGTCTCCTGTTCGACGCCCCCGAGGTGATCATCCCGTTCTGCGTCCCCGACGGGGCCCACGATTACCCCGACCAACGGCGCCGTGACGCCGAACGCACCATGTTCACCGTCGCGGTCGGCGCCGCAGTGCAGGGGCTGCTCGTCGCGCTCGCGACCGAGGGACTGGGTAGCTGCTGGATCGGGTCGACGATCTTCGCTCCGGAGGTGACCCGGGAGGTGCTCGGCCTGGACAGCGCGTGGATTCCGCTGGGTGCCATCGCGATCGGGCACCCCACCGAGGAACTCGCACCGCGCGCGCCACGCGATCCCGCGTCCGGGCTGGTCGAACTGTGACCGCCGAATCGCTGCATGCGTCGGCCACCCGGCTGCTGACGGAGTGGGAACCCGATCCCGGCGCCGACGCCTCGTTGCGCGAGGCGATGCTCGCGTTCCTGGGCTCGGCTCCCCGCGGTTGTCTGCGGGAGCACGCGCCCGGCCACATCACCGCCTCGGCGGTGGTGTTCTCGCACGACCGCCGCGATGTGCTGCTGACCTTGCATCCGCGGGTCGGACGCTGGATCCAGCTCGGTGGGCACTGCGAGCCGGCGGACGCCACCGTGGCCGACGCGGCACTGCGTGAGGCCACCGAGGAATCCGGTATTCCCGGACTGCTGCTCGAACCGGAGCTCTACGGTGCCCAGGCCCATCCGATCACCTGTTCGCTGGGCACACCGACCCGGCATCTGGACCTGCTGTTCCGGATCACCGCACCGGCCGGCGCCGTCCCGGTGCGCAGTGTCGAATCCGCCGATCTGCGGTGGTGGCCGGTGGACGCGCTGCCGCCGGACGCTGATGTACTGATCCGATGAGGCCGCCGCTGCTCGGCCGATCGCGGTCGAGCAGCGGGTCCGGTGGACGACGGCCCGGGAGCTCCTGCTTCATAACGTATGCGTGAACCTGAATCCGTTCGCTACCGAACTCATAAACGTGTCGGCTCCGGGGCGTCCTCGCGCTTACCGTCGGAAGTGAGCGAGTCGCGCATATGACGTGCTCCGGCGTGCGGAAGTGACACCAGCAGCGAAGGCTGCCGAGCTCCTACCCGAGGTGAGACGGCGATGTCTGACGAGCCCGAAGAATGCACTCCGCCCGAAACGTGGCGGGATCGCAAACGGTACCTGTGGCTGTGGGGCCTGCTGGCACCCACCGGGCTGTTCACGATCGGACTGCCGCTGGTCTGGGTGCTCGCCGCTGTCGGCCGCCCCGGCCTCGTGCATATCGTCTTCTGGCTCGGCCCGATTGTGCTCTACCTCGTCGTCCCGATCGCCGATCGGCTCGTCGGTCCGGACGGGACCAATCCACCCGACGAGGTCCTGGAGGCATTGGAGAACGACAGGTACTACCGCTATCTCACCTATCTCTACCTGCCGTGCCAGTACGCAACCCTCGTCGCGGCCGGTTACCTGATCACCGCGGACGATCCGCACATACCGATGATCGACGGGGGGCTGAATGCGGTCGACAAGGTCGGGCTGGCCGTCACACTCGGGGTGGTCGGCGGTATCGGGATCAATACTGCTCACGAACTGGGGCACAAGAAAGTAGGGCTGGAGCGCAGGCTGTCCAGGATCGCGCTCGCGCAGAGCGCCTACGGTCATTTCTATATCGAGCACAACCGTGGCCATCATGTGCGGGTCGCGACCCGGGAAGACCCGGCCAGCGCCCGGTTGGGGGAGAGTTTCTGGGCTTTCTTCCCACGGTCGGTCTGCGGCGGCCTGCGTTCGGCGTGGGCGCTGGAGCGCACCCGGCTACAGCGGCTGGGTTGCCGGCCGTGGAACCGGCGCAACGATGTCCTGACCGCCTGGCTGCTGACGGCGGTGCTGTTCACGGCGCTGGTCGTCGCGTTCGGTCTCACCCTGCTGCCGTATCTGCTGCTGCAGGCCGTGGTGGGATTCAGCCTGCTCGAGGCGGTCAACTATATGGAGCACTACGGTCTGGCGCGACAGCGCACTCCGTCGGGGCGATACGAACGGCCCACTCCGGCGCACAGCTGGAACAGCGACCACCTCGTCACCAATCTCTTCATGTACCACCTGCAGCGGCACAGCGACCATCATGCGTTTCCCACCCGGCGTTATCAGTCGCTGCGCACCTGGGAACAGGCGCCGGCCCTGCCGACCGGATACGCGGGCATGATCGTGCTGGCCTATCTGCCACCGCTGTGGCGGCGAGTCATGGACAAACGGGTGATCGCGCATTACGACGGCGATATCACCCGAGCCAATATCCACCCGCCGGCGCGGGACCGGATGCTCGCCCGCTACGGCGCCGCCCAGGCGCAGGTGCCCGAATGAGCGAGTACCGCTGCCCGGTGTGCGACTACGTCTACGACGAGGCCGCGGGTGCCCCGCGTGAGGGGTTCCCGCCGGGTACGCCCTGGTCGTCAGTGCCCGACGACTGGTGCTGCCCGGATTGCGCGGTCCGGGAGAAGATCGATTTCGAGCCGTTGCCCGCCCCGCCCTGAGCCGGGGAGCCGATCGACCGGAAGGCCGGTGCGTCCGATGACCGACTACAAGCTGTACCGATGTGCCCAGTGCGGATTCGAGTACGACGAGGCGCTGGGGTGGCCCGAGGACGGGATCGCGGCCGGTACCCGCTGGGACGATATCCCCGACGACTGGACGTGTCCGGACTGCGGCGCGGCCAAGTCGGATTTCTTCATGGTCGAAATCGAGCGAACTTGAAACTTTGACTCACCGGGGTGTTCGTGCAAGTGTCGCTGATATGCCGAGCACCGGATCCCGGAATGCGAACCAGGGGTCTGCGCGCGAGTTGCTGCGCACAGCCATCCTCGATGCGATGCGAGACCTGTTGTTGCAGCGTGACTGGTCCAAGATCACGCTCACCGATGTGGCCGCCGGTGCCGGGGTGAGCCGGCAGACCCTCTACAACGAATTCGGCTCCCGCGGCGGCCTCGCCGAGTCCTACGCCATTCGGCTCGCCGACGACCTGGTCGACCATGTGGAAACCGCGCTGGCCGCCAATATCGGCGACGCGCAGGCGTCCATCCGCGACGGCCTGGCGAGCTATTTCCACGATTCGGCGCAGGATCCACTGGTGCAGTCGCTGCTGCTCGGCGAAGTGAAACTCGATCTGCTCCGGCTCATCACCCTGGACGCCGGACCGTTGATCGCACATGCCACCGACCGGTTGTCGGCCGTCGTGCAGCGCAGCTGGATCGCGCTGACCCCGCCGCAAGCGCTGACCTTCGCGCATGCGCTCGTGCGGCTGGCGATCAGTTATATCCCCACACCGCCCGCGGCCGGGCACGATGCGCCGGCCGAACTCGGCCGGGTTTTCAGCCCCTACGTCGACGCCGTCCTCGCCGACCGCGAATTGCTGTGAATTCGCCACGGTCTCCCGGGTTCGGTTCGCGCGGGCCGCTTCTGCCGGTTTCTCGATTGCGGACGATGCGCGGTAACCTTCGTGATGCTTCGTCGGCGAACCGCCGGTACGGTACTCCCGTGTAACGGTGCCCACGTCGAGGGCGAACAAGGACGCATCAGTGGCGTAGGTTCTGCGACTATGTAGGCCGCTGTCGGATTCGGGTTTCAATAGCGGGGCAAAAAGTGCAATTGGTTGGCAAGTCGGCTGGATCGGCCGATCCCAAACGCCATCTCTGGATTCTGGGGCTGATCGCGCCCGGTTGTGCGCTGCTGCCCTCGCAGTTGGTGCTGCACACAGGTCTCGGGGTGTTCTGGTGGCTCGGGCCGATCGTGGTACTGGTGTTGATTCCGCTGCTGGATGTGCTGGTCGGCGACGACGGCACCAATCCGCGCGACGAAGACTACGAGACCCTTTCCAACGATCGTTTCTACCGGTGGTGCACGTATCTGTTCCTGCCCATCCAGCTGATCGGGCTCACTCTCGCCGGCTATCTGTGGGCCGGTGCCGAACTGAGCGTCGTGGACAAGATCGGGCTCGCCACCACCCTGGGCCTGGTCTCCGGAATCGGCATCAACGCCGCCCACGAACTCGGGCACCGGGTGGAGCGCCTGGAACGCTGGCTCGCGAAGATCGCGCTGGCGCAGTCGGGGTACGGGCATTTCTTCGTCGAACACAACCGGGGCCATCACGCGCGGGTCGCCACGCCGGAGGACCCCGCCAGCGCGCGGCTAGGGGAAAGCCTGTGGCGATTCCTGCCGCGCAGTGTGGCCGGTGGTTTCCGGTCCGCGATAGCCCTCGAGCACGAACGGCTGCGTCGGACCGGGAACAGCTGGTGGCACCCCCGCAACCACATCATGCAGGCATGGTCGATGACCGTGGTGCTCTTCGGTGCCCTGATGCTGGTCTTCGGCTGGCAGATCCTGCCGTACCTGTTGTTGCAGGCGGTACTCGGCGCCGGATTGCTGGAAACGGTCAATTACATCGAGCACTACGGACTGTTGCGGGAACGCCGCCCCAACGGCCGATATCGGCGCTGCACTCCGCGGGACAGCTGGAACAGCGACCGCCTGGTGACCAATATTTTCCTGTTCCATCTCCAACGGCACAGCGATCACCACGCCAATCCGGGCCGCCGCTACCAGACGCTGCGCAGTTCGGACGAGGCGCCGCAACTGCCCGCCGGATACGCCGCGATGGTGGTGCTCGCCGTGATTCCGCCGCTGTGGCGCCGGGTCATGGACAAGCGGGTGCTCGCCCATTACGACGGCGATATCACCCGTGCCAACCTCGCGCCGGGTAAGCGGCGGCGTGTCCTCGCGGCCACGCAGGGACGAGTCGCGGCCTGATCACCGGCACCCGCGGAGTGTTACCGACCGGCTATCGCGCCGACCGGCACACCCGCACCGTTGTGCCGGCGAACCCGCTAGCCTTGCGGTCGAGACCGATACCGAGAGAAGGCTGATCCACGCTGATGACGACCTCCGAACTGCCTCGAACCTCGCTGAGCACCGATACCCGCAACGGTGTCGAATACAAGGTCGCGGATCTGGCGCTGGCCGAATTCGGCCGCAAGGAGATCCGGCTGGCCGAGCACGAGATGCCGGGGCTGATGGCCCTGCGCCGCGAGTACGCCGATGTCGCCCCGTTGAAGGGCGCGCGGATCTCCGGTTCGCTGCACATGACGGTGCAGACGGCAGTGCTGATCGAGACCCTCACCGCGCTGGGCGCCGAGGTGCGGTGGGCCTCCTGCAATATCTTCTCCACCCAGGACCATGCGGCCGCGGCCGTGGTGGTGGGCCCGCACGGAACGATCGACGCGCCGCAGGGCACCCCGGTTTTCGCCTGGAAGGGCGAGACGCTGGAGGAGTACTGGTGGGCCGCCGAGCAGATGCTCACCTGGCCGGGTGAACCGGCCAATATGATCCTCGACGACGGCGGTGACGCCACCATGCTGGTGCTGCGCGGAGCCCAGTTCGAGAAGGCGGGGGTGGTTCCGCCGGCCGACGAGGAGCATTCCGCCGAATACACCGTGTTCCTGAACCTGCTGCGGGAGCGGTTCGAAACGGACAAGGGTAAGTGGAGTGCGATCGCCCAGAGCGTCAAGGGCGTCACCGAGGAGACCACCACCGGCGTCCTGCGGCTCTACCAGTTCGCCGCCGCGGGCGAACTGACTTTCCCGGCCATCAACGTCAACGATTCGGTCACCAAGTCGAAGTTCGACAACAAATACGGCACCCGGCATTCGCTGATCGACGGCATCAACCGCGGCACCGATGTCCTGATCGGCGGCAAGAAGGTGCTGATCTGCGGGTACGGCGATGTCGGCAAGGGCTGTGCGGAGTCGCTGGCCGGTCAGGGCGCCCGGGTGCAGGTCACCGAGATCGACCCCATCAACGCGCTGCAGGCGCTGATGGACGGTTTCGATGTGGTCACCGTGGAGCAGGCCATCGGCGACGCCGATATCGTCGTCACCTCCACCGGCAACAAGGACATCATCACCCTCGACCATATGAAGGCGATGAAGGACCAGGCCATTCTCGGCAATATCGGCCATTTCGACAACGAGATCGATATGGCGGGCCTGGAGCGTTCCGGTGCGACGAAGTTGAATATCAAACCCCAGGTGGACCTGTGGACGTTCGGTGAATCCGGCAAGTCCATCATCGTGCTGTCGGAGGGGCGGCTGCTCAACCTCGGCAATGCCACCGGGCATCCGTCGTTCGTGATGAGCAACAGTTTCTCCAACCAGGTGATCGCCCAGATCGAACTGTGGACCAAGCCGGAGGAATACGACAACGAGGTCTACCGTCTGCCCAAGGTGCTCGACGAGAAGGTCGCCCGCATCCATGTGGAGGCGCTCGGTGGCACGCTGACCAAGCTCACCAAGGATCAGGCCGAGTACATCAATGTCGATGTGGAGGGCCCGTTCAAGCCGGAGCACTACCGGTACTGATCGGATAGTGCGCGCGGAGGCCGCCGGCACCGGAAGGGGCCGGCGGCCTCCGCTGTTTCCGCCGGGTCAGGAGTCCGGCCGGCAGCCCCCGAAGCCTGCCCGTCACCTCGCCGATGGTGCTAGTATCCGATTGGGCCCGTTGATAATTGGGCTCTCGAGAGATCACAAGGGGTGGGATGATGAAAGCTCTCTTTCGCATGGCTGTCGGCGTCGCCGCGGCGGGTATCGGATGCGTCGTGCTGGCCGGGCCGTCGCACGCCGACGAGCCGTATGTCGCAGAAGCGGTGTGCGGCCACGGTTACCAGTACGGCAAGGTCGTCGACCTCAACGGCCAGAACTGGAAGATCGTCGGTGTGACAGGCAACGGGGCGGCGTACATGTTGCAGGACGACTACGGCCGGACACGGCAGGTCACCTGCGCATAGGTGTGTGGACCGTGCCGTAGCAAGCGAGGCGGCCCGGTCCGGTCCGGCCGGTTCGCGCCGAGATTTCGCCGGAACACGGTCTCGCGTGAACCGGGTGTGAAGCGGTGGCCGGTGCCGGCGCGATTCGTATCCGGTCCGGTCGGTGCGACCGGCGGCTGGACCCGCCCACGGCGGGGGTATTCTGCCTGGATATGGGAGTGTTGATAGCCATCGAGGGCCTCGACGGCGCCGGTAAACGTACGTTGATCGGCAATCTCTCGGAGGCACTCGAACGACGCGGCCTTCGCGTCGACACCCTGGCCTTTCCGCGATACGGCCGGTCGGTACACGCCGATCTGGCCGCCGAAGCGCTGCACGGCGAACACGGCGACCTGGCCGAATCGGTGAATGCCATGGCGGTCCTGTTCGCTCTCGACCGCGCCGCGGCCGCCGACGAGATCGCAAAACTACTCGCCGGTAACGACGTGGTCCTACTGGATCGTTACGTGGCCTCCAACGCCGCCTACAACGCCGCGCGGCTGAGTCAGTCCGCGGACGGGGAAATGGTGGGCTGGGTCGGCGAATTGGAATTCGGCCGTTTCGAGCTCCCGGTGCCGCGAGTGCAGCTACTTCTCGACGTACCCACGGAAGTGGCCGCCCTGCGCGCCCGCCGCCGAGGTGAACTCGACGAGTCCCGTGCGCTCGACGCCTATGAACGCGACGGCGGATTACAGAAACGTACCGCCGAGGTGTACCGTGATCTTGCTCGGCGTGATTGGTATGGAACCTGGTGGGTTTTCCGATCCACCGAAGAAGAAGGTTCCGGCCGACTCGCCGACGAAATGAACTCATTGGCCGCGCGGCTCGCCGCATTGGTCGCGAATTAGTGTTGGATATCCGGCGGGAACGCGCCACTGTGTGGCGTGGCGGCCCGTTACGAGCGCGGGAGATGACAACATAGTAACTATGAAGCCGAAGATTCTGGTCGTCGACGACGATATGGCGCTCGCGGAGATGCTCACCATCGTCCTGCGGGGCGAGGGGTTCGATCCGCATGTGGTCGGCGACGGCACCCAGGCCCTCTCGGCAGTCCGTGAGATCCGGCCCGATCTGGTGTTGCTCGATCTCATGCTGCCCGGGATGAACGGCATCGATGTGTGCCGGGTGCTGCGCGCCGACTCCGGTGTGCCGATCGTGATGCTCACCGCCAAGACCGATACCGTCGATGTGGTGCTCGGCCTCGAATCCGGGGCCGACGACTACATCGTCAAACCGTTCAAGCCCAAGGAACTGGTGGCCCGGGTACGGGCCCGGTTGCGCCGCACCGAGGAAGAGCCGGCCGAGCTGCTGAACATCGCGGATATCGTGATCGATGTTCCGGCGCACAAGGTCACCCGCGAGGGCGCGCAGATCTCGCTCACGCCGCTGGAGTTCGACCTGCTGGTGGCACTGGCCCGCAAACCGCGTCAGGTGTTCACCCGTGAGGTGCTGCTGGAACAGGTCTGGGGCTACCGGCACGCCGCCGATACCCGGCTGGTGAATGTCCACGTACAGCGACTTCGAGCGAAGGTCGAGAAGGATCCGGAGAACCCCGAGATCGTTCTGACCGTCCGCGGTGTGGGGTACAAGGCCGGTCCGCCGTGATCCGGCTCGAGTTCCCGGGTCCGGAGGCACTACCTTGCGCGACGACGTAGGGTCGGGCGCCGGTCGGAAAGTCGGTGGATCCGGGCGTCTCGCCGACGTGCGGCAGGCGTTGGCACCGGTCAACGAATGGTTCCAGCACGTCGGCAAATCGCTGGGGCTGCTCTGGCGGCGCTCGTTGCAACTGCGGGTCATCGTCTCGACCCTGACGCTGTCCCTGATCGTGATCACGGTGCTCGGTGTCGTGCTGACCAGCCAGATCACCGACCGGCTGCTGGACGCCAAGATCAGCGCCGGGGTAGAGGAGATGGACCGTGTCCGCAATACGGTCGAAACCCAGCTGACCGGCATCCACGACATCACCAGCCAGCAGCAACGGCTCACCGACGCCCGTGAATCGCTGTCCAACCGGCGCGATTCCAGCCGGACCGGCGGCGAGGCGGGCAGTTTCGATTCGGCACTGAGCATGATCGGTGGGACCCCGCAGCAGGTGATCACCGCCGGTCCGATGACCGAGGTGCCCGACCCACTGCGCCGGTTCGTCCAGCGCAACCAGGTCAGCTACCAGTTCGCCACCGTCGCGGATCCGGACGGCTACCACGGCCGGGCGCTCATCATCGGCAGCCCCAGCGCCGAGGTGCCCACCCTGGAGATCTATCTGATCTTCCCGCTGGGCAACGAGGAACGCAGCCTGGCGCTGATGCGCGGCACCATGCTGGTCGGTGGGGTCGTGCTGCTGATCCTGCTGGCGGCGATCACGGCACTGGTGACCCGTCAGGTGGTGTTGCCGATCCGGTCCGCCGCCCGGATCGCCGGCCGCTTCGCCGACGGGCGGCTCAAGGAACGCATGCTGGTGCGCGGCGACGACGATATCGCCCGGCTGGCCAAAGCGTTCAACGAAATGGCCGAGAGCCTGTCCAACCAGATCAATCAGCTGGAGGAATTCGGCAATCTGCAGCGCCGCTTCACTTCCGATGTCAGCCATGAACTACGCACCCCGCTGACCACCGTGCGGATGGCGGCCGATCTCATCCACGGCAGCAGCGACGACCTCGATCCGGCACTGGCTCGCAGTGCCGAACTCCTGGTCACCGAGCTGGACCGATTCGAAGGACTGCTCAACGATCTGCTGGAGATCTCCCGTCACGATGCCGGTGTGGCCGAGCTCCAGGTCGAATCGCTGGATGTCCGGATGTGCGTGCGTGCGGCCATCTCCACCGTGCGGCATCTGGCGCGCGACGCCGCGGTCGAGGTAGTGATCGATCTGCCCGAGGAACCGGTGGTCGCCGAAGTGGATCCGCGGCGGGTGGAGCGGGTACTGCGCAATCTGCTCGCCAACGCGATCGATCACAGCGAGGGCAAACCCGTCCTGATCCGGATGCGCGGCGATACCGAGGCCAACGCCCTCGCCGTGGTGGTCCGGGATCAGGGTGTCGGTCTGCGGCCGGGGGGAGGAGAAACTGGTGTTCAGCAGGTTCTGGCGGTCCGATCCCTCGCGGATGCGTCGCTCCGGCGGGACCGGGCTCGGCCTGTCGATCAGCG
>NZ_JBSFDZ010000065.1:0-18053 GCF_053594175.1 Nocardia sp. NPDC001965
CTACTCCCCCAGCTCGCCGCTCGGCGGCGCGCTGATCGACGCCAAGGTCGGCGAGACCCGGCCGTATGCCTCAGCTGTGGTAGGGCTCGGCGCTGACCAGCGTCACCTTCATGAGGTTGCCGTTGGGCAGGGTGTATTCGCGGGTCTCGCCGACCTTGGCGTCGATCAGCGCGCCGCCGAGCGGCGAGCTGGGGGAGTAGGTCTCCAGGTCGGGGTTGCCCAGGCCTTCTTCGCGGGTCGCGATGAGGAAGGTCTCGGTATCGGATTCGTCACCGTCGTAGTAGACCTTCACCACGGACCCGGGCAGCGCGACACCGGACTTGGTGGGAGCCACGCCGACCTTGGCGTTGTTCAGGAGTTCCTGCAGCTGCCGGATCCGGGCTTCCTGCTGGCCCTGTTCCTCGCGCGCCGCGTGGTAGCCGCCGTTCTCCTTGAGGTCGCCTTCTTCGCGACGCTCGTTGATCTCGGCGGCGATGACCGGACGATTGGCGATGAGCGCGTCGAGTTCGCTCTTGAGCCTGTCGTGCGACTCCGGGGTCAGCCAGGTCACTTGGGTCTCAGTCATCTCGATCACTCCCTAGTAGTTGTCCCCGGCAGGCCGGGATTCCCTGATCACTGCGGCACAACCCACCCGCAGGCAGGCATGCTTCAGCAGACGGCTATCGCGATCCTGGGAAGTCCGAAGAACCCCGACAGGCCTGACGCCGGGAGCCTCCCCGGTATCGACCGCGCTGGCCGCCAATGCAGCAAACACGGCTCCGAGCCCCGGAACCGTGTGTCAGGCCATTTTAGCATGATTCACAAAAAGGCAGGTCGGAGAAGTTTTTACCGGCGGGTCCGCTTTTCTCGACCGATTTCCGTGTCTGCGCGCTGTACCCCGGCCGGCACTGCCGAAACCACAATTCACTCGGTGCGCAAGTATCCGGGGACGCTGTCGGTACACGCGTAGATGGCGGCCGAGGCCGGACGCTCGGAGGCCTCGACCACCGTGCGTACCCGGACCGTCTTGTCACCCGCGGTCGGCTGGATCAGCACCTCGCGCCGGCCCACCTCTTCGAGGTCACGGGACATGGCACGGACCAGGCACACCACCGGCACGGACGGGTCGTCGCGGGTGAGCCGTATCTGTACCTCGACCGAGGAATCGTCGAGCACCGTGTAGCCGAGCTCCTCGGATTCGATGTCCTCGGGACCGAACTGTGCCCAGCCCAGGTAGGCGACACCGATACCGGCGAGGACCGCCACCGCGGTGAGCAGGGCGCCGATGCGCCGGCGATTCGGCCGCGCGGCGCGGCGGCCGTAGCGGTCGGCGTACCGGTCCCCGGCGGAATCGGCGGCGTCGGGAGGAGCCGCCGCGGGGGAGCCGGCGGAGTCGGCGTGCCCGGGGTCCGGCGTGGGCTCGGTCATGATCGCGTGCTCCCGGGGGGTAGGTCGGAACAGAATCGGTCCAGATGGAACTATAGGTAATGAAGTCCGAACACCCGCGACCGAGAGCGACGGTGAACGAGAAGTGAGTGGCCTTCGCCTCATGGCGGTGCACGCCCACCCCGACGACGAATCCAGCAAAGGTGGTGCGACCACAGCCCGTTACGCCGACGAGGGACACGATGTCCTGGTCGTCACGCTGACCGGCGGGGAACGCGGCAGCATTCTCAACCCGGCCATGGACACGCCCGGGGTGCTGGAACGGATAAACGAGATCCGGCGCGAGGAGATGGCGGCCGCGGCGGCCGCGCTGGGCGTCCGGCAGACCTGGCTGGGATTCGTCGACTCGGGACTGCCCGAGGGCGACCCGCTGCCCCCGGTTCCGGAGGGATCGTTCGCGCTGATTCCGCTCGAGGAAGCCACCGAGGCGCTGGTGCGCGTGGTCCGCGAGTTCAAACCACACGTCATGACCACTTATGACGAGATGGGTGGCTACCCGCACCCGGACCATATCCGGTGCCATGAGGTATCGGTGGCCGCGTACGAGGCAGCGGGCGATCCGGAGAAGTTCCCGGATGCCGGTGCACCGTGGACGCCGCTC
The DNA here is from genome assembly GCF_053594175.1 of Nocardia sp. NPDC001965. Lineage (NCBI taxonomy): Bacteria > Bacillati > Actinomycetota > Actinomycetes > Mycobacteriales > Nocardiaceae > Nocardia > Nocardia sp. NPDC001965. The sequence goes on from NZ_JBSFDZ010000065.1 coordinate 2,027, forward strand.
AAGCTGTACTACGACCACGGTTTCTCGATCCGGCGGATGGAGGTGTTCGCCGAGGAGTACGAGAAGCTGGGCGAACCCTTCCCGCTGCAGGAATGGCTGGACCGGTCCCGGAAATACGCTGTCGAACGCGGCGACATCATGGCCCGGGTCACCACGCAGGTCGAATGCGGGAAGTACTTTCCGCGCCGCGACGACGCGCTGCGTGCGCACGCCACCCAGGTCGATCCGAACGGGGCGTTCTTCGCGATTCCGCTGGAGATGCAGCAGCGGCTGTGGCCGACCGAGGAATTCGAACTGGCGCGGACCCGGGTGAGCACCGATATCCCGGAGACCGACCTGTTCGCCGGTATCACCGATGAGCACCGCTGATGGCGACTGCGCAGCTCTCCGTATTCGCGACCGCGCTGCTGGCGCAGACGCCCGGTACGCCCACCGGGCCGGAGTTCGGTAAGGCGTCCCCGCTCGGTCTGGCGATCGTGCTGATCCTGCTGGCCGGTACTTTCCTGCTGGTGCGCTCGATGAACAAGCATCTGAAGAACCTGCCGGAGACCTTCGAGCCCGAGCATCCGGAACCGGATCAGGAAGCCGACGAGGGCACCGAACACGGGGTGATCAAGCGTGCGGAGTCATCGGCCGACGGCGGCCCCGACGACCGCGGCCGGGAGCTGTAGCGATGACGACCGCGTCGGCCGCTGTAGTGCCGACTACCGCGACCGGCCGCCGCCGACTCGGCGGTCGCGATCGGGCGGAGCGGCGACGGGTACCGTGCTCGGCGGGGCGGCGTCTGCTACCAGTCGATCAGGTCCAGCCGGTGCAGGTGTTCGAAGACGAGCAGTGAACCGGGCGCGACCTCCGGCATGGCGGCGTACTCACCGCCGGTGAAGTAGCGAAACTCGGCGATCTCGCCGAGCGGGCTCGGTGCCGCGGTGACCTCGGCCAGAAAACAGGTCATATGTAACCGTGTCCCGGCGGTGTGCCCATAGGCGTCGGCCTCGAAGACGCCCAGTTCACTGACCTCGGTGACGCCGACACCGAGTTCTTCGCGGATCTCTCGGTGCAGCGCCTGCAGTGCGCTCTCCCCGGAATCGATCTTCCCGCCGGCCATGTAGAAGACGGCTTTTCCGGTCGAGCGGGTCTGGATCAGGCGACGGTCGCGAATATGGGCCAGGGCGGCGGTTCTGATCACGGGTACACGGTAGAGCCGGCGCGGGGCTCCCGAACCCCTCGGGGCACAATTACTTCATTCGACATCGAGCTCGGCTGCTGGATCGCGGCTCAGCCCTGTTCGATGTGATCTGCGGGCGAGGAGGCCAGCGCGATGGCCTCGATCTCGATTTGCCAGTCGGGTCGGGCGAGCGAGGACACCTCCAACAGTGTGTCGGCGGGGTAGGGCTCGCTGAGGAATTCGGCGCGCAATTCGATCACCTCGGACAGGTTGGCAGCCATATCCCGAACGAAGATACCGATCTTCACGATGTCGCCGAGGCCCGCGCCCGCCGCGGCCAGGACATGTTCGAGATTGCGGAATGCCTGGCGGCCCTGGGCGCGGAAGCCGCCCTGCACGGTGCTGCCGTCCTCGGTGAAACCGGCTTGGCCGGATACGTAGATCAGCCCGTCGGCGGCGATCGCCTGCGAGATCCGGTACGGGTGATACCAGTCCGGACTGGTTTCGATCTTCTCGATACGGACATTGCGGATACTCATGGGCCCAGCCTGGCGACCGCCGGGTTTTCGTACCAGCGCCTGCTGAACCGCTGGCCACCGAACCTGGGTCCGAGACACCCAGCCTGAGATTCGACAATCGTGGACAGCACTCAGAAGATCGGGGAATTCCTCGTCTCTCGCCGTGCACGTCTGCGTCCAGAGGACGTCGGCGTGCCCTTCTTCGGCACCCGCCGCCGTGTCCCTGGCCTGAGGCGCGAGGAACTCGCCCAGCTCGCGGGCGTCAGCGCCGACTACTACGCCCGGTTGGAGCAGGGGCGGTTGGACAACGTCTCACGCGCGGTCCTGGATGCCGTCGCGAGCGCTCTGCGGCTCAGCGCCGAGGAACGCACTCACCTGTTCAATCTGGCCCGGCCGCCCCGGTCGGGGGGCTCGGGTGGCGATCGGACGGTGCTACGGCCCGCCCTGCGCGCGCTACTCGAGGCCATGGAGCGCGTTCCGGCCTATATCGTGGGCCATCACACCGATATCCTCGGCTGGAACCGGGCCGCCGAACTGCTGTTCGGTATCGATTTCGCGGATTTGCCACCGGCGCACCGTAATTGGTCGTACCTGCTGTTCCTGGATCCGCGTATATCGGCGCTGTTCGCCGATGATCAGCCCGTTATCGCCCGGCAGGTGGTCTCCGATCTACGTTTGCGCAGCAGCCACCGCCCGAACGATCGAGCCCTGGGCGAACTGATCGGTCACATGTGTTTCGCCAGTAAGCAATTCGATGAGCTGTGGACCAGCCACGATGTCACCGAGGTCGCCTACGGCACCTATCACTTCCGGCATCCTGGGCTCGGCGCGATCGAGGTCGACTATGAGTTCATGCCTCTGGTCGCCGATCCGGGCGTGCGGGCCCTGGTGACCTACACGGCGCCACAGGGCAGCGCGACGGAGCAAGGCCTGCGCGCGCTCCTGGCATCAGGCGAGGGGTAGGTCCGCGAGACCCTGGTTCGCGGAACAGCGGTGAACCAGGCGCTGGTCCCGGGTCTCGCGGTCGGGGAGGCTGCTTCGCGAGGTGTCCGGCCGCCCGGTCATCGCCAATGGCGGCATGCACGATCTGGGCCAGGCCGCCGACGTACTGACCGGTGGGCATGCCGACGTGCTCTCACTCGGGCGTGGCGCCTTGGCGAATCCGGATTTTCCGCGGCGTGTGTCGACCGGCGAGGAGCTCGGCGCCTTCGACTACGAGATGCTGCACCCGCTGGCCACGCTGGATTGCGCCGCCGCGTGGCGGGCTGAGCGGGAGGCAGCGACTGGCAGGGTTCTGGCTCCCGCCTCGGCTCTGTCGGCACCGTAAGCCATTCGAGCGGAGCCGATTTCGTGCTGTGCGCAGGCGGTCGGTCGATGAGCGCCATTACCTCGACTGGCCGTACGGGACGGTATAGCTTCGCTCACCCCCACTCCGCCAACCGGCTTCGGAAGGTTCCGAGGATGAACCGGTCCCGGTGCGGTCTCTGGGCCACGGCTCTCTCAGATGAATCTGTATGTCATCCAGCAGAATTCGCGCCGGGCCCATCGCAAAACCCGCTGCCGAGGTGCTTTTCGATTCGCTCGGGTCCAGGGCGGCCGAGGTGCCGGCCTCTGGTACTGCGACACTCACCCAAGTGCTCGGTGCAGCCCGGCCGATCTACTCGTGAACTCCCGCCAGTCGTCGGGATACTCGGTTTCCACCTGCACCCGCACTCCAAGGGGGCTCTCGATGTCGGCCGCGAGGAGATGGGCGCCTCTGACCGCTTCTTCTATGTCCACGATCTCACTCTGTCACTCTGTCACGGGACGGTGCACTGGTTGAGTGGCGTGATATAAAATTTCGAGTCCTGCCTCTTGTGAAATGCATCGACATGAATGATGTCTCCGCTGTTCCAGAGATTTTCCCACTGGAATGGCACGGCTGCCCGAAATGGAGCATATCGTCCTTGTTCGCGGATTGTGTGGCTGAAATCGGTGCCCGTTGACAAACACTGCCAAACGTACTCCCCCGGTCTGTGGCCGAGGTCGTTGATGAACCACCACCATGTGTAATAGTCGATCGGATCACCGTCACGAGGTCGGATTTCGGATTTGACCGTGCCCATTCGGTTACCAGTTGAGAATCGGTGCAAGGTGGTGGGGCGGCCGTAGCGTCGGCGGCTGTTGCCATCTCTCCCGTAACGACCCGTCACCAGTGTCGGCGCAACCAACCATCATGTGTGACCCGCGCGGAACGGAGCCTCGGAGTGCGCTTTTTCGGGCACTTACCGGATTTCTCCTATCGCTTGTACGCTTTGTCCGGTCCGGCCCGGGAATTATTTGTCGAACGGAAAGAGCAGGCTTGCGGCGACGGCCTCGAGAAAATGGTTCACAATGAGTTCCTATCTGTCGTGGAGTCGAACAGCCGTAGTTTCTCGCCGGTCGAATATCCGGGTTGTATGTGCTTCCGGACGCCGGCCGTCGAGCACCTCGACCGACCCGGGCGTAGCCACGTCGCGTGAGCGCGCCTCTGTGATCTGTTGTGCTCTAAACGGTTTGACGTAGTCGGACCGGGATCGGTTCCACTGATCGCGAACACTCTCATCGGTTCGAGCGGCTACTGTTCGGTCTCCTTCTCCCGCTGGTGAGGGTGGGTTCGGTCGATGCCGGGTGGCAGCTGCAATTGCCGACCGGCGTGTCGAGCCGAGAACGGCGGCCGACCTGTTGAGCCGGAACCGGCTGGGCCGCCCTCCGTGATCCGGCCCTGTACCGCCTTCGCCGGAATCTCCCCGACCAGCAGCCCACCGGATAGATACCGCCTGGTCACGGACAACTGGTCAGGGGGCCGATGGGCGGTTCGTTGGTCGTTCAGTTCGGATCGGTTGCCGGTTTCTGTGGAAGGCTGGATGGTATGAACCGACTGTCCGGAGCATCCTCGCCTTATCTACGCCAGCATGCGAACAATCCCGTCGACTGGCGGGAATGGGATGCCGGCGCGCTCGCGGACGCGGTCGCCCGGGACGTGCCGATTCTTCTCTCGATCGGATATTCGTCCTGTCACTGGTGTCATGTGATGGCCCACGAATCGTTCGCCGACGAGGCCACCGCCGCGCAGATGAACGCCGAATTCGTCTGCATCAAGGTCGACCGTGAAGAGCGCCCGGACCTGGACGCGGTGTACATGAACGCCACCGTCGCGATGACCGGCCAGGGCGGCTGGCCGATGACCTGTTTCCTCACCCCGGCGGGCGAGCCGTTCTACTGCGGTACCTATTACCCGAAGGTGCCGCGTGGTGGGATGCCGTCGTTCACCCAGTTGCTCACCGCGATCACCGATACCTGGCGCAACCGGCGGGCCGATGTCGACACCGCCTCCGAGCAGGTGGCCGCGGCGCTGCGTGAACAGGCGAGCGGAATCCCGAAGGCCGAGCTGACCGTCACCGCCGAATTGCTGAACCACGCCGTCGCCGCGGTGCTGCGCGATTTCGACGAGACCCACGGCGGTTTCGGTGGCGCGCCCAAGTTCCCGCCCGCCGCACTGCTCGAGGGCCTGCTGCGCAGTTGGGAGCGAACCGGCGACCCTGCGGTACGGGCGGTGGTGGACCGCACCGCCGAGGCCATGGCCCGCGGCGGCATCTACGACCAGCTACGCGGCGGTTTCGCGCGCTATTCGGTGGATGCGGCCTGGATTGTCCCGCATTTCGAGAAGATGCTCTACGACAACGCGCAGCTGCTGCGTTTCTATGCGCATCTCGCGCGCCGGAGTCCCGACGACCCGCTCCCACGCCGGATCACCGAGGAAGTGGCCGGGTTCCTACTGGACGATCTGGCCACCGCGCACGGTCTCGCCTCCGCGCTGGATGCCGATACCCATGTGGCGGCGGGCGAGCCGGGAGTCGAGGGCGCGACCTACGTCTGGAACCCGGCCGAGCTGGTCGGCGCGCTGGGCCCCATCGACGGTGCCTGGGCCGGGGAAGTTTTCGGAGTGACGACGGCCGGGAATTTCGAACAGGGCTGCTCGGTGCTGACGCTGCGCACCGATCCCGCGGACGGCGAGCGGTTCGAGCGGGCTCGTACCGCATTGCGCGACGCACGGGCGCGCCGCCCGCAACCCGATCGCGACGACAAGGCGGTGACCGCTTGGAACTGCATGGCGATCACCGCACTGTGCGAGGCCGCCCGGGCGCTCGATCGGCGGGACTGGTTCGACGCCGCCTACGACCTCGCCCGGGTGATCCTCGAGCTGCACGTAGTGGATGACCGGGTGCTGCGCGCCTCGCTCGGCGGGATCGCCGGCGGCGCGCCCGGTGTACTGGAGGACTATGCCTGGCTGGCCACCGCGCTGCTGGCCCTGCACCAGTACTCCGGCTCGGCCGGTTGGTTGCCGGATATCCACCGGATCCTCGACTCGGTCGTCGCGCATTTCGCCGATCCGGACGAGCCGGGCAGCTGGTTCGACACCGCCGACGACGCCGAAACGCTCATCGCGCGGCCGCGCGACCCGATCGACGGCGCCACCCCCGCCGGAGCGTCGGTATTGGCAGAAGCACTGCTGACCGCCTCGGCTGTCGTCGAACCGGACCGCGCTGTCCGATACCGCGAACTGGCCGAACACACGCTGGCACGCGGCGCGGTGGTACTGGCCAAGGCACCACGCTCGGCCGGGCAGTGGCTGACGGTGGCCGAAGCCGCACTGCAGGGCCCGTTACAGATCGCCATCTCCACCACCGGCTATCAACCGGTGGGTGACGAGGAACTGCTGGAGGTCGCCCGAGTCCACGCACCCGGCGGCGCCGTGGTGGTCCGGGCCGAGGTGGACACCGTCCCGCTGCTCGTCGATCGGCCCTCCGTGGCGGGGACCGCGGCCGCCTATGTATGCCGTGGTTCGGTCTGCGACCTACCGGTCACCACTCCCGACGCGTTGCGCGCCGCGCTGACCGGCCCTGCGGCCTCGGCATAGGACGGCCTTCGGACCCGTTGGGCGGTCGAGAGTCTCGCAGCGCCGCGATCGCTTCTGCCACTGCTGTGCGTGGCGGGCCGACCGCACGGGGAATCAGTGCGGTGCGATGTCCTCGCGATCGGTCCAGGACGGAGTCGGCGCGTCGAGACCGCGAAGTGCGACGGCACCGTACTTCACCCATTCGGCGCGTTCGCTCGCGTCGGCCGCGTCGATAACGCTCTGTGAGACCAGAATGCGTCGCGGTACCTCTTTGGCCCGGTTGGTGAGCCGGGCGGCCGCATTCACCGCGTCCCCGATGACCGTGTACTCGCGGCGGGTGTCGGTGCCGATATCCCCGGCGAAAACCCGGCCCCGGGCCACCCCGATCCCGATATCGAGTTCGCCCGCCGCCAGGATCTCGTCACGGATCCGGCGGGCCGCGCGCAGGGCGGGGGTCGCGTTGTCGGCCAGCGCGATCGGGGCGCCGAAGATACACAGGGCAGCGTCACCCTCGAACTTGTTCACCAGCCCGTCGTTCTCCTCGGTCGCGGCGACCACGGTGGCCATCAACCGGTTGAGCATGGCCACGAACTCTTGCGGCGGCAGTCCGGTGGAGATCGCCACCGACCCGGTGACGTCGACGAACAGCGCCGAGACCTCCCGTACGTCCCCGGTGAGATCGATACCGCCCGCCAGGGCGCGTTCGGCCACCTCCTCGCCCACATGCCGGCCGAATACATCGCGCATGCGCAATCGTTCGCGCAGATTCGCCGACATCTCGTTGACCGAATGCTCGAGCCGCCCGATCTCGCTGGCGCTGCCGACCGAAACCCGGACGTCCAGGTCGCCTCTGGTGATCCGGTCCACCGCGATCCGCAATGTCCGCAGCGGCGCGGCCACGGCCCGGGCCAGTGCCCAGGTGGCGAGTACCCCGACGACGAGGCTGATGGCCGCGAGATAGATACCGGTCCGGATTCGGTGTTCCATCGTGGTGGCCGGATCTGACAGCACCACGATCAGCGCACTGAGCGGCATGGCCCCCGAGACCGCCCAGGCCAGTGCCACCCGGACGAAAACCGACGAGCTCCAGTGCATGGTCGCGCCGAGCACGCCCGCGACGATCGGCACCACCGGCCGGACCACCCGGTCCACGACCAGGTAGGTGATACCGGCGGATTCGAGTCCACCGACGGAGAACATCGCCAGCAGGACGATGAGATCGTTCTCAACGGTGAGCCGGGCGAGCAGGATCGCCGACAGCACCACCCCGGGCGCCCACATCAGCAGTGAGCGGATAGTGATCGCGAGCGGCAGGTGCAGGATCCGCCGCGCCTCCTCCGGAGTGGGTTTCCGGGCGCTGTCCAGCCAGGCGAAGTAGCTCATCCGGTCGCGGACGGCGAGCGCGATCCCGAACAGTGACGCGACGGTCGGGTAGACGGTCACCAGCATCAGCCCGCTCAACTGATCGGAGCCGATCCGACCCGGAAAGCCGATGAGCACCAGTTGGGTGACGATGACGGCGAGACCGCTCAGATGCGCGGCGATGACCACCGACGCCAGCCCCCAGCGGGCGCGAACGGTCCACTGCATCAGCCGGGTGATCACCCTGGACCGGGGCCGGGCCCCGAGGCTGTAGATCATCCGGAGCTACCCGCGGTGGCCGCTGGAGCACAGGCGGCCGGTATCGAAGGACACGAATCAGGAGCCTAATCGACACAGCTGGGCAGATGTCCGTGAACGACCGCGCCGGGCGGCCGCGACCTGCTCAACCGAGCAGCACCAGCCAGACCGCCAGGTAATGGCAGAGGGCGGCCACCACGGTGGCGGCGTGGAAGAACTCGTGGTGGCCGAAGGTGCTCGGCCACGGATTTGGCCAGCGCGTCGCGTAGAGAATCGCGCCGACGCTGTAGGCCAGCCCACCGGCGACCAGCAGCAATACCGCGGGTAGCCCGACCGACCGGTAGAGCTCGCCGCCGACCGGCACCACCGCCCAGCCCAGCAGCAGATACAGCGGCACACCCACCCAGCGCGGAGCGTGCGGCCACAGCACCTTCAGTGCCACCCCGGCCAGCGCGCCCGTCCACACCACGGCGAGCAGGATCGGGCCGGTCGGGTCGGGTAGCCCGAGCAGCGCGAACGGGGTGTAGGTGCCCGCGATGAACAGGAAGATCATCGAATGGTCGGCGCGTTTCATCCGGGTCCGCGCGCGGACCGTGGTCCAGGTGATCCGGTGATAGACGGCGCTCACCCCGAACAGGGCACAGATGGTGAGCCCGTAGATGACAGTCGCCACGAGCGCGGTCGCCGATATCGTCGCCGCCTTCGCGACCAGGGCGATGACGGCCAGCGCCGCGATACCGGTGGCCCAGGTGTGAATCCAGCCGCGCATTCGGGGTTTGACCAGCGCGACCAGCGAGTCGGCCGGGTTGGGGACCGGGTCCTCGCTGTCCGGTCCCTGCCACGGATCGGCCCTGGTGTCGAGCACTGTGCCGGGCGGATCGAGATGGCCGGGATCCGAAGGACCGCCGGGGAGCTGGTCGGGCACGTTACCTCCTGGTCGGCTCTGCGCTGGACCGCCTCCGGCGGCAGCGCGACGGGTGCGGCCGCTGGACGGGCCGCGGACTGTATCCGCGGCGCGACCCGCGATCGATACGCAACCCGTGGGTAACCTACGGCAGCGTAGGTTTCTCTCGCGACATACTGTACCGGCTCACCCCCGGACACGGGAGTCTCGTCCCGGGCCTGGGCGCCATCGCATTCCGCGGCAACTACGGACCCGGACCGGAAAAGGCGTACTGTTGGTCGTCGTGGAATTTCCGAGTCGGCTGCGGGGCTTTCCCTATCGCATCTACGAGGCCCGGCTGGCCAAGCAGCTTGCGGATAAACAGCATCCGCGCCATGTAGCGGTGGTGTGTGACGGCAATCGCCGCTGGGCCCGGGAGAACGGGTTCACCGATATCACCCACGGACACCGCGTCGGCGCCCTCAAGGTCGCCGAACTGGTCAGCTGGTGCGAAGCCGAAGGAATCGAACTCGTCACCGTCTACCTGCTCTCCACCGAAAACCTCAGCCGCGGCCAAGACGAGCTGGAAACCCTCTTCGAAGTCATCACCGACGTCGTCGAAGAACTGGCCGCCCCGGAACAGAACTGGCGGGTCCGCATCGTCGGTACGCTCGACGGCCTCCCCGAACTGGTCGCCAAACGAATGCGCGCCGCCACCGAACGCACCCGCGAACGCACCGGCACCCACGTCAACGTCGCCATCGGCTACGGCGGCCGCCAAGAAATCGCCGACGCGGTCCGCCAACTGGTCCGCCAAGAGATATCGGCCGGCGAAACAGGCGAAGACCTGGTCCAATCCATTACGGTCAGCGCTATCGGCCAACACCTCTACACCTCGGGCCAACCCGACCCCGACCTGGTCATCCGCACCTCCGGAGAACAACGACTCTCCGGCTTCCTCCTCTGGCAGAGCGCCTACTCCGAGATCTGGTTCACCGAGGTCTACTGGCCCGAATTCCGCCGAGTCGACTTCCTGCGCGCACTACGCGACTACGCGGCCCGCCACCGCCGTTACGGCACCTGAGCTGTGTTTATTTGCGGCGCCTGCGACGTGCGGTCGGCCATCCATGGAATGTGACCGTTGAGCACCTCCGGTCAAGGGCGGGACGGGCCTCGACCCTTGTGGGCCTCGTAAGCACCTCGGCGCCGGGTGGTGTCCTCGTTGGGCTCGGTGCCGGGGTGGTGTCTTCGTTGGGCGCGGTCGCGAGTGAGGTGGTCGGTCGCGTCGTGTTCGGTGAACGCGGGGGTCGAGACGCGCTGGTCGGCGGGAGGGGCCTCGACCTGTGTGGCCTCGTATGGCTCGGCGTCGGGGGTGGGGCCGGCCCGCGTCCTGGTTCGCGATTCGGGGGTCGAGAGCTGTCTCGGCGGCGGGGGGTCACAGCTTCCGCAGGCGCAATCGGTTGATCGTGTGGTCGGAATCCTTGCGCAGCACCAGGGTCGCCCGGGGGCGGGTGGGCAGGATGTTGTCCACCAGGTTGGGGCGGTTGGTGGAGTTCCAGATATCTTTCGCGGCCGCTGTCGCCTCGGCGTCCGTGAATTTCGCGTAGTGGTGGAAATGAGCTTTCGGGTCCGCGAATCCGGTGGCGCGCAAGCTGAGGAACCTTCGTACATACCAGGTTTCGATATCCTCGATGCGGGCGTCGACATAGATCGAGAAGTCGAAGAGATCCGAGACCATGAGCCGGGGACCGGTCTGTAATACGTTCAATCCCTCGACGATGAGTATGTCCGGCTGGCGTACACAGTGGAATTCACCGGGAACGATATCGTAGGAGATATGTGAATAGACCGGGGCGCACACCTCTTCCGCGCCCGATTTCACCTCGGTGACGAATCGCAGCAGTTTGCGGCGGTCGTAGCTCTCCGGAAAGCCTTTACGGTGCATGATGCCACGCCGGGTGAGCTCTGCCGTGGGGTACAGGAATCCGTCCGTGGTCACCAGATCGACGCGGGGATGATGGTCCCAGCGGGCCAGTAGCGCCTGCAGGACACGGGCGGTGGTGGATTTTCCCACCGCCACACTTCCGGCGACCCCGATGACGAAGGGCACCTGTTTGTCCGGATGCGATTCCCCGAGGAAGGTGGCCGTGGCCGCGAACAGCCGCTGTCTGGCCGCCACCTGCAGATGAATCAGTCGCGCCAGCGGCAGGTAGACCTCGGCCACTTCTTCCAGATCGATCTGTTCGCCCAGACCCCGCAGCCCGATCAGTTCCTCTTCGGTGAGCACCAGCGGAGTCGATTTGCGCAGTTCGCGCCACCGTTTCCGGTCGAATTCCACATACGGACTCGGCTCGCTCGCCTTGGCCATCTACTCAGCGCTCCACTCGGCCGGACACTCGTGTTCCCGATACCGCTCTCGTGGGACGCCGCCGCTGCGGCTGTCGCGACCCCGGCAGGTCCGTCGCTCTGGCTGTGCCCTCATGGCTGAATTCTGCCCCTCATGGGGGAGTAAGTGAACGAGGGGGGCCGTTACTGTTGTCACAGCGAGAACGGTCGGTGCGGCTCCCGGGCGGCGTCACCGCCTCGGCGAACCGGGCCGGAGGCGATGACGACCCGGCGGAGAAGGCGCCCGCATCCCGGGAGCCCGCTACACGTGCTGGAGTGCCGCGGTGATCTTGCGGGTCATCTCGGCGGTGACCGGTCCGGGTTCGCCCTTACGGGAACGGCCGGCGGCGTCCACCGCGACCAGGACGGTCCGGCGGAAATTGTCGGCCTCGACGGGAGCGTGGTTCTCGAGCAGGTCCACAGCCGCGGTCAGAGCGGGAAACACACGGTCGGCGAGTTCGGCGACGGTCCGGCCCGGCAGGTCGATGTCCGCGGATTTCGCGGCCAGCACATGCCCGACCAATCCGGTCGCCGAGGTGAGTGCGAGGGAGCCCCGGGTGGCGGCTCGGTGGGGCGCGCCGGTGGCCGCCAGCAGCGCGATGGCGCCGTAGGCGGCGGTCCGCACGGTGGCCTGGTCCTGGGCGGTGAGGGTGTTGTTCGTCATGACAGCAACTATCGGCAGCGGAGCTGATATCGCCCTGACACCGGCCTGACGCCCGTGCTGACACTGCGCCACCCGCGCGGAAACCGGCGATCACCGGCGGCCGGCTCGGGATATGGTGGCCTGCAATCACTTCGAAGGGCACCAGATGGCCGCGGGGGGTACTGCACCGGCACCTGATCGTCGTGTCGTCGCGGGCTCGGACCGGTCACTGCGAACACCGGGATCACTCCGGCCCCCCGCGCCGGGGCCGGCTTCCCGCTCGAGCAGGTTTCTGCACTGGTCGGGGTGGCCCCGTCTGGCCGCGATGGCGACGACCGTGGCAACGATCGGCGCATCCGGCGCCGCGGTCGCCGCGCTCTGGTTCTCCGGCCAGTCGCTGCGCGCCACCAACGAACAGCACACCTTGTCCCAGCAGACGGCGGTGACGGACCGTTTCCGGCTCGCCGCCGAGCAACTGGCCTCCGACCAGATCAATGTCCGCCTCTCGGGGATCTACCTGTTCGAACTGGCCGATACGAGTCTCGGCTGGACCGACCTGACCGGTGCGGACTTGACAGGTGCGAATCTGGAAGGCGCCGAGCTCCGTTACGCGGACCTCACCGGTGCGAATTTCACCGAAGCGGACCTGACCGGCGTGGATCTGACCGGCGCGGTCTACGACGAAACCACGGTATGGCCTGCCGGTTTCACACCCGCTGTGCCCGAGTGACCAGTCCGCCGACGAGCGACGTGCGGATCACCGATGGTTCCGCCCGACCACGCCGATTAGGGTCGGTGCCATGGAAGCCCATCCTCTGGTGATCGAATACCTGCGGCTCGGTCTGGCATTCGACCGGATCGAAGAGGGGTTCGTCGACGCCTACACAGCCGACCCCCGGTTGCGGCAGGAGGTCGAGAACGCGCCGAAGCCCGAACCCCGCGACCTGGCCCGGACGGCCGCGCGGCTGCGCGCGGAGTTGCCGAACACAGGCCTGCCACCGGAGCGTATCGAGTTCATCGATGTGCATCTGCGGGCACTGGAGTGTTCGGGGCGGAAGTTCGCCGGCGACGATATCGGTTTCGTCGACGAGGTGCGGGCCTATTTCGATGTCGATATCGCGCCCGGCGACCCGGACGATTATCAGGAGGCGCACCGCAAGATCGACGAGGTCCTGGGCGGCTCGGGGCCCCTGGTCGAGCGGATGGCGGCCCACCGCCGGGCCGACGAGATCCCGCCCGAACGGCTCGAGGCCTGCGTTGCGGCTTTCTCCGGCGCACTGCGTGAACTCGTGCGTGCCCGCTACCCGCTGCCCGACCACGAACATGTCACCTACGAGGTGGTCGGGGACAAGCCGTGGTCCGGGTTCAACTACTACCTCGGTAACTACCGCTCGACCGTCGCGATCAACTCCGATCTGCGCCAGCACATGGCGAACCTGCCGCGCCTCATCTCACACGAGTCCTACCCGGGCCACCACACCGAACACTGCCGCAAAGAAGCCGGTCTCGTGGCCGCGGGCCAGGCCGAGCAGACCATCTTCCTGGTGAACACACCACAGTGCCTGATGGCCGAAGGGCTCGCCGACCTGGCCCTGCGCTCGATCGTCGGACCCGGATGGGGCCGGTGGGCGCAGGAGATCTACGCGGATCTCGGCCTGCGATTCGACGGCGAACGCGCCGAACGGCTGTCCGAAGCCTCCGGCAAACTGCTGGGAGTCCGGCAGGACGCCGCACTCATGTTGCACGACCAGGGCAGAGACGCCGACGAAGTCGCCGCCTTCCTGGAGCGTTGGTCGCTCACCACCGCCGAACGGGCCCGGCAGTCACTGCGCTTCCTGTCCTCTCCGCTGTGGCGTGCCTACACGAGCACCTACGTCGAAGGCTACAAACTCCTGGGTGGCTGGCTGGACCGCGCGGCCGACGAGGACGAACGCGCCGACCGCTTCCGCCGCCTGCTCGACGAACCCCTCATCCCCTCCACCCTGCGCGCCGCCGCGTAAGCACCCGCCGACCCACCACGAGCAGGTCGCCCGGCCTCGAAACGAACGTCCACCCGGTACCCCACGTCTGCTCCGGATGATCCACCTCTGTGACCGGACCTGCCCCGGTTCCGGAGCGACAGGAAGAAGGGGCGCAGCCACCGAGCGCCGGACTGACGAACCAGCGCCTCGAGGAGGGGCACGGGGGCTCGATCAGCAGCGCCGAAGGCGTCGCACAGAACACATCCGGGGTCACGGGAGCCCCACGCGACGCCGAGGCAGTGCCGACGCCGAGGCAGTGCCGACAACGAGGCATTACTCATCACAAAGCGGGCCCACCACAAAGGCGGGGCCCGCCCCGGTTCTGGAGCGACGGAGCGGGGGAGCGAAGCGGAGGAGCGGAGGAGTGAAGAACCGGGGTTAATAGGGCCCCGCCCCGCCCCGCCGCAGGCGGGGCAAATGACACAGCCCGCCCCGCCGAAGGCGGGGCAGATAAACACAGCGTGAGGGCGGCTCATACACTTGCCTCGTGACGCAGACGACCGCCTCTGTCAATACCCAGTCTCTCGGTGAGCTCGATCCCGAGCTCGCCACCGCGATGGCGGGTGAGCTCGCCCGGGAACGCGACACCCTGGAGATGATCGCGTCGGAGAATTTCGTTCCGCGCGCGGTGCTGCAGGCGCAGGGCAGTGTGCTCACCAACAAGTATGCCGAGGGTTATCCCGGTCGCCGTTACTACGGCGGTTGCGAACATGTCGATGTGGTCGAGAACCTCGCCCGGGAGCGGGCCAAGGCGCTGTTCGGCGCCGATTTCGCGAATGTGCAGCCGCATTCCGGGGCGCAGGCCAATGCCGCGGTGCTGATGTCGTTGCTCGACCCGGGTGATCGTCTGCTGGGCCTCGATCTGGCCCATGGTGGCCATCTCACCCACGGTATGCGGCTGAACTTCTCCGGCAAGCTCTACGAAGTGCATTCGTACGGGGTCTCCAAGGAAGACCACCGGGTGGATATGGACAATGTCCGGGCCATTGCGCGGGAGTCGCGGCCGAAGGTGATCGTCGCCGGTTGGTCGGCCTATCCGCGGCACCAGGATTTCGCGGCGTTCCGCGAGATCGCCGACGAGGTCGGCGCCTACCTGTGGGTCGATATGGCGCATTTCGCCGGTTTGGTCGCCGCCGGTCTGCACCCCTCCCCGGTCCCGCACGCCGATGTCGTGTCCTCCACCGTCCACAAGACGCTCGGCGGCCCCCGTTCGGGCCTCATCCTGGCGAAGCAGGACTACGCCAAGAAACTGAACAGTTCGGTGTTCCCGGGCCAGCAGGGCGGGCCGTTGATGCATGTCATCGCGGCGAAAGCGGTCGCGTTCAAGATCGCGGGTACGCCCGAGTTCGCCGAACGCCAGCAGCGCACGCTGACCGGTGCGAAGATTCTCGCCGAACGCCTCACCGGCGCCGATGTCGCGGGTAAGGGCATCAGTGTCCTCACCGGCGGCACCGACGTCCACCTGGTCCTGGTCGATCTGCGCAATTCCGACCTCGACGGCCAGCAGGGCGAAGACCTGTTGCACGAGGTCGGTATCACGGTCAACCGGAACGCGGTCCCGTTCGATCCGCGGCCCCCGATGGTCACGTCCGGTCTGCGGATCGGCACCGCCGCTCTGGCCACCCGTGGTTTCGGCGATACCGAATTCACCGAGGTCGCCGATATCATCGCCACCGCTCTCGCCGGCGGTGCCGACCTGGACGCGCTGCGTGGCCGGGTCAAGAAGCTGGCCAACGATTTCCCGCTCTACCAGGGCCTGGAGGACTGGCACCTGCTGTAATTTCGGCGCCGCCTGCGGCGGCGCGGGGTTGAGGCCCCCTTGGTCTCGCCGTTCAGGCCTCGAGACTCGAGCCTTCGGCTCATGCGCTTTCGAG
>NZ_JBSFDZ010000066.1:0-17135 GCF_053594175.1 Nocardia sp. NPDC001965
AGCCCGCGCTGCACTCGTTCGTGCGCGGCCTGCGCCGCGACCACGACGCCGTCACCGCCGGTCTCACCCTCCCCTGGAGCAGCGGCGCCGTCGAACCCGGGGTGGACACCCGCTATGCGCCTCCTGCCCCGGCGCTGGCGCGCCGGGGCAGGATTCGCATAGCGGGTGTCTTTTGGTTACGATTGAGATACGATCTCGCGTTCTGCGATTGGACTATACAGTTTCGCGCACAGCCTGCATGATTCTGTCACATGCGGTCAGTTCACCATGTGTTACTGCCGCGGTCCAAGCATGGTACGCACGATCTATACCTTTCTTGTCGGTAAAATCTGGCACGGCCAGTGCGAAAGCTGTATTCATATCTACCTCACGTCTAGCGATAGTACCAGAATCTGTCTGTACTGCGACCTGTGCCAAATTAGCTGAAGGTTCGCCCAGGGCATTCCGGTTGTATGCAATTACGTTGAGAATGCGTGCACCGTCCTGTGCGTAGGCGGTGGTGGTTACTACCTGTGTCGTGGTCATAAGAGAACCATACGCTCTACATGCGTTCTATATGAGTTCTATGCGCGCCGTTTCGATAACATTTCGATCACGTTCATCTCTATACGTTTTCTATACGCCATGTGTGATCGGGTGGGTTGTGCGATACTTTTCGCATGACTACGACACTGAAAAATGTTGCGGCCCGGATAGAACGGGCGATCGACGTGCAGGCGGACGGTGCTCTCACGCTGGCGACTACCTACGCCGCACGGTTCGGCTATGCCGCGATGCCAGCGTCCGGGCAGGCTCCGGACGCCGAGGTGACCGCCGAGGAGGCCGACACAATCGTCGGGGCTGCCGTGGCCGGTGCCGCGTGCGATTTCGACACGGAGACAACCCATTTGGATGAGATCGCCGATATGGCGGGGGTGATCGAGGAAGCCGTGAGTGAACGCGACGTGCGCATCCGGCGGGCGTACAGCGATGGTGTGCGCCTCGGATTGATCGCCCAGGCCGCGGGTATGCAGCCGCACCAGGTGCGGGACGTGCTCGATCGGACCTCGACGCAGCGCCGGATCAGCGGGCACCTCCGATGAGCGCGAGAAACGTCACGTGGCATCAGCTCATTGCCGAGCTGTGCCAGGGTCTGTCGGAGCCCGAGGCGAAGGCCGCCGCGGTGCACCACGCGGCCCTGTGCGCCCGTCTGGGGCATCGGCTCGATGATGTCGTGCCGGAAGCTACCGCGACGTGGGTACGGTCCTGGTGGAAGCAGCCCGGGACGATAGAGGAAGCCCTCATGGCGAAGGTACAGCGGCTTGATCCGCCGCCGGAGGTCACGGTCGCGTACCTGCGGGCGGTCGAGGGTTACGACGGCGGGCGATTCGAAGCTTTCCACACCGATGGGTCGCACACCACAGACCTGCACGGGGCCTACCCGGAGGAGTAACGAGACAGACGAACGGCCCCGGCGCGGTGTGTGCGCCGGGGCCGTTCGCTGTGCAGGGCCTTGCTGCCCTGCGGTTTTGCGGGCTGGGCTATCAAGATGATCGAACATGGGATGTTCGATCATCATCATGATACCCGATATCAAAATGATCGAATCGTGCGCGGTACCCGGCTCGTCAACCGTCCGGATGGCTGCCGGGTCCACTTCATCGGCGCTACTGCACCGTGCCGGTCAAGAATAGCTCACGCGCTCCGTAGGTGGTGTGCAGCGATCGGCGGGGCCGGGTCGTGGTCGCACGGGGCGAGTACCGGCCGGGCCGGTGGTGCCGCGTGTACAGCATAGGACCATTCGGCCGGCGCTTCGGCTGTAGAGCGGTCGTGCCGCCGCCGACGCTTCCACCGGCACAACTACGCCCCGCCGGTCTGCTGAGCCTTCAGCGTGGCCGTCAGGTCCGCTATCGCCTTGACTGCCTGCTCCGCCAGCTGGTGCGCGTGGAAGGCGTGGTAGTCGGCGTAGGCGATCATCTCGCCCGCGTCGTAGGTCTTGCTGGGGTCCACCTTGGATCGAACCGTTTGGGCCATATCGAACACCTCATTTCTCTCTTGCGGGGGTAGAGCAACAGCGGGGAGAGCGCGCGACCAATCGCCGCGATCGTCGAAACCGTCGAGCGAGAACGAGACGTGCATGTGCGAACTGTGGGGATTGCTGCCGTCGTATCGACGCCAGGCGCCCCAATCAGCGTTTGTGATCAGTCCGTCGAATATGACATAACCCCCGTTACGGAGTCGCCTATCACCGGCTTGTGCCATGGCGAAAAGCAGATCCGACAGCAGCGAGCAGTCGACGCCGTTGCGCGGGTCGTGCGTGAGGTCGAACGCGCGGACCACACCGACGCCGTTGCGCAGGACCCACGGGTTGTGGTCGCTGTCGCTGCCCTGACCGGCGTGTTGCGAGTCGCCTATGGTGCCGTCGCTGAGCCGACTACGGCCAGGGAATCGGGCATTGATCGCGGATCGGTAGTCGTCCAGTGCGAGAGCTGTACGCCATGTCATATCTGTTGTCTCCCTTCAGGTCACACGGTCATTCGGTCGTGCAGTCGTGCGCCGGTGAACACGGTTATGTTCCCTGCCGCGTCTCCTGTGATCGTCCTACTTGCGCCCGATCCGTTGTTCACGCCGAGCTTCACGTAAGCGCCAGCGCGTAGATATATGACCCATGACGCCTGTACGTCGGGCTCGTTCGGGATATCTCCACCGATACGGAGGATGGTTTGAGTGCCTGTGCTGGGACCATTCGCGTTGCCATAGAGGATCGGGCAGTAGAGAGACGCTGCGGAGGTGAAATGCATTCGGCACGAGATCACATACCAGCCGGGGTAGATGATGTCTATGCGTCCGCTTTCGGTGGCTACCTTGGTTGTATCGACGCCGTATGCGTCGCGTATGACCGTGAAAGTTCCTACCGGTAATACGAATTGACCGTTTGCCACTGTGAGACCGGTAGACAGGCCCCGGTACACATCCCATCCGACGCCGTTGTACGTCGGTAGCGCAATGTCCGATGCGGCAATGGAATTGATGTATGCCGATCGGTTGTTCTGGAATATGCCATCCTGTAGCAGCATGATTCCGCCTATGTACCGGTGTGAGGCGTCTATCGGATATCCGGACACATCGGTATGCGCGATTACCGGCGTTGGCGACCCGTTCATGTGGACGCGGTATGTGGTGCCAGTCGCGCGCAGTTCGAACCGTGCGCCGTTCGGTATGCCCGCGATCGTGGACGTGATCCACGGTGTGAGGGTCACGTCGTGGGTGCCGAGGTTGTAGTTTCCGCGGCCGAGCTGCACGCCGTTGGGGCCGACGGCGATATAGATCAAGTCGCTGCCGTCGCTGGTGCCGCGCAGGTAGACCACGGTGGGCACGAGCTGCGGGGCCAGGCCGAGCACGAACGCTATCGACTGGTCATCGGTCTCGAGCGGGATATTGCTGCGGAACCAGTAGTCGCGGGTCTGGTTCGGCAGGGCCGCCGACCACACCGCCAGTTTTCCCTGGTAGCGGCGGAGGGCGTTCTGGCTGTCCTGGATGAACGTCTCGGTCGGCAGGGTGTCGTCGTCGCCGGTGAAATCGTCGGTGATGGCGATTCCGCCGGAGTTCCCGGCGTTCTGTTCGGCGAGGTAGGCCGAGAGCGCGTCGGAGGTCGCGCGTTGAGCGTCGTCGATGGCGGCCAGGTCGGATGCGGTCGCCAGGCCGGACAGGTCCGGGGCCGCTTCGGTGTATCGCCAGAACGCCATGTCACGCCCCCGACAGACAGAATGTGCCCTGGCACTTCATGGCCGAGCTACCTATCACGCCGTCCCAGATTCCCCACAGTTCGGTTTGGCGCGGGACCTTGACCGGCGAGAGGAATTCGCCCACGTTCACCGATCCGATGAGCGCGAGATCGATGAGGTTGGAGACCGCCGGAGTGCCCAGGAACAGATAGAACGGGGCCTGTTTCGGCGGTACCAGGCTGGTGTTCCAGTACGCCCCGCCCGCGCCGCCGATGAGGTCGGATGCGACCAGGGTGGTTTGCAGGATGATGCGCGTGAGCCAGCGTTCCTCGTTGAGCTGGGGCAGGATCACTTGCGCGCAGGAGTGGCCGTTGTAGATGCCGCCTACACCGGTCAGGAGCTGATTCGGGAAGACGGCCGACATGCCGCCTCCCCCAATCGCCGCGGTCACAGCAGCGGATCCCCGTTGCTCTGTACGGTCTCCATCCACACGCCGATCCGGGCACCTTCGGCGTTCCCGGCTCCGACCGCCATCGCGTAAATCGCGTCGGTGACCTCGGTTTCCAGAGCGCCGGCCGACGGCAACAGGAACGCGGAGTGCTCGAGGCTGTAGGCGTCGCCGGTGAGGTAGAGCCGCACATCGGCGGACGCACCGACCGGGGCCGTGCTGAGCACCAGGCGCTCACGGAACGGATCGGCCGGGGCGAGCAGCACCGGGGTACCCGGTTTCACGGTGTAGGTGGCCATGTGGACCTGGCGCCGCTTCAGCAGGTCCGGTGTGTGCACGATGGTCACCGGTACCGGCTTCACCGGCACGAGATCGCGCGGGGTGATCGTCTGGTCGTTGGCCTTGTCGAGCGCGTGTTGCTCGCTCACCCAGGGCTGCCGGATGTCGGCGCGCGGGTCGCGCTGGTTGCGCACGCCGTGCTGCTCGGTGCCGCGATAGGGCACGTAGTTGGTCTCGTTGCCGGTCGGCGGCGGGGGCGGGGGCGGTACCACCTGGTGGCGCGGATAGGCGCCGGCGTGGTCGAACGGTACCTCTCCGAGAGCGTCGGCGCGGGGGTCGCCGGGGTGGTTGCTCATGCGGTCCTCCGGAAGGCGATTTCGTAGGCGAATGTGGCGGCGAATGCGAGCGCGAGACCGAATACCAATGGCATCGGGCTACGGGTGATATAGGCCAGCACTACACCGACCGACACGGTTGCCAGTGATGCCGCATTGGTGCCGAACTGCATTGCGTTACGCACCGAAGGAGAACCGATGTCGTTGAGCACATCGGGCATTCCCGGGCAGAACGTAGAGAACGCGGTGAGGCCGGTTGCTACGACTGCGACACCGGCGGTAAGGCCGAGCGATGAGGCTTCCACTAGATCATCCTCCAAACGAAATCGCGGGCTATATACCCGATGCCGATAAAGCAGAACAGCGTGCCTACAGCGACTTTCAAGATTCGTTCCCAGCCGTCGGACTCGGACAGCAGAGACAGGAACATGCCGACCGCCTTGATACCGCCGGAAAGCTTTTTCAGCAGCCCCAATTGAAACGACACAGCCTTTTTCAGATTGGCCACATCATCCGTGAGGTCCAACGGATTGGGGATGCCGTCGGGCAGCAGATCACCGAGCGAGGGCATGCCGCCGCGGCTCTGGTATTTCGGATCCACCGCGGTATCCCCGGGCGTGCCGGAGTTAGCACCGATGCGGCGGACAGCGACCGGGGTCGTCCAGTAGTTCGACACCTTGACGACGTCGCCGGTCTCTGGGGCGTGCACCATCTGATTGCCGCCCAGGGCGATCCCGACGTGTCCGGCATCGGGGAACACGAGGTCCCCGCGCTGGGGTGCGCCGACCACCGGCTCACCCTCGAGCACCTGCGTATAGGTGGTGCGCGACATCTTGATACCGGCCTCACGCGCGGCCCACTGCACCAGCCCGGAGCAGTCGAACGACATCGGGCCGGTAGCACCCCAGACGTACGGGCTGCCCTGCTTGGACAATGCGGCCTGGACCATCGCCTCTGTATCGGCCATGGGCTATGCCGACAGCGTTTCGGGCGCCGGCGGGGCGGCGGCGGGCAGGGTGGATGCCGGTTGCGCGCCGGGGCTGGCCGACTCCTGATGGGGTTCCTCGGGGGCCGGTCCGTCGCTCTGGCCGGTGAAGAACTTGATGGTCTCGCCGATCGTCCAGCCCTTGAACCCGCTGTAGACCAACATCGCGCCGAGCAGGATCATCGCCAGGGCGAGAGTGTTTTTCATGCCGTCCACACCTCCTGTTGCGTCGGGTCGGCCGGGGCCGGGTACGCGGCCGGGGCCGCCGCGGCTTCCTTGCGTCCGCGCACCTCGCTCTCGCGGGCACGCGCCTTATCGAGCTCGATATCGCGGCCGGACCCGCCCCGCCCGTATCCGAGCGCCTCCACGACATCGGGTAGGTACTGGTAGCAGGCGCCCAGGAAGATCAGCCCCGCGAATCCGCGCGCGAGCTTCTCGTCGGCGTTGGCCAGCGCGGACAGGAACAGCGCGAGAATGCCGCCCGCCACGATCGCTTTCGCGTTGACCTTCTTCGCGGTGATCGCGGTCCCCAGACCAACCACGGTGATCGTGCCGACCACCAGGGCACCGGTGGGATCGGCGCCGGCGCTCATGCCGCACCGGCCGGGGACAACTTGACGGTTTTCGCCGCGGCCGCCGGAGCCTTCGGCTTCACGGTTTTCGCCGCGGCGGCCGGGGCCGGCTTGACGGTTTTCGCCGCGTCGGCCGCGACCTTGGTCTTGGTGACCGCGGTTACGGCCTTGCCGCCGGGTACCACGGTCAACGCGGCCTTGGTGATCTGCTTGCCGGTCTCACTGGTGCGGACGACGAGCACCAGGCCGCCGAGCACCGCGACGCAGCCGCAGTACACCTTCAGGATGCGTATCCAGCCGTCCACCGACGTGATCAGGCCGAAGAACTTCTCTACCGCCGCCAGGCCGGATCCGAACCCGTCGGCGAGATCGCCCATATCGTCCATGAACCCGGCGTTCTCGTAGGTCAAGCCGTTGCCCGGACCGGTCCCGGCACCGAGACCACCGTTCGGGGTCAGCGCGGTACCGCCCAGGGTCGATTGCACCTGCGCCAGGTACTCGACATAGGCGCCGTTGTTGTAGGTCGACCAGGGGTACCAGTTCGTTCCGCCGTCCGAGATCTGCGCCATCAGCTGGGCGTTCACCTCGGGATCGAACCTATCGGCGCCGGGCATCTTGTCGTCGTGGACGCTGTTGATCTGCCACAGCCCTTTGTCCACGGTGCCGTTGTCGTTGGCGGTGTTGGTGGCGTCGGTGCGCCCCGACGATTCCGCCAGCGCGATAGCCGCGGCGGTGTAGAGGTTCGAACCGTTCTGCACACCGACATTCACCGCCAGCTGTGCAATCTGGGGAATCGTCAGGGTCGCCACATCAGCCCCCGATACCGGGGAGCATGTTGCGCAGCATCATCCCCATGGGGCCGCCGCCGCCCTGCGCGAGTGCGCCGATCACGCCGTGTGCCTGCCGGGCGAAGGCCAGACCTTCGGCCAGGTCCTCGCGCAGCGCGGCCATGTCCTTACGCAGCGCGTCCATGTCGGCCCGGGTGATCGGTGCCTCCGGATCGAACAGGCTGCCGGGGTGGTCGATTCCTACAGGTGCGCTCACTGGTCGTGTCCCTTCCGGACGTCGTTCGCGGTGGCCATGAATTCGAGACGGGCCGTGTCGTAGCGGTCGGCGCCGACCACCTCGCGCAGCAGCGCCAGCGCGAAGTCGGCGCGGTCGAACTCGTGCAGCTCGGCGGTGAGATCGGGCAGGCCGTTGGACTCGACCGGGTACAGCATGTTGTCGACGGGCCAGTCCTGGTCGAGATCGGAGAGCAGATCGGCCACGGTGCCGCTGGTGTCCGCGGGCGCCTGGTCCTCGTCGGCCGGGGCCGGGGCGGGATCGGCGGGGGCGGGCACCGGACCGATTTCCGGGGTCACCGGACCCGATTCGGATTCGGCCGGCGCTTCGGCCTTGGGCTTGCTGCGGGTACTGCGGGTACTGGTCGCCACGGTGAAATCCCTCCTATGCGTTGCTGTTCGGCGCCGGAATCTGGAGCACGACCCCGACCGCCAGCTTGGACGGGTTCGGAATCTTGCTGAGGTTGGCCGAGTAGATGAGCTGTTCGCCGCCGGTGGACCCGTACACCTTCTTGGAGATGGAGGAGAGGGTGTCGCCGGACTTGACGATGTAGGGCGCCAGGTAGGTGTCGTGGCTGGACGGGCCGACACCGACACCGACAGACCCGCCGCCGGGGATGGACCCGGAGACGTTCACGCCGTTGTTGCTCACCGATCCGCCGAGCGAGACCTCACCGAGGCCCGGGATATAGACGCTCGGCGTGGACCCGGACAGCGAGACGTTGCCGCCGAGCAGGTCATTGGCCGACTGGAACACTCCGCCGATCGGGCCGCCGTCGATGAAGTTGTTGATGAACGGCAGCAGGAACGGGGAGAACGGGTTGCCCGGCTCGTCGAGCTGGGCGAAGTCCGCGATGCCGTACAGCAACTGGCCGAGGAGGTTTCCGTCCTTCGGGGTGCGCAGCGGGGACACCCGCTGCGCCGCACCCTCCCGGGTATCGGGCAGCGGGCCGATCGCGATCAACGCGGCCTCGATGAGGTCGTTCTGACCGGCGGTCAGCTTCTCGTTGTTGATGTAGTTCTGGATCGCGTCCTCGGAATCGGTGGCGTCGTAGCCGTGCTGGATCAGCCACTTCTTCGCCGCGGTCGCCCACTGATTGTTGGTCAGAATCCTGACCTCGGTGGCCTCACTGGTCATCGGCATATTGCCGACCGTGGGCGCCGGCGGGGCCGGAAGCGGGTCCACCACGGGCGCCTCCGGTTTCCCGCCGCGGGCCCGCAGCAGGTAGATACCGCCGCCGACCACGACCACGATGCCGAACCATCCCCACAGCGGAACGCCCATCACCGGCTTGGACAGCCCCGAGGTAGAGCCCTTGGGCTTCGGGGTCGCCGGAGCGTCGGGAGCCGTCACAGACCCCACCGCCTTTCCGCAGGTGCCTGCGGCGAGACATAGACCGACGGTGTGACGGCCGCGGTCCGGGTCGCGGGCAGGTCCATGTTTTCGGTGTCGCGGGCCGGGGGCATGATCCGGACGGTGTTGCGCCACGACGGCATAGCGGTCATCCCGCCGACCGGGTACGCCCGGCCGAGCACCGCCGCCGACCCGGACTCACCGGAAAGCCGCTTCTCGAACCGCTGGTCGAACGGCCGCACGAACCGGTGAGTCGAGGGCGATTGCGTGGAGGTCGGCCGCGGCGAGCGCGGGGTGTGCTCCCACGGCTGATACACATCCCCGATGGCCGCGGTGGATTCTTGCCACGGAACCGACTGGTTCAGCTCGTTGTAGCGCGACCGAAGGATGTTCGCGGAGTTGCGGTCCTCGTAATACCCCGACGGGTGGCGGTCGGGTTCCGGGCCGATCCGGTGGATCATGATCGTGTCTTGGTGCCGGATCGCGGGCAGGTCCGTGCCCACCTTCGGCGCGAACGGATTCGCGCCATAGGTGGGTTTGGGTGCGTACTCCTCCGGGCCCGGCTCCACGAAGCTGTGTGCTTCGTCGAGCCCGACCGGCATCATGAACTGCTCGGGCGTCGCGGCCCCCGGCGCGGCCGGGGGCGGCTTCTTGCCCAGCAGGCGGTCTAGCAGGCCGCCCAGCATGTCACTTGCCCATCGCGGCTTTGATGCTGCCGGAGAACGCATCTCCGAAAGCACCGATCACGGCCGCCGACTGGGCGGAGGTGACCACGGTCGTAACCAGGGCGACAACCACGATCGCCCCGAGAATGTCGAGAATCGTTTTGGTCTGCATGGCTATGCCTTCTCTTCTGTCGGGGCGTCGGGGCGGCCGGGCGGATCGGGCAGGACGCCGGGCGGCAGCAGCACGGCACCGGGCAGCAGCCCGGCCAGCCGGGCGAGTTCGCCGATTACCGCGTCGGCCCGCTCGACCTCGCGCGAGAGGTTGCCGTTGACCTGCTTGTGCACCTGCGCGAGCTGACCGCCCAGGCCGCTGTAGACGAACAGGGTCGCGGTGATGGCGCCGACGAATCCGAGCCCGGTGGTCACCGCCGCGCTGAATTCCCGGCCGAGCAGCACCAGGGCGAGGATGGCGCCCACGTCGGCGACGGTCAGCGCCAGCGCGGTCACCCCCGCCAGGTACCGCAACTGCTGTGCCGGGTCGCTGCCCGGCCGGGACTCGCTCATGCCCGGTTCTGGGCGATCGGGCCGCGGGCCCCGCCGAGCTTGGCCTGCACGAACGGGACGCCGAACACGCCGATCAGGATGCCGATGATCAACCACTTCCAATCGATGTTGGGCATGGTGCCTTCCTCTCTATGTCCTGGGTGGATGAAGCGATGGATGCGGGCCGGTCAGCCCACGGAAACCTCGAGCTTGCCCAGCAGCACCAGACCGGCCACCGCGGCGAGCACGATGAGGCCGGTGGTGATGGGCAGATCCACGCGCCCGGAGATGGTGGTTGCTTCCATGTCGGGCCCCCTACGCCTGGAAGACGTTGCCCGCGACGGACACGTCGTTGGTCAGGACCTCGAGAGTGCCCGCGACGCCGAAGTTGCCCTGCAACTCGAGTCGGGTGCTGGCCAGGGTCGGGAGCCACTGGTCGTTGAGTTCCGAGCCCACGCGGCCGTCGAACTCGTGGCAGAAGTCGTACCACCACACGCCGTTGTCCAGCCCGTTCACGGCGTCGTAGGTGCCCGAGTAGCCGTAGCGCTCGGCCATCGTCGATCGCCAGATGATCTGCTCGATCGTGTCGATCGGCCGGGTGTCGAAAAAGATCTGCGCCGGGGCGGCGAAGCTGTTCGACGCGAACGAGACCCGGGCGCCGGTGGCGTCGCGGTAGACGAATCCGAGGTTGCGCAAGTAGTTACCCACCCGGGTCAGCCGGATCATGTTGGTGCCCGCGACCACCGGATAGATCTGCTTGGACCAGTACTGGGTGGTGTTGAGCGCCGGCGGGGTGGTCGCGTTGGCCGACCCGTCCGAGGACAGCGCGGGCTGATCCCAGGCTTCGGTGATCACCCGCACGCGCACGGTCGGCAGGGTGGTCGCCGGGGCCGAGCTGTAGACCGTGGAGGCGGCCGACAGGGTGGCGCGCAACTGGAACGCGGCCGCGGCGTTCTGGTTGGGCAGCGAGCCGAGCGCGGTCCGGTTGGACAGTTCCAAGGGGATCCGCAGCATGAACGTCATGCCGCCGCCGGAAGTGACCGTCGCGAAATCGGGCTTCGCCTTCGGGTCGTTGAAGCCCTTGTAGCCGCCGTACTTGTTCGCCAGGTACAGGTCATAGCCCGAGTTGAACTGGCTGATGGTGGCGCCGTTGGGCTCCTGGATGACGATGTTCTTCAGCAGGTTCCACGGGGCATCCGCGCTGAAGGTGGATGCGCCGGCGCCACCGGCCACGGTCACCAGCAGGTAGACGTGCCGCAGGAAGCCGTACGCCGGGATCGGGAACGCGCCCAGGTCCTGGTCGCTGCTCGAGATCTGGAGCGACTTGTCGATACCGGAGGGCTCCCGGTGCTCGAGGCTGGAGCGCACGAACGATTTCGCGGCGATCGGTGCGGGCGCACCGGAGTTCGACCCGGTACCGGCCGCGGTGCCGCCGGAGGTGGTACCGCTCATGAGCGCATTCGGCATGGTGTCGCCTTCCTCAGTTGATGTATGCCAGGGCCTTGGAGACCTGGCTGTCGGGGTACCGGGACGTGATGGTCCGCTGGAGGAATCCGAAGATGATCGCGTAGCACGCGAACGTGAGGAATCCGAGCAGGCCGATATTCAATTTCATTTCTGGCCTTTCTCCGGTGGGGGTGGCATTCGGGTGATCATCATTTCTCCCGTCCGCGTATTCACATACAGCACGTGATATTGCGGAAGGTTCGCGATTGCCTCGCGGATGGTGTTCGCCGAAAGCCATCCGATACCGGCCATACGATTCAGATTGCGTTCATCGTTATCGCGCCAGAAAAACAAATGGGTGGACTGGTCGAATACCTCGACAGGAATCCACGCGGGCCGCTGGGACGCGACCACCAGCGAGATCCCGATAGACCGGGCCTGCTGGAGATACACCTTCACCGCCCGGGTCAGCCCCAGCTGATGGCACAGGAACCAGAGCTCATCGATGTAGACCGTCCAGCCACCGACGGTGTAGATGCGGTTCAGCGCCGCGGCGAACGCCGCGGCCTGCTTCGGGGCGGCGTCGAGCTGGCGCGCGTCGGGCCACAGGATGCGCCGCGGATACCGGACCGCGGAGAGCGTCCCCCACTCCTTGAGCTTGCGATATCCGTTCTTCTTGCCGAACCGATCCAGACTCTCGTCTTTCGGCTTGGTCGCCAGGATGCACACGTAGTCGCGCATCGGCAGCAGCCAGAACGCCGCGTGCGTCTTACCGCTGCCGGTCGGCCCGATCAGCGCCACGTGCTCGCCCTGCCGCCACCGGAACCGGGGCACGAACGATTCCCAGGGCACCAGTGGTACCCCGGCAATGTCCCCGTAGTCGGTGGTGGTCTCGGGCGCGGTCACGCGGCAGCGGAACCCGTCTGGTCCATATACCGGCGCTTAAGCTCCGGAACGTACTTGGTGCCGACCGCGACCACGATCGGCAGGTGCGCCGCGATCACCCCGGACCAGGCGCCGGTGGCCAACATGGACTCCAACGCGCGTTTGACCCGCGGGTCCTTCTTCGCCAGCGCATCCAGCGATGCCGCGCACGTCTCGGCCTGCCCGATCACCACGGACCCGATCTGCGGATCCACCATGAACAGGCCGGTCCCGGCCATCACGTACATCTCGGTCAGCTGTTTGCACAGCGGCGAGGGCTTCTTGCTGCCCGTGCTCGGCGGCGCCTGCGGGGTGTCCAGGATCGAGTGATGCTCGCGGCCCGGAGGAGTATCAGCCTGGGCGCCGGCCATCTCGCCCGGCGCGGATTCGAACTCCGGATCGTCGGGCGAGTCCAGGCCGTCGGTGATGCCGTCGGAGAACGCAATGCCGGTGATCGGCACATCGGCGAAGGTCACGACCTATCCCCCTTCTTGCCGAAAAGGCCACCGCCCCAACGCCGCGCGAGCCAATGCGGGTTTTCCGGAGCGATATCGACCTCCGGATCCAGATCACCGGCGGGCAGGATCGCGGCGGCGGTATCGGCGGACTGACCGGCCTGCATATGCGCCAGCATCGCGGCATTGGTCTGGGTCAGCTCCTGGACGGCGGCCACGAGCTGGGCCGTCTCGCTGACCGCCGTGGTCGCGGCCTCGGCGGCCTGCTCGGCGTTGTCGGCGGCCATCTCCGCGCGAAACTCGCTATCCGCCGCGTCGTGCGCGCTGGTGGATGCCTTGTCCGCGGCCACGCCGGATTCCACCGCGGCGTCTATGACGTGCTCGGTTGCAGCACCCTCAACGGCCGACGACGACTCGGTGTCACCGGTGCCGGTGTCGTCCACGGTCACCGTCGTCTCTACCTCGATCTCGGGCTCTCCCGGCATGCGCGGGCTGTCCTCTCCTCTGTGGCCTGGTTGTGCGGTCGCCTCCCGCCATCCGGCGTTAGCGTCTAAGGGTGCGTCCGGTGGTATTTGGAGGCGACCGCACAACCAGTGTGAGGGTGTACAGACATCTACAAACGTGCAATGCGCGTCGCGTGTCGCTGCTGTGTTCGCCCGGCTAGGGTGTCTATACGCCCCGCCAACGGGCACCTACCTACAGCCCCGTAGGGTGTATGGACACCCCGCTTGATCAGGAGAAAGCATGAGCACCAAGGGCACCCCGAAGCGATCTTTCCGGTGTGATGATCCGTTGTGGGACAAGGCTTCTACCCGCGCCGAGCAACGCGGAGACAACCTTTCCGAGATCTTGCGCCGGGCACTGACCGACTACGCCGCCCCCGACCCGGATCGGGCCGCATGACGACCGGCGGCGGAGATATACCCGATGAGCTGTCCCCGCTACACCGCGCGCTCATTGCCGATTACCTCGAGAACGAAATCACGCGCGATGACGTAGAGAGGGAACTGTCTGGTGTCGGAGAGGATGAGGGGGCTTTCTGGGATGAGTTCAGAGAGCGGTACGAGCCCTACTCGACCGCCGACGGCACCGGCGGGCCCGGCTTCCTCGAGTCCATCGGAGGGGCCCCCGAGCACGAACCCGGAGTCTATTTCGACCTCCCCAAAGCCCCTGTTGGGCCTGATGGCGGACGCGTTCCAGATCAGCCCCAGCAGCGAGACGTTCCACGACTCCCTGGTGTACCAAGTGGGCGACCGCCAGCACCGCCGACGCAAACTCCCGTACCACCAAAGGAAGTTCCTCGCGATCGACGGGGAAGGCGTGACGCCGGAAAAAAGCCATCGGCAATCGTACGTGCTGCTCGGCGCGTCGGACGGTGGTTCGGTCTCGGAAGAAATAAATAGCGAATTACTCACCAGCGCCGAATGCCTGCAATTCCTGATTGATTTGGAACGCAAATATCCGTCCCATATCAAGGTCGGATTCGGCATTTCCTACGACGTGAACATGATGATTCGCGACATTCCGGAGAACCGATTGCGGCGGTTATTGACCGGGCAATGGGTGTCGTGGGAGTCGTTCAAACTCCAATGGATATCGGGCAAATGGTTCTCGATCCGCCAGCGCGATACCACCGTGATCGTGTTCGACGTGTGTTCGTTCTTCGGCGGGGGCGGGCGCGGCGGGTTCATCCCCGCCGTCACGTCGTTCCTCACCCCCGCCGACGACGTGCTCGCCCAGCTGGAAGCGGGCAAGGCCAACCGCGGGAACTTCGATCTGCGACACCTCGAGACCGAGATCCGGCCGTACATGCGCGTGGAGCTGCGGTTGCTGTGCGAGCTGATGACGCTGTTGCGCGAGCTGATCATCGACCACCTGGGATTGCCGCTCAAATCGTGGCACGGGCCCGGGTCGATCGCCTCGGCGCTGCTGGCCGCGCACGATATCCGCGACTACCGGCCCGAGGTGGACCCGCACGACATCACCCGCATCGCGCAGTACGCCTACAAGGGCGGACGGTTCGAGACGCTGCGGACCGGGCTCTACGGGGCCACGTCCTACTACTACGACTTGGTCAGCGCCTACCCCACGGCGCTTGCCACCGCCCCTGCTCTGACCGACTCGTTTGACCACGACACCCGGCCAGAGCAGGGGGTACAGGTGCCGCCGTTCTCGGTTCACCGAGTCCGGTATATCGACACCAAGGGGCAGCGTACCGGCTTCAACCCGCTACCCCTGCGCACACGGTCCGGAGCGCTGTTCTACCCCAACGTCGTTCAGGACTGGGTATGGGGACCGGAGGTCAACGCGATCCTGCGCCACCAGCCCGCGTCGCTCGAGATCCTCGAGTCGGTGTACTTCGCAGATGACGGGCGCCGGCCATTCGCATTTCTGGCCGATCTGCACGGCAAGCGGCTGGAATGGCAGGACCAGGGCCACCCCGCCGCCGAGGTCGCCAAGACCGGCTACACGTCCATCTACGGCAAGCTGGCGCAACGGGTGGGCTGGGACGCCGAGACCCGGACCGGGCCGCACTGGCATCAGCTCAGGTGGGCCGGATACATCACCAGCTACACCCGGGCCGTGGTCTACGACGCCATGATGCAGGCGCCGGACCGGATGATCGCGGTAGAGACAGACGGCATCTTTTCCGAAGTCCCGTTGGACCTGCCGATCGGCCGGGGCCTGGGCCAGTGGAAGGTGGAAGAGTTCGACGCGCTGATGTACCTGCAATCCGGCGTGTACTTCGCCTTGACCGGCGACACGTGGGCCACCGGCCGCACCCGAGGCTTTTCCAGCAACCACGCCCACGCGGCCACAGCTCTACGCGCTGTGCCGCACCTAGAACCGCTGGTTACCGAGCAGCGCAAGTTCCACGGTCTACGATCCAGCATCGGTACCGACGACTGGCTCAGCTGGCAGACACACAGCCACGTACTCAACTGGGGCGGCGCTGGCAAGCGCTACCACCCGACCGAGTGCGACGACTGCAACGCCGGTAGCACGTGGCACCGCACGGTGTTCTCACTGCCCGCCGGCGCTGTACCCGGCGACACCTACCGGCCCGACTGGTATGTATCCCAGCAACACAAGCTGCCATGGATGGATTGACCGGCCGAAGTTCATCTAAAAAAGCTCTATGCGAGTCCTATGCACGCTCTATCGAATGCTATGCTGCTTCCCATCCGTTCCACACACTCACTACGGAGGATCCACGTTGAACGCTAAAGCAGCCGCGGCCCCCAGCGCTGTGCCCGGCCAGCAACCGCCCCGCCCGCTCGCACCGGTAACGACGCCCGAGGACAATACGAAGTCCTCAGCGTCCGACCACTCCTCCGATGCGGCCACCGCGGCTACACTGGCCGAGGTGACATTCGGGGCCATCAAACCGGCCGCCGAGGACACGTTCGGAAGCCGCAAGTTCGTAGTGCCGGACGACCATCCACTGATGAAGGCATTCCGGCAGTCGTTCGAGACGGAGCAGGGTATCGACGTAGAGACCCCCGACACGGACGGCGTAACGAAACTGTTGCGCAGGATCGCATCACAGGAGGGTAAAGGTGTCGCGATCAAATACCCGCGAAAGAACGTCGTGGCGTTCCTCGCTCAGGAACGCAAGGTGGTTCGGCGAAAGAAATCAGCCGACACCGAGTAGCATCACGGAGCACCGGGCGGCGCTGGCGCGCAAGGCGGACGATATGATCGACCACCTGCGCCAGCGCCGGGGGCAAGGCACGATCGAGTGCACGCCAAGCGCCGGCGACGAGGGAACATTTCTACAGATGGTGATAGACCGCGCAAGAGACGAAGGCTGGTGTGTACACGCCCAGCTACAGCACGGTTGGCTGATGATACACAGCCATCGCGCCGGAGCAACGATGGACGTACTCCACCAGAATGACCCGCGCGCACAACTCCATAGAGCAGGATAGAACGCGTATAGACCGACACGCCGCGCATAGAATCCGCATAGGATTCGTATAGAGGCGCGGCTGTGTTGTATGATTGTCGCATGACGCATACAGCGATTACAGAGCGGATAGCACTCGCACAGCGATTTCATAGCTACTCGCACACAAATCGACCGGGCCCGATTTTCACAGCGCGTTTGTAGTCCTACCGCACTTGCTTCCACGATGGGAGCACAGCAGGCAGAGCAGGCGGAGTACAGAGAGCGCATAGACGCTCACACGGACTCGACACACAGCCACATCTCAAAGTTTGCATAGCGGGTCGAACGACTTGTGTATGGGGGGTGTCCCCCCCGGGTAATTTGGTTTCGGTTCTTCATACCCCCGTGTGGAGGGCCGAACATTTAAGTCAGCTAAATTCCAGCTGGCGATTTGTTTTGCTGGGTTTTCGGA
>NZ_JBSFDZ010000067.1:0-16893 GCF_053594175.1 Nocardia sp. NPDC001965
GAGGTGAACATCAAGGTTCTGCTCGACGGTGTGGTGTCGGCGGGTGAACTCGCAATCGAGGATCGCAATCCGCTGCTCGCCGAAATGACCGACGAAGTAGCCGAACTGGTATTGCGCGACAATATCTCGCAGAACTTCCGGATCGGGTTGTCGCGTTCGGGAGCGGGACAGCGCGGTGCGGTGCACCGGCGGCTGCTCACCGAACTGGAGACACGTCGCGGGGTGGACCGGCAGCTCGAGGCGCTGCCCACCGATGCCGAGATGGACCGCCGGATAGCCGTCGGGGCCGGGCTCACCTCGCCTGAACTGGCCACGATGATCGCTCATGTGAAGCTGGCGCTGAAATCCGATCTGCTGCACGGTGACCTGCCCGACAGTCCCACGTTCACCGCGGTGCTGCCGGACTATTTCCCGACCCCGTTGCGGGATCGTTTCGCCGGCGCCATCACCCGCCACCCGCTGCGGCGCGAGATCGTGGCCACCGTGGTCGTCAACGAGATGGTCGATTTCGGCGGCGCCACTTTCGCGTTCCGGTTGTCCGAGGAGATCGGTGCCACCACCGACGACGCGGTCCGCGCGTTCACGGCGGCGGTCGAGATCTTCGGATTGCGGGAGCTGTGGCAGCGGATCCGCACGGCTGAGATGCCGACCTCGGTGCGTGATCAGCTCGAGCTGGAGTCCAATCGCACGCTGGAACGGGCCGCGCGCTGGCTGCTGCTGAACCGCCCGCAGCCGATCGCCATCGGCGCGGATATCGCCCGCTACCGCGAAGGCGTGCACGCCCTGGCCGACCGCGTGCCCGGCTGGTTGCCCGAACCGCTCGCCGAACGGGTCGCGGCGCATGCCACCGAGGCGACCGAACAGGGTGCGCCGGCCGATCTCGCCTCCGAGGTCTATCGCCTCATCCATCTCTTCCCGTTGCTCGACGTGCTGGATATCGCCGATATCGCGGAACGGGATTCACGGGAGATCGCCGAACTCTATTTCGCGCTCAACGCGCATCTGGAGATCACCCGGCTGATCAGTGCGGTAGGCGATCTGGACCATGATCAGCGCTGGGCCGGTCTGGCGCGGCTGGCGTTGCGCGACGATCTGTACGAATCGCTGCGATTGCTGACGCTGGATATCGCCACGGCCACCGATCCCGAGGATCCGGTGACGGAGAAGCTGGACTACTGGGAGCAGACCAATCGGTCGCGCCTGATCCGGGCGCGTGCCGCGCTCACCGAGATCTTCGGGGTGTCCCGGCACGATCTGGCCACCCTGTCGGTGGCGGCACGGCAGGTGCGGAGCCTGGCGGGCAGTGCGGAGTCCGGCATCGTCGCCTGAGGGTGAGCGAGTACGGGTGGCCGTCCGGTGCGAGCCGGGCGGCCACTGCCGTATGCGAAGCCCGCGCGGTGGCCGGAGGTTCCGCACCGGGCGGGACATCCACACCGGCCGGACATCCGTCCGTACCGGACGGGCATCGCACCCGGCGGGCTCACCCGGCGGGATGAGCCCGCCGGGTAGCGGAGCCGGGTGCGGGGCGGATATCGCGGACCGGGCGGGGCGCGAACGAGGAACTGATCGCGCTGGGGTGGAGGGCTGCTCAGGTGTGGTGGCTGCGCGTTCCGCAGGAGGCGCAGAACCTGGCCGTGGGCAGCAGCTCGGCGTCACATTCCCGGCAGCGGGGCGGCGCGGCGGGGGCGAAGGGGTTGCCGCATTCGACACAGAACTTGGCGCCCGGCGGATTCACGGTGGCGCAGGCAGCGCAGATCGGGTTGTCGACCGCCGCGGGGCCCAGTTCGGCCGGTTTCGCCGGTGGCGGGAGCGCCGCCGGGTCACGCGCCTCCCGGGGCTGCTGCTGGTGCTGCTGCCAGGGTGATCCCGGCGCGGGCGGGGAATATCCGGCGGCAGCGGGACCGGATTGCTGCAGCGCGTTGATACCCAATGCCGCGCCCAGGAAGCCGCCACCGTCGTGGCCGTGCCCCGACGCCAGCCCCTGGCCCGCGCCCAAGGCCATCTCTCCAGCGGCGTACTGCCGGAAATCTCCGGCGAGCCTGATGTAGGTGACATCCTTGGCGAGCCGTTTGAGTCGATCGGCGTCCTCGGGCGCCAGCGTGATATCGAAATTGCCCAGCCGGGGGATTCGCAGGCCGTATTCGTAGAGCGCGGTATTGGTCTGGCGCACCACCGCCTGCTCGATGACGGGCAACAGGCCGGACAAGCCCAATACCGGCCATTCGCCCTGTGAAACACCCTGGGTCACCGCGACCTTCATCGCTTTGAGCAGTAGATCGGCGCTCCACGATTCGATCCCGGCCGGATCGTGCAGATCCGTACTGCCGGCCAGCGAGGTGATCAGTTGCCCGGCGTCACGGACACTCAACGCGAACTCACCGAAAACACGCAGGGTGACGATCTGCTCGCTGACCGGGTCGGCGATATCGGCCAGGCGGCCGCCGAACTTGATCCCGGCGAATTCGCGGGTGGAGACGAAGTAGAGCTCGGCGCGATACAGGTTGCCACCGGTCAGGGTGTCCACCAGCGCACCGAGGACGGGGAGCTCGTCGGCGTCGATCCGATGCCGCCCCGGACCAAGCGCGCCCAGGACCTGGCCGGATTTCACGAACAGTGCCGTTTGGTCGGCATTGACTATGGCGCGGGAGTATCGCCGGATGTTCACATCCGGCCACTTGTAGACGAGTTGTTTCTTACCGGTCTCGGGGACGGCGATGAACTCGCGTTCGAACCAGGCCATCTCGATGCTCCCTACGCAATTGACGTGTCCAGCGTATCGACGTTCAGCGGCTCGATCAATGGCACTTACAGTGCTGCCGACCTCGCGTTTTGCTCAAACCTGCTGGTTTCCACTGTGTTACACACAGCGGCCCCCTATTGATCGTGCCGCTAACTAGCGGTACATTGCTCGCAGACATGATCTGCGCCACTCGAAAGGCAACACGATGACAACAGTTCAAGAGCCTCGGGGACAGGCGGCGCCGACGGAGAGTCTGCACGCCGAAGACGCGGGCTACCACAAGTCGCTGCGCCCCCGGCAGCTCCAGATGATCGCTATCGGTGGCGCCATCGGAACGGGCCTGTTCCTCGGCGCCGGCAGCCGGCTGCACGAAGCCGGACCCGGCCTGTTCCTGGTCTACGCCATCTGCGGCATCTTCGTATTCTTCATTCTGCGCGCCCTGGGCGAGCTGGTCCTGCACCGTCCGTCGTCCGGGTCCTTCGTTTCCTACGCTCGTGAGTTCTACGGTGAGAAGCTGGCCTTCGCGGTCGGCTGGATGTACTTCTTCCACTGGTGCATGACCGGCATCGTGGATATCACCGCGATCGCCACCTATGTCCACTTCTGGGGCGCCTTCGAGGTGATACCGCAGTGGACTATCGCGCTGATCGCCCTGGCCATCGTGCTGGCGATCAACATGGTCTCGGTGAAGTGGTTCGGTGAACTGGAGTTCTGGGCCGCGCTGATCAAGGTCGTCGCGCTGGTCGCCTTCCTGATCATCGGCACCGTCTTCCTGGCCGGCCGCTTCGATATCGAGGGCAACTCCACCGGCTTCAGCGTTATCTCCGACAACGGTGGTCTGTTCCCCTCCGGCCTGCTGCCCCTGGTCGTCGTGACCACTGGTGTTGTCTTTGCCTATGCCGCAGTGGAACTTGTCGGTACGGCCGCCGGTGAAGCGGAGAACCCCGAGAAGATCATGCCGCGTGCCATCAACTCGGTGATCGCCCGGATCGCGCTGTTCTACGTCGGTTCGCTCGTCCTGCTCGGCCTGCTGCTGCCCTACACCGTGTTCAAGTCCGGCGAGAGCCCGTTCGTCACCTTCTTCTCCAAGATCGGTATCGACGGCGCCGGTTCGGTCATGAACCTGGTGGTGCTGACCGCCGCGTTCTCCAGCCTGAACGCCGGCCTCTACTCGACCGGCCGCATCCTGCGCTCGATGTCGATGAACGGTAGTGCGCCCAAGATCGCGTCCCGGATGTCCAGCACCGGTGTTCCCTATGTCGGCATCCTCGCCACCGGGGCCATCGCGCTGGTGGGTGTCGGACTGAACGCCGTCGTTCCCGACAAGGCGTTCGAGATCGTGCTGAACGTCTCGGCGCTGGGCACCATCTTCTCGTGGACCGCGATCGTTCTGTGCCAGCTCCAGCTGTTCAAGTGGTCTCGCGACGGTAAGGTCACCCGGCCCAAGTTCCGGCTGCCCGGCGCGCCCTACACCAGCTACGCCACCCTGGCGTTCCTGGTCGGCGTCGTGCTGCTGATGCTGTTCAGCGAGGAGATCGAACAGCGGGCGGCGGTGATCGCGATGCTGGTGGTCGGTGTTCCGGCGCTGGTCGGCGGTTGGTTCCTGGCCCGTAAGCGGGTCGGCGAGCTCACCACCGAACGGACCGCGGTGACCGCTGGTGCGGCGCCGGCGGCGGAGGAGCCCGGTGACACGGTTCGTATTCTCGACGAACCGGAGGACAAGTAGTCACGCGGACGCTGTGCCGTGAAATACCCCGGGTAGCAAACCCGGGGTATTTCGCATTCCCAGAGAAGGGAATGTTCGCTCTTCCGTGCCGGTGGCGCGGGATCACAATAGACTCTCTCTGTTCTTCCACGGGTTTTGAGAGGTCGTGCATGCCAGAGCAACCCACCTCGTCCGAGCGTCCGCTCCCGCCGCCCTGGTCGAAGCGGCGCGTCCGGGGTGCGGAAATGCCTCGGCGGGGCGCGCACACCTGGTCGACCCTGCGCACCAACAGCAGCGAGAGCGTGCGCCGTCCCGCCTCGGAATCGGATCTGACCCGCGCCGCCGAGGAATTGCTCGCCGAATCCGGTCCCGCCGAGCCGCGCAGTGCCACCGACGCCGCATCGGTGCCCAGCCAGTCGGGCGTGTTCGTGCCGGTGAGCGTGGGGTCGGTGCCCTCGGTGGCGGCACCCCCGGTGTCCGACGCTCCGCCCGCACCACCGGACCTGTCGGATTTCGACCGGGCCATCGCGGCATTGACCGGCGACGATATCGCCCGGCTCAACAGTCTGGCCGGGCCCGACGACGAGGACGACGACCTCGACGAACTCCTGCTCGGCGATGACGAGGACGGTTTCGACGATCCCGACCCGTTCGCGGGCTTCGAAGACGAAATGCCCTCCGGGCGCAATGCCCGCTCGCGGCCCAGCGTGCGCCGGCTGGGTGCCGGCCTGGTAGCCCTGCCGCGGGTGGATCCGGTCGATCCGGCCACGGCGGTGCTCGCCGATCCGGTGGTACCCGAGCACAAACGCTTCTGCTGGAAGTGTCAGGCGCCCAACGGCCGGTCCGGTCCGGCGGGGCCCGGCGCCGTGGCGGGGGAGTGCGAGAAATGCGGATCGGCCTACAACTATCTGCCCGCCCTGTCCGCGGGCGAGGTCGTGGCCGAACAATACGTGGTCAAGGGCTGTCTGGCGCACGGTGGCCTGGGCTGGATCTACCTGGCCGTCGATACCAATGTGAGCGACCGCTGGGTCGTGCTCAAGGGACTGCAGAACCCGCAGGACTTCGAGGCCCACGTCGTCGCGCTCGCCGAACGCCAATTCCTCTCCGAGATAACTCATCCCGGCGTGGTCAAGATCTACAACTTCGTCAAGCACCGCTCGCAGCGTGAAGTGGCCGACGGCTATATCGTCATGGAGTACGTCGGCGGGCGATCGCTGAAGAAGATGCTGGACATGGCCGGATCGGACCGTATTCCGGTGGCCGAGACCATCGCCTACATGATGGAGGTGCTGCCGGCCCTCGACTACCTGCACTCGTTCGGCCTGGCCTACAACGACCTCAAACCGGACAACATCATGGTGACCGACGACGAGGTCAAGCTGATCGACCTCGGCGCCGTCGCGGCGATGGAGTCCTACGGGAGTATCTACGGCACTCCCGGCTATCAGGCGCCGGAGATCATCGAGACCGGCCCGACGGTGGCCACCGATGTCTACGCGGCCGGGCGCACCCTGGCAGCGCTCATCCTGGACCTGCGCAAGGACTCTCACGGCAACTACCGCACCGAGATGCCGACACCGGACGAGTACCCGCTGCTGCGGCGCTACCCGTGCCTGCACCGGCTGCTGGTCCGTGCGACACATACGGATCCGAGCCGGCGTTTCCCGTCCACCTATGCGATGTACTGCCAACTGGCCGGTGTGTTGCGAGTGGTGCTCGCCGCCGACTCCGGTCGGGAGCATCCCCAGGCTTCGGTCGAATTCGGTTCACTGCGCGGCGATTTCGGTATAGACACCTTGATCGGTCAAACCGACGGGATGGTCGACGGCGGGCATCGCAGGCTCGGTCTCGACGCCGCCGCGGTCGTGGCCACGCTGCCCATTCCGCTGATCGACGCCGACGACCCCAGCGTTCAGCTGCTGAGCCCGCTGCTGCACGGCGATGCCCGGCAGACCCTGGACGCGTTGCGCCAGACCACCGAGCGGATCGCGGCCGGCACCATCGACGCGCCGGAGACGTTCGAAGTCGAGGGAGCGCTGGCCGCCGTTCGTGCCCATCTCGATCTGGGTGAGCGGGGGCCCGCGCTCGCCCTGCTGGACGCGTTGCGCCCCAGTACCGTGACCGATTGGCGCGTCGAATGGTTCACCGGCGTGAGCGATCTGCTGGACGGACACTACGAGAGCGCCTACCTGCATTTCGACGAAGTGCACACCATGCTGCCCGGTGAGCTGGCTCCGGCCCTGGCCCTGGCCGCCACCGCCGAACTCGTTCTGCAGACCCTGGCCGATCCCGGTGATTCCGATCGCTGGCACACCGCCGCGGAGGAGTTCTACCGGCTGGTCTGGCAGACCAATCACGGCGTGGTCAGCGCGGCGTTCGGACTGGCCAGGCGGCTGGCCGCCGACGGCGAACTGTTGCAGGCGGTACAGGTTCTGGACGGGGTACCGGTCACCTCCCGTCACCACGGCACCGCCCGGATGACGGGCAGCTTGCTGCTGGTGTCGCGGCCGCATCGGGAGATCACCGAGATCGATCTGCGCGAGGCTGCTTCCCGGCTGGAACTCACCGACGAGCCACGTGCACTGCAGATGCAGGTGGTGGTGGTCGGGGCCGCGCTGGAATGGCTGAAGTCCCGGATGCGGCCCGCCTCGGCCGACGCCACACTGCTGGGCTACCCGCTGACAGTGGCCGGGCTCAAGAGCGGGCTGGAGTCACGGCTGCGTGCGCTGGCCCGGACCGCGCCGGGACGTCTGCATCGTTACCGGTTGGTCGATCTGGCGAACAGCGTTCGCCCGCATACCCGTTGGTGAGGTTACGGCTGACCGGTCACCCGGCGGCGCCGGACCACGGCCGGTACCAGGGGCGCGGAGACCAGGACGATCACCAGCAGCAGCAACCACAGCCAGCCGCCGAACACCAGCGCGAGAACCAGCGCAAAGGCCGCGGAGCCGCCGGCCAGTATCGCGAAACCGATTGCGGGATCGGCAGTTTCCCGCTGTCCTGGTGATGCCGCGGCGGCCGGGAGATCGGTGAACAGCGCCGCGAGTTCGGGGGTGGTCCGGGCGGCGGTGACGGCGGCGGTCCGCTCTTCGTATTCGGTGAGTGTCAGCAGGCCCGAGCCCAGATGGTCGGCGAGCTCCCGCAGTGCGCGATCGCGCTGCTCGACGGTGATCCGCGCGCCGGGTAGCTCACTCATCCTCGCAGCATAGGACGGTTTCCGCGGTCCGGGCAGGTCTGATGTTCGCCACTGTCGGGAAGGCCGCGCGGCCGACTCGACACCGATTCCCAGAAATGGGGAGTAACTACGCTGGCACCACAGAATTGCGGGCAGAGGAGTTGTGTATGTCCACCGTGATCCAGTCTCGGCGCCCGGCGGCCGAAGCATGGGACTGGCAGCTGAACGGGTCCTGCCGCGGCCTGGAGTCCACTGTGTTCTTCCATCCCGAAGGCGAGCGGGGCCGGGCCAGAGCAGCCCGAGTGCGGCGAGCCAAGCAGATCTGCGATACCTGTCCGGTGCTCGACCGGTGCCGCAGCTACGCGCTGGCGGTCGGGGAACCGTACGGAGTATGGGGCGGTATGTCCGAAGACGAGCGTCGCACACATACCCAACGGGCCGTTGGTCCGAGCTCGACCAACTAGCGAATCCCACCCCCACACCGGCTGAATCGGACCTTTCGGTCGTGTCCGGCACGGGTCGTCTCGGCGCCTTTGTGGTTTCCTTGTTATATGGCTGCTGGTGTGGAGTACACGATCGATGAACTGGCGCGGGCCGCCGGCACGACCGTGCGCAGCCTGCGGGTTTATCACGAACGGGGGGTCCTGCCCCCGCCGCAGGTCAAAGGGCGGACGGGTTATTACAGTCCAGATCACCTCAATCGGGTGCGCACGATCAGCAGGTTGCTCGATCGCGGAATCAAGCTGAACGGGATCAAAGAGCTGCTGAAAGCCTGGGATCGTGGGGACGATCTCGGCGATATCCTGGGTGTCGGACCGCTACTGGGCGGTGTGGAATCCGATGAACCGTCCGCGGGCGAGTCGGTCCCGCCGGCCGATGCCATTCCCGCCACCGAACTGCAGGAACGTTACGCCGCCGTGCCCAACGGGCTGGCCCGGATAGTCGCGGCCGGACTCTACGAGCCGGTGGACGCCGCCACCTATCGGCCCGCTGACCGGCAGCTCATCCGCATATCGGAGCAGCTCGCCGCCGCCGGGGTCCCCGAGGCCGAGGTACTGGGCGAACTCGAACGGATCCGCGCCGACAGCGATCGAATGGCCCGCCGCTTCGTCGACCTGTTCCACCGCACGGCCTGGCAGAAGTACCGGGATTCCGAGCAGGAAGCCTCCGACCTGGCCGAATTGACCACGCAGCTACAGCTCGCCCGCACGCTGCCCGGTAAGGCCGCCGCGGAGTTGGTGAACAAGTTCGTCGCGCACTACATCGACAGCGACAGCGAACTCGCCGATCTGCCCGCGGAGACCTGAACCGGCGTACGGATCCGCGCCGGGTTCCCCGCGTTGGGAACGGATCGAGCGGTGTTGCGCCGGATGACGGTACATTCGACGGCGGCTCTTCCATTCGCCGATCAACCTCACGGCTGACAGCTACTTAGGTAACTTTCCTCCTTTCTACGGATGCGCGCGGCCCGGTGCGGGTGCAGAATCTGCTTCTTGGCACCTGACGCGGTAGATGAGGCTGGAATGGGAAGCGTGACACTGTGGATGCAGATATCACTCGACGGGTTCGCGGAGGGACCCGACGAGGCGGTCCACTGGCCGGTCGTCGACGAGGAACTCTGTACCGAATACCTGGATGAACTCCGCAGAGCCGATCTGCTGCTGTACGGGCGGCGAACCTACGAGATCCTGTCGGCCTTCTGGCCCACCGCGGATCTGGCCCCGGTTTCCCCGTTCTATGTCGAATTCGCGCGATTCTGGCGCGCCGCGCCCAAACTCGTCGTATCCCGCACCCTGCGTAACCCGTCGTGGAACACCCGGATCACCGGACCGGACCCGATCGAGGAGATCCGGCAGCGCAGAGCGGCGGGGCAGGACATGGTGCTGTTCGGCGGCGCCGAAACCGCCCGCTCGTTCATGGCCCACGACCTCATCGACGAGTTCCGGCTCTTCGTGCATCCGCTGCTGCTGGGCGGCGGGGTCCCGCTGTTCCGGTCGCCGGTCGATACGAGCGGGCTGCAACTGGTGGACGTGCTGACCTTCGACAGCGCGGTGGTCCAGATGCACTACCGCCAGCAGGCCTGCGTGATGTGCTGAGCGTCACGATGCGTACCGGAGCGGGCTGCCCGTGAAATGACCGGGTTCGCCGGACGGCCCATCACGACGTGCACTAATTTACGTTGTCATGGCGGTGATCTACCCGGACGGCGCGGCCCCGGCCGTACCGGCGACCGAGTTCTTCGGTCGGATGCGGGAACTCGCACGCCTGCACGACCTGTTGTCCTCGGGTACCGCTCGGCTGGTCACGTTGATCGGCCAGGGCGGAATCGGTAAGACGAGGCTGGCCGCCGAGGCGATGCGGCGGATCAGCCGCGCCGATCCCGGCCGGCCCGTGTACTGGGCGCGCCTGGCCGAACTCGAACGCGATTGTGGCGATTCCGCGGAGAACGTCCTGCGCTCGGTGGTGCGCACCGATATCAGCGATCCCGATGCGCTGGATGTCGGGGTGGGACCCCGGGCCGGCGCGCTGGCCGAGCACGCGATCCTGGTACTGGACAGTTGTGAGCACGTGCTGGCGGCCGCCGGGCGCGCGGTGATCGACCTGCTCGCGACCACCCCCGGACTGACCGTGCTCGCCACCAGCCGCGAACCCATCGGCTGGGCCGACGAGTACATACTCGCCGTACCGCCGCTGTCGTCGTTCGAATCGCTGCAACTGTTCCGGCAGCGTGCCGAGTTCACCGGCTGCCCGGTATCCGATGATCCGGCGCAACTCGCGGTCGTCCGCCGGATCTGCCACCGGGTCGAGCACAACCCGCTCTTCATCCGGCTCGCCGCGGCCCGGTTGCGGCACCAGCCGCCCGCCATGGTGCTGGCCGAACTCACCGGTGACGCCGCCGACCAGCGGATGCAGTGGGCGCAGAGCGCGCGGGCGGGCACCGAGCGGCGGCATCGCGGGGTCTACGACGTGATCGCCTGGTCTTTCGACCTGTGCGCGACCGATGAACAGTTACTTCTGCAACGGATGTCGGTATTCGCGCCCGGGTATGAAACCGACGGGGTGA
This sequence comes from Nocardia sp. NPDC001965, assembly GCF_053594175.1. Classification (NCBI taxonomy): domain Bacteria; kingdom Bacillati; phylum Actinomycetota; class Actinomycetes; order Mycobacteriales; family Nocardiaceae; genus Nocardia; species Nocardia sp. NPDC001965. Next base: position 10,685 of record NZ_JBSFDZ010000067.1, read on the forward strand.
CGCCGCAGCGCAACGGGGTCGAGCTGCCCGCGGTCGTCGCGGTCTGCGCGGACGACGCACTGCCCGCCGAACTGGTGGCTCCACTGCTGCAGCGGTTGGCCGAGCGCTCCCTGGTCTCGACCTTCCGTACCGAGACGAGTGTGCGCTGGTATCTGGTGGAGAGCGTGCGCGTGTTCGCCGGCGACCGCCTGCGCCGGGAACCGGCCGAGGCGGGCCGGATGGCCGCCCGGCATCGCCGCTACCACCGGGATCGAGTGGTAGCGGCCCGGTCGCTCTGGTACGGGCCGCGCGAACGGTCCTGGCTCGAATGGGCGCGCACTTCCTGGGACGACATCCTGATGGGAATCGAAACCGGGCTCGCCGATCCCGAGGAGGCGATGGTCGGCCTGGAGACGGCGTCGGTACTGCTGTCGGTCTGGGTGCCGTTCATCAAAGGTGGTAGCCGGGCACTGACCAGGCTCACCGCCGAGGCTCTCGCGGTCACCCGCGGCGGTGGGACCACCGAACATCACATCCGGGCCACCGCACTGCTCGGCTGGTATTACCTGTGGCAGGGCGAAGCCGATCGGGCCGCCGCCTTGCTCGACGAATGTGTCGCCGGCCGCGCACCGGGCGGGCCGGGTGGCCCGAACTGGCGGGATACGCCGGAAGCCGATCTGGACCTGCCGGCGTCGGTCGAATGGATCTGGGGGCTGGAACTCATGCTGTTCCGGATGGACCCCGGGGCCATCACTGTGCTGGAGCGGGCCGGTAGCAAGTTCACCGCACAGGGTGACCGGGTCGGGCTCGAGCGCGGTCAGATCTTCGCCGCGCTCGCGGCCTCCATGCTGGGTGATCCGGAGTTGGCCGACCGGATGACCCGCCGGCATCTGGAGCGCTCGCTGGCCTCGGAGTCCTCGTCGGCCGCCCTGTGGGCCGGGGTGGCGCGCACGCTGGCGCTGGCGCGCTCGGCCGATCCGGCCGCCGCACTGGAACCGGCCCACGCGGCGGTATCCGAATTGGGTTCGGGGCGTGACACCTGGATGACCTCGTGGGCGGTAGCGGTGTGCATGCTCGTGCTGACCCAGGTGCTCGCCGGGGATCCCGCCGCGTTGGGTGCCGCGGCGGCCATCCGCATCCGTGCCACCGAACTGGCTTGGCTGGTCGGGGTTTTCCGGGCCTGCCACCGCACGATGGGGATATGTATCGAGCGGGTGCCGATGGTGGTGCTCGGCGTACACCGCGCGACCGAGGTCGCGACGGTGATCGTCGGTCCGGCGGATTTCGCCGCTGCCGAGCAGCGGGGCGGACAATTCCGCCCCGGTGGCGACGCGGTACGGGAGTACCTGCGTCGCCGCTGGCCGGTGCGTCCGATCGTGGCGGACACACCGGTAGATCATGGTGAACCGGCCGATTCACGCTGGGACGATCTCTCGCCGGCCGAACGCGAGGTCGCGATCCTGGCCGCCGCGGGCTGGCCGAACAGTGCCATCGCGCAGCGGCGTGGCAGTTCGGTGCGGACGGTGGACGCGCAGGTCGCCAGCATCCGGCAGAAGCTACTGATCGGCTCCCGCCGGCAGATCCCGGACCATATTCCGGTCCACCTCGCCGGGGCGGTGGACGCCGAACGCGTTACCGCCGCCGGCCGTCCCCGGAACCGGCGGCGTACGCCGCGCCTGCCCGACGGGCAGTGATCGCGCGGCGCCGATATCACCGGCAGGCGTAGTAGTACGGCTTGTAGGCACAGATGTCCAGGTAGCCGCCCTGGTCGTTGTCATAGGTGAAGCTGCGCTCGGCCGGGATCGCGTGCACCGGCTCGCTGCGGTTGCTGGGGTCGCTGGGGAGGTCGTGGGTATCGCCGTAGCTGCCCTTGCCCGGATGGGAATCGTCACGGCTGCTGTGGCCGGGCGTATCGGCGAAGGCCAGCTGCGGGGCGACGGTGGCGGGGATCGCGGCGAGCGCTCCGGCCAGCACGGCGGCGGCGGCGATTCTCTTCACGAATCCGAAGTTGCGGGCGATGGTCATGGCGTGCTCCGTTCTGTTCCGGCATTAGAACGTCTACGGTGAGTCGATGTATGTGGGTCCGTAGTTCTATGTGCCGCTATACAACGGTACGGTACACGAGTGTTTGAATAAGCGTCCATGCATTTCCCATTGGTGGGAAAAGTTGGGTCGTCCAGTATGGGAGCGGGCTACAGCCGGAGGTCGAGCGGCTCGGACTCCCGGGGACGGCCCCGTGAACACCGTCCCGTGCACCCGCGACCGGGGTCCTCCTGGTATGAGCCGATCCAGAGCCTCGATACCCAGGGCTTATTCCCGTGGCGCCGGCGACCTCTTCCGACCCGGACCACGGTCGCGCAGTAGGCGCGGACTGTCCGCACGCAGATACTCGAGGCCGCAACCGATCCGGAGATAGTCCGGTTGACGGCGCTCGACGCCCGGCCGGATCGGCGCGGGCGACAGGAGTGCCCGCGACTGTTCCGAACCGGTGAGGCAGGCGGGTGGCAAACCCGCTGTGGGTTCGTCCTCGAATGTGGCCGTGTCGGTGCCGGGCTCGCCCACTCCGCCGCCATCATTCGGCGCCGGAACCTCCGGATCCCGGTGCGGTCGTTTCTCGGATACCTATCGGCCGGGCCAGCGCCAGTTCGCCACCTCGGGGATATCGGCACCGTGTTCCCGTGTCCAGGTCCGGGCCCGCAGCCGGGCGTCGACCATGCGCTGGCGAAGCCCGGCTGCCTGCTGCCGTAGCGCCGGCACCCGGTCTATCACGTCCATCACCAGGTGATACCGGTCGAGATCGTTGAGCATGACCATATCGAAGGGCGTCGTGGTGGTGCCGCGTTCCCGGTATCCCCGCACATGCATGCCCGAATGGTTGGTGCGGCGATAGGTGAGCCGGTGGATCAGCCACGGATAGCCGTGGAAGGCGAAGATCACCGGGGAATCGCGGGTGAACAGGGTGTCGAATTCGCTGTCCGGTAGCCCGTGTGGATGTTCATCGGCCGGGAGCAGCCGCATCAGATCGACCACGTTCACCACCCGCACCCGCAGCCACGGGAGTTCCTCGCGCAGGATCGCCGCGGCGGCAAGAGTTTCCAGGGTCGGGACATCGCCCGCGCAGGCGAGAACCACATCCGGGGTGGTGGCCGGCTCGTCACGCTGCCCGGCCCAGTCCCAGATGCCGATACCGCGCGCGCAGTGCAGGGCCGCCTCGGTGGCGGGCAGCCAATCGGGTTGCGGTTGTTTACCGGCCACCACCACGTTCACATAGTGGCGTGAGCGCAGACAGTGGTCGTACACCGACAGCAGTGTGTTCGCGTCCGGCGGCAGGTACACCCGGACGATCTCGGGTTTCTTGTTCAGCACCACATCGAGGAAGCCGGGGTCCTGGTGGGTGAAACCGTTGTGATCCTGGCGCCACACATGGGAGGACAACAGATAGTTCAGGCTCGGCAGCGGCTGCCGCCACGGTACCGCCGCGCTCGCGTCCAGCCATTTGGCGTGCTGATTGAACATGGCGTCCACGATGTGCACGAACGCCTCGTAGCAGGTGAAAACGCCGTGCCGGCCGGTCAGGAGATAACCCTCGAGCAGGCCCTGGCACATATGCTCGGACAGCACCTCGATCACCCGGCCGCTGCGATCCAGTTTCTCGTCGTACACCCCGATCTCGGCCTGCCACTTCCGGCCGGTGACCTCCAGGATGTCCTGCAACCGATTGCTGGCCAGCTCGTCCGGAGCGAAGGTCAGGAAGTTGTCCGGATTGTCCGCGGTCACCGCGCGCAGCCAGCCGCCCAGCACCCTGGTCGCCTCGTGTGCGGTGGCACCGGGGCCGGGCACGTCCACCGCGTGACGCCGCCAGTCGGGCAGCCGCAGATCGCGGACCAGCGCGCCACCGTTGGCCACCGGATTCGCGCTCATCCGCCGCCCGCCGGCCGGGACCAGGCGGCACAGCTCCGAGACCGGCGCGCCGGATTCGTCGAACAATTCCTCGGGCCGGTAGGAACGCAGCCATTCTTCGAGTACGGCCCGGTGCGCCGCGTTGTCGCGGGCGGCCGGTAACGGCACCTGATGTGCCCGGAAGGTGCCCTCGACCGGTTCACCGTCCACGATCGGCGGCCCGGTCCAACCCTTCGGGGTGCGCAATACGATCATCGGCCAATGCGGCCGTGTCGTGTCGCTGCCGTCCCGCGCGGCACGCTGGATCTGCGCGATCCGCTCCAGACAGGCATCCATGGCCGCGGCCATGTCCTGGTGCACCCGGGCCGGATCGTCGCCGGCGACGATCAGTGGCTCGTAGCCGTAACCCTGCAGCAGGGAGATCAGCTCGCCCTGGGGAATACGGGCCAGCAGAGTCGGATTCGCGATCTTGTACTGGTTGAGGGCCAGGATCGGGACGACCGCGCCGTCGCGCGCCGGGTTGAGGAATTTGTTGCAGTGCCAGCTCCCCGCCAACGGGCCGGTTTCGGCCTCACCGTCCCCGACCACGCAGAACACGGTGAGATCCGGGTTGTCCAGCGCGGCCCCGAACGCGTGCAACAGTGAATATCCCAGCTCACCGCCCTCATGGAACGAGCCCGGCGTCTCCGGGGCGCAATGACTGGGAACCCCTCCGGGAAAGGAGAACTGGGCGAACAGGGCGCGCATTCCCTCACCGTCACGGGGGATATAACTGTACAGCTCGGAGTAGGTGCCCTCCAGCCAGGCGCAGGCATTGGGGCCCGGGCCGCCGTGTCCCGGGCCGGCGACGAACACCGCGTTCAGATCGCGTGCCAGGATCGCGCGATTCGCGTGCACCCACACCAGATTCAGCCCCGGAACGGTGCCGAAGTGCCCGAGCAGCCGGGGTTTGATGTGCTCGGGTGCCAGCGGTTGGCGAACCAGGGGATTCGCCATCAGATATATCTGCCCGACCGCCAGATAGTTGGCCGCCCGCCACCACGCGTCCAGGGCTTCGAGCTCCTCGGGACCCAACGGTCCCGGCGCCGCCGACAGCACATAGGGCCGGGGCGCGACGGATTCACCACCGCGGCCGCTCACATTGTCGGCGCCGGTGTCCCCGCCTGCACTCGCCAACTGCGTCATACGCTTAACCTCCTGGAGGTCGTGGTCGCGCCGGGCCGCCGCACCCCCGGTGGGGATTGTCACCACGATAGCTGGAGGTGTGCCACGCTGCCCCCGGTTCCCGGGAAGGCGACCGGCGGAACTTCTCTGCTCCTGCTCCCGCTGTACCCGCACAACGGAGCGGAAACCGGTGTCCCCGGGACCGCCCGGAGAAAGGCCGGCCGAGATCCCGTCCCACCTGCCGCGGCCCCACTCCGGCGCCCCGGCCGCCGGCCGCCCGGCGGTAGGGTACGGCGCATGCAGACAATCGGCAGGATCATCGCTGTCACCGCCGTCGCGGCGGCCGCCATCGGCCTCACCGCGTGCGGCTCCGACGACACGGACAACACGGCGACCACCTCCACCGCGGCCGATTCGTCCGGTGCCCAGGCGCAGGGCGGGGCCACCGAATCCAAAGGCCGCGAATGCGGGGCCGACGATATCGAGGTGAAGGGCGGTTTCGGTGAAGTTCCGCAGATCACCATCCCCGACGATTGCGACCCGCCCAAGCAGCTCGTGACCAAGGATCTGGTCCCGGGGTCGGGTCCCGGGGCCGCCCCCGGCCAGCAGCTCACCATGAACTACGCGCTGGTCACCTGGTCGGACAAGGAACAGCTGGACTCCTCGTTCGACCGCGGCGAGCCCTTCGAACTCACCCTGGGCGACGGTATGGTCATCCCCGGCTGGGAACAGGGACTCGAAGGAGTCCAGCAGGGTGCCCGCCGGTTGCTGATCATCCCGCCCGAGCTGGGCTACGGAGCCGGCGGCAACGGGGTGAAGCCGAACGAGACGCTGGTCTTCGTCACCGATGCGGTCGCCGTCCCGCAAGGCTGAGTGCCCGCGATACCGCACGTCGGCACCCCGCAGGGGCCGGGTCCGGTTCGACGGTGAAGTGCGTCGGAGCACATCCACGGGTCGCGCACGGCCACGCCCGGGCGAAACGTGGTGGCCCGGCCCGGGGCGAACTTTATCCGGCGTGACGAAAGCGCCCCTCCACTCGTAAGTTCCCTCTACTCCGAAGTGTCAGCCGCTGTGGTCGGGGCCCGCCCCGGTTCTGGAGCGACGGAGCGGGGGAGCGAAGCGGAGGAGCGCAGGAGTGAAGAACCGGGGTCACGAGGGCCCCGACC
>NZ_JBSFDZ010000068.1:0-14637 GCF_053594175.1 Nocardia sp. NPDC001965
CGACCACCTGGCGAAGTTGTTCAGGCCTCGAGACTCGAGCCTTCGGCTCATGCGCTTTCGAGGCCTGAACGGCGAGACGGGCCTCAACCCTTTCAGGTGTCTCGTAGAACTCGACTCGGGGGTCACGTAGGCGATCGATGTCTCGGTCGGCATGTCCGAGGCGGATGGCCGGGGCACCGAGACCTGCTGTACCGGTACGGGAGGAGAGGCGCAGGTGCGCCTGTTCGCGTTGTGCAGTGAGGTCGAGGGCTCGGCTTTGCGGCTCACGGGCCTCGGCCGGGTAGCGGAGACGTGCCGACGGCTCGACACCTTCACCGGCGGTTTCACTTCCCACTCGGCGAACCGGCCCACCTGCCTTCCGTCTCCTCCGAACGGTCGCCATTCGTGGCCGGGGTTAATAGGGTCCCGACCCCGCGGTGCCGGGGGCGCCGCAAATTACAACAGCTGCCGCAGCCGGGCTCCCAGCGAGTCCCAGCGCCATTGCCGTTCCACGAAGGCGCGTCCCGCCGCGCCCATTTCGGCGGCCGCGTCGCGGTCGGCGAGGATATCGGCGATCGCGTCGGCGACGTGGTCGGCGCGGCGGCCGTCCACTACTCGCCCGGTTTTCCCGTCCAGCACGGTTTCCGGGGCGCCGCCCGAGGTCCCGGCGACCACCGGAACGCCCGAGGCCGAGGCCTCCAGGTAGACGATGCCGAGACCTTCCACGTCGAGGCCGGCGCCGCGAGTGCGGGCGGGCATGGCGAACACGTCGGCGAGGGTGTGGTGGGCGGCGAGTTCGGCTGCGGGCACCCGCCCGGTGAACACCACATCGTCGCCGAGGCCGAGGGCGTCGGCGAAGCCGCGCAGTTTGTCTTCGTAGGGCCCGCTGCCCGCGATCACGAGGACGGCACCGGGGATTCGTTCCTTGATCCGGTGCATGGCGATCAGCAGAACGTCCTGTCCTTTGCGCGGGACCAGCCGCGACAGGCACAGGACGGTCGGCCGGTCGCCGAGTCCGTATCGTTCGCGCAGTTCGGCGCGGGCGGCCGGATCGGGGCGGAAGGTCTCGGTGTCCACTCCGGGCGGTAGGTATTCGAGCGCGGCGTCCGGCCCGAATGCCGCAGCGAACCGGCGGCGGGTGTATTTGCTGACGTAGGTGACCACATCGGTGTCGTTCCCGATGATCCGCAGTGCTCGGCGGGCCGCCGGCAGCATCGACCAACCGACCTCGTGGCCGTGGGTGCTGGCCAGGACCCGGTGGGCGCCGGCCCGGCGCAGCGGAGCGGCCAGCAGGGCCAGCGGGGCGGCGGCACCGAACCAGACCGTTTCGCAGCCCTCGGCACGCAGCACTTTCCGGGCGCGCCGGAGGACCGCGGGGGTGGGCAGCATCAGCGTGGTGGGGTGGCGGACGACCTGAAAGGGTTGTTTCGCGTCGAATCGGGTGTGGCTGTCACCGCGCCAGCGGGGTGCGTAGACGACCAGATCGTCCGGGGGCAGCTGTCCGGCCAGCGCCTGCAGATACGACTGGATACCTCCCGGCCGCGGCGGGAAATCATTGGTAACCAGCAGAGTTCGAGCCATACGATCCACAGTATTGGCGCGCGGTCGGCGGCGTCGCTCCGGGTGTCAGTAGCGCCGGGCGGAGTGGTAGGGCGTGGAATCCATGGGTGCGACGGCTACCGGGACACCGAAGGTGGATGCGTGCAGCATGAGGCCGTTGCCGGCGTAGATGCCGACATGGGAGATGTCGTCGTAGAAGAACACGACATCGCCCGGTTGCAGTTCGTCGCGGTCGACGGGGGTGCCGTAGGCGGCCTGGGCCGAACTGGTCCGGGGCACATCTTTGCCGACCTGTTTGAACGCCCATTGCACGAGGCCGGAGCAGTCGAACTGGTCGGGTCCGGTGGCGCCCCAGACGTACGGATCGCCGACTCGGGTGAGACCGGCGGCCAGGGCGCTGGTGCCGTTGCCGGGTACGAGATCGCGCAGCAGGCTGTCCCGGTCGAATCCGGGCGGGAAGGGAGATCCGGCCAGCGCCGTCCGGTCGGTGGTCGACAGGGATCCCCAGACCTCGATCACCTGGGCGACGGCGTTCTGCAGATCGGTTTGTTTGCGCTGTACATCGCCGCGGACGGTATCGGCCTGATCGGCGGCGGCGCGTGCGGTATCGGCGGCCGCGCGGGCCGCCGACTGCGCTGCGGTGGCGGCGTCGGTCGCCCGCTTGTACTGCTTCAGCTGGTCGGAGGTCTGGGTGGCGACCACGTCGAGGGTGGACATCTGGTCGAGCAGCTGCTGCGGGGAATCACTGACCAGGACCGAGAACAGCCGATTGGTCCGGGCGCCCTGGTAGGCCGCGATGGCGGTGCGATCGATCATCGGCCGGTAGCGGGCGACTTCGGCGCGGGCGGCGTCGACAGCGACGCCGGCCGCGGCCACCTTGGCGTCGGCGTCGCGCTGGACGGCCAGTTTCGCGTCGAGATCGGTCTGGGCGGTGAGGGCCTGCTGATTGAGTTGTTCGGCCTGCCGGGACAGGTCGATCATCTGCTGGACGGCCTCGGTCGCGGAGGTCGGCGCGGGGGCCGGGTCGGCGCCCGCCGGGCCACCGCCGTAGAGAGCCGCTGCGAGGAGGCCGGCCGCCAGAGCTGTGCGGGTGGTGTGCCGGTCCCGGCTGTGGCCGGGCCCGCGCCGATCCGGCCGACGCAGTTCCCGCCGTCGATGTGCTGCCACAGCCTGCCGTGCCCCGCTCTCATATGACGCTCTGTGCGATACGCCCCGTAAAGGTCTCGATTAGATTACGGAACGGCCCCGGGGGTGTCCAGCACGCCGCGAAACAGTCACGCTCGCCGCTGATTCCGGTCGGCGGGTGGTCGTACCGGACACTCCACGGGCTGTGATCAGTAGCGTCGCGCGCCGGCGAACGGCATGGAGGAGATGGGTGCGACGGCCACCGGCGAGCCGGCGGTGGAGGCGTGGACGACATTGCCGTCGCCCGCGTACAGGCCGGAGTGCCCGCCGCCGTAGAACGACACCACGTCGCCGGGCCGGAGGTCGCCGATCGAGATGGGCGCGCCCGAGGCGAGTTGCGCGTCGCTGGTGCGCGGTAGTTCGCGTCCGGCCTGTCTGTACGACCACTGCACCAGACCGGAGCAGTCGAAGGCGTTCGGGCCGGCCGCGCCGTAGACGTACGGAGCGCCGACCTTCGAGAGGGCGGCGTCGAGCGCGATATCGCCGACGGTCTTGATCGGGGTGACGAACGGCGGGGCCGCGGGGGAATGGGGCGCCTGGATGCCGGGGATGCCCGCGGGGATCGGGATCTCGTTGGGCACCTCGAACGTGCCGACGCCGTCGAGGGTGACCGGCTGCGCGGCGGCCGGTGCGGCGGGGAGCAGGAATGCGCCCAGGGTGGCAGCGCCGACGGCTCCGGTTACGGCTACGCGCCGTGCCTGTCGCTTGACGGTGTTGAACGCCATGATGCGGTCCTTCCGATCTCCCCGCCCGGTCGCACCGCCGATGGCACGCCGAACTCCGCGAGGTCTCGAAAAGATTACGAACAGATCACGGTCGTTTGTAAAGCCCCGACCCGCGATAAATATGCGCAGCGCAGCTTTCGGCTGGCAAATTGTGCGAGGGACATCACAGGATGCCGGCCGATTGCGCCGAGGTTACGTACGGGCGGGGGACATGGATCGCTGGACGTATCGATCGGTCGCTGGATCGGAGTTCGTTTCATCGATTTTCCGCAGCTCGAGCGGGCGGATGTCGCTTTCTGGGTGCCGGCCCGGTTGGGACGGAGGTGCAGGTTTGCTCTGCCGGTGAATCCATGTTTTGGGCCGATCGACCATTTTCGCCGGGATTCCGCAATTGGATAGCTAATCGACATCGACTGTGAGCTGCCGCACACTTTAGTGGTGACCGGGGTGCAGGCGGGGAACACGGACGGGTTCGATACCGGAACCAAGATCATGGACAACAGTTCTGTATCGGGAATCTGTCGGACCCTCCTATTACCCTGCCGCCGTGCCCGAACCCGCTCCGTTGCCCGCCCGGCAACTGGCGTTCGACCAGCTCGACACTCCGCTCTACGACACCACCTTCGTGGTCGTGGACCTGGAAACCACCGGTACCAGCCCGGCGACGGACGCGATCACCGAAATCGGTGCGGTGAAGGTGCGCGGCGGCGAGATACTCGGTGAATTCGCGACCCTTGTCGACCCGGGCCGATCCATCCCGCCCGCGGTCGTGCAGGTCACCGGTATCACCACCGCGATGGTGCGGGCGGCCCCGCCGATCGAGGCCGTGCTGCCCGGATTCCTGGAGTTCGCGGCCGGCGCGGTGCTGGTCGCCCACAATGCCCGCTTCGATATGGGTTTCCTGAAGGCCGCCGCGGTCCGCTGTGACACTCCGTGGCCGCGCGCCCAGGTGGTGTGCACGGTGCGGCTCGCCCGGCGGGTGCTCGGCCGCGACGAGGCACCGTCGGTCCGGCTCGGCGTCCTGGCCCGGCTACTCGGGGCGAGCACCACTCCTACCCACCGTGCCCTCGACGATGCCCGTGCCACCGTGGATGTACTGCACGCGCTGATCGGGCGGGTGGGTAACCAGGGGGTGCACAGTCTCACCGAACTGATCGACTACCTGCCCGAGGTCACCGCCGGGCAGCGGGCCAAACGTGCCCTGGCCGTCGAGTTGCCCGCCGCGCCCGGTGTCTATCTGTTCCGGGGTCCCTCGGACGAGGTGCTCTATATAGGGACGGCGGTGAACCTGCGCCGCCGCGTGCGCAGCTACTTCACCGGATCGGAGACCCGCGGGCGGATCAGGGAGATGGTGCGCCTGGCCACCCGCGTCGATCATGTGGTGTGTGCGCACGGGCTGGAAGCCGGCGTCCGGGAGCTGCGGCTGCTGGCCGCGCACGCCCCGCCCTACAACCGGCGTTCCAAATTCCCCAAGCGGGCCTGGTGGATCACGCTCACCGCCGAAGCCTTTCCGAGGTTGACGCTGGTCCGTGAGCCCGGCGGCCCGGCCGTGGGGCCGTTCCACTCCCGGGCCGCGGCCGCCGATATCGCCGCCACCCTGGCCGAGTACTGCGGTCTACGCACCTGCACGACTCGTTTGGCCCGGACCGCGCTGCACTCCTGCCCGACCGAAGTCGTGGGCGGTTGCCCGGCCGCCACCGGCACCCCCCAGGCGTCCACGGCCTACGCTGCCGCTCCGGCGGCCGCACGCGCATTGTTCGCCGGAGCCGACGACGCCGCGGTCCGCGCGCTGCTGACCAGGATCGAGGAATACGCGGCCGGAGCGCAATACGAATCCGCGGCACGGTTACGCGACCGGACCGCCGCCGTCATCCGCGCGCTGCGCCGCACCCAGCGGCTGGCCGCCGTGGCCCGCCCGGCCGAACTGATCGCCGCGCATCCCGACGGTGCCGGCGGGTGGGAGTTCGCCGTGATCCGCCACGGCCGGCTCGCCGGCGCCGGCACCGCCGGACGCGGAATCGCGCCCATGCCGGTGGTCGAGCGGATCGTCGCCGCCGCGCAGACCGTGGTCCCCACCGGGCCCGGGGGGCCGTCCACCGGCGAACTGCCTCTGGCCGGAGCGGATCTCGCGGCACCACCGCTGCTCGGCGCCGCCCCCGACGAGGTCGCGGTGATCGCCCGCTGGCTCGAACGTCCCGGTGTGCGGATCGTGCGCACCACCGACGGTTACGCCGAACCCGCCCGGGGCATGGGTCGCTGGATCGGCTGGGCGGAGGCGGCCGATCTCGCGGCGGGAGCCGCACGTGCCGCCGAGTCCTACGGCGAACAGCGCGGCTGAGCATCCGGCCGCCGTGCCGGACCACGTGGGCCCACGCTGCGGCGGCGTCCGGATGCATAGGCTGTTCCCATGATTACCGCCATCGTTCTGATCCAGGCCGACAACGGGCGTATTCCGGAGACCGCGCAGGCGGTGGCCGATACCGAGGGGGTCGCCGAGGTCTACTCGTGCGCCGGCGACGTCGACCTGATCGCGCTGGTGCGCGTCCGCGACCACGAGGAGGTCGCCGAGGTGGTCACGGCACGCATCGACAAGGTCGCGGGCGTGCAGCGCACGGTCACCCATATCGCGTTCAAATCGTATTCGCGTGCCGACGTCGAGGCCGGATTCTCCATCGGTGAGTGAGCGTCGGTGATCAGTTGTCGCCGAGCGTCCGGGTGAGCGCGGCCCAGCGGTCCAGCAGGGCGGCGGCCGCGCCACTGTCGATGGCGGTGGCCGCACGTTCGATCCCGGCCGCCAGGTGATCGTCCAGATCTGCCGCGCCGTCCGCCCCGCGCGACAGATCGTAGGCGGTGATGGCGGCGGCGGAGTTCACGAGTACGGCGTCCCGGACCGCCCCGGGAACACCCGCGAACACGTCCCGGGCCACCTGGGCGTTCACCTGTGCGTCGCCCCCGCGCAGCTCGTCCAGGTCTACCCTGGCGATCCCGAGGCGGGTCGGATCGATCACCGCTTCCCGGACGACGCCGTCGGCCACCACGTACACATCGGTGACATCGGAGGTGGTGATCTCGTCGAGTCCGTCGCGGCCGCGCACCACCAGCGCCCCGGCGCCCCGATCGGCGAACACCCCGGCGATGGTCTCCAGCAGGTCGTCGAACGCGCAGCCCACCAGACCCGCACGCGGCTGCGCCGGATTGGTCAGCGGACCCAGCACGTTGAACACGGTCGGGATCCCGATCTCCTTACGGGCCGGCCCGGCGAAACGCAGACCGGAATGGAACAGCGGTGCGAAACAGAAACCGATACCCAGTTCGCGCACACAGTGCGCGACCGATTCGGGCCCGAGCGCGAGCTTCACCCCCAGCGCCTCGAGTACATCGGCGCCGCCGCTCTTGGAGGAAGCGGCCCGGTTGCCGTGCTTGACCACCGGAATACCGGCGGCCGCGACCACGACCGAGGACATGGTGGAGATGTTCACCGACCCCGAGCGGTCACCGCCGGTACCGACGATGTCCACCGCGTCGCCGTCGATCTTCACCAATCGCGCGTGCCCGAGCATGCCGCGGGCCATCCCCGCCAGCTCCACCGGAGTGGGGCCCTTGATCTTCATGGCCACCCCGAACGCGGCGATCTGCGCCGAGGTGGAGTTGTCGGTGAAGATCTCATCGATCACCCAGGTCGTATCGTCCGCGGTGAGGTCCTGTCCGTCGGCGAGCGCCCCGAGCATCAGGGGCCAGCTGCGCACGCTCATCTCAATCTCCTCGTCGCACCGATATCTGTGACCGAACGGTTGTGCACACCCTAAACCGCGCACTACCCCGTACCCCGCACCACGTCATCCGCGCTGTTCGCGGGGTCCGCCCCGGCGCGGCCCGGCCGACACGCCGGACCGCAGTGAGAGACGCACGGAGCCGGTCGATCACGACACGGGTGATCGAGTTTGGAACCCGACTTCGACTGTCGTACTACGAAGAGTCATACTTACCCCCGTGACGACCGCAGTAGGTACCTCAGGATCGGCCATAACCCAGCGTGTGCATTCGCTGAACCGGCCCAACATGGTCAGCGTCGGTACCATCATCTGGCTGTCCAGCGAGCTGATGTTCTTCGCCGGCCTCTTCGCGATGTACTTCGTCGCGCGAAGTCAGGCGCCCGAGTGGCCGATGCCGCCGACCGAGCTGAACATGAAGCTGGCCATCCCGGTCACCGCGGTGCTGATCGCCTCGTCGTTCACCTGCCAGATGGGTGTGTTCGCGGCCGAACGCGGTGATGTGTTCGGGCTGCGCCGCTGGTACGTCGTCACCTTCTTCATGGGTGCCTTCTTCGTATGTGGGCAGGGCTACGAGTACTACCACCTGGTGGCCGAGGGGACGTCGATCTCCGGCAGCTCCTACGGGTCGGTGTTCTACATCACCACCGGGTTCCACGGCCTGCACGTCATCGGCGGTCTGATCGCCTTCCTGTTCCTGCTCGCGCGGACCGCGATGAGCAAGTTCACGCCCGCCCAGGCGACCGCCGCGATCGTCGTGTCCTACTACTGGCACTTCGTCGACATCGTCTGGATCGGGCTGTTCGCCACGATCTACTTCGTCCGGTGACACCGGAGCCCAATACAGCCCACCAGGTTCCGTCTACTCCAAAGGGACACAGATGAGTTCATCGCCCCCGACAGCGCCAGCGCCCGCCAGCGGTGGGCACGGCGAGGCCAGCAAGAAGCGCAGGCAGCGCCGCGTCCGTCGACGGATAGCGGGCGGCCTCGCGCTCATGGTGGGTCTCGTCGGGGCCGGTTTCCTCGCCTCGGCGCTCACCCCCGAACCTCAGGTCGCGACGGCGAACGAGGATTCGGTGGCGCTGATCCGTGAGGGTCAGCAGCTCTACGAGACCTCCTGCGTCACCTGCCACGGCGCGAACCTGCAGGGTGTGGCCGACCGTGGTCCCAGCCTGATCGGTGTCGGTGAGGCAGCCGTGTACTTCCAGGTCTCCTCGGGCCGGATGCCGATGACCCGTAACGAGGCGCAGGCCGAACGCAAACCACCGAAGTTCGACGCGCACCAGACCGATGCCCTCGGCGCCTATGTGGCCGCCAACGGCGGTGGCCCGACCGTGCCGCGCGACGCGAACGGAGAGGTCGCCGGCGAATCGCTGCGGGGTGACGATATCGGCCGGGGTAGTGAGCTGTTCCGCATGAACTGCGCGTCCTGCCACAACTTCACCGGTCGCGGCGGTGCGCTGTCCTCGGGCAAGTTCGCCCCGCCGCTGGAGCCGGCCTCCGAGGCCCAGCTGTGGACCGCCATGGTCACCGGCCCGCAGAACATGCCGAAATTCTCCGACCGGCAGCTCTCGTCGGAGGAGAAGCGCGACATCATCGCCTACGTGAAGGACGCGGCCGAGGCGAAATCGCCGGGCGGCTGGGGCCTGGGCGGCTTCGGTCCCGCCACCGAAGGCCTGGCCATGTGGACCATCGGCATCGTCGCTGTCGTGGGTGCGGCGATCTGGATCGGTTCCCGGACGTGACCGGGTCAGCACCCGGAGGCGGTAGCTTGCGTGGCCATGGAGGGCGTCCGGTCACGTCCTCTTCGGAAGGGACCTAGTCATGAGCGAACAGGAGCAAAACGAGATGGGTGGCCTGGACAAGCATTCCGCGGCCGCGACCCCGGCTGAACCGACCGAGGCCGAACTGGACGCGATGTCGCGGGAAGAGCTGGTCGCGCTCGGTACCGCCCGCGACGGTGTGGACGTGGCCTACCGGCGGGAACGCTGGCCGGTGCCGGGTACCCGGGCGGAGAAACGCGCCGAACGGCAGGTCGCGATGTGGTTCGCGATCTCCGGCCTGGCGGCGGCCGCGCTGGTGGGAATATTCCTGTTCTGGCCCTGGGAGTACAAGGGCAAGGACGACGACGGGCACGGCCTGTATTCGCTCACCACCCCGCTCTACGGTTTGACCTTCGGTATCTCGATCCTGGCCATCGGTATCGCCGTGGTGCTGATCCGCAAGAAGTTCATCCCCGCGGAGCTGTCGGTCCAGGACCGGCACGACGGTAAGTCCAGCGAGGTCGACCGGCGGACACTGGTGGCCCAGCTGAGTGACGCCGGGGAAACCTCCACCCTCGGTCGCCGCAAGCTCATCACCCGCACCGCGGGCGCGGGCGTCGGCGTCCTCGGCATCGGCGCACTGCTGGTGTTCGTGGGCGGCATGGTGAAGAACCCGTGGGCGCAGCGCGAGAAGTCGCCGCTGTGGGTCTCGGGCTGGACCCCGGACTATCCGGGCGAGACCATCTACATCCGCCGCGACACCGGCCGTCCGCAGGACGTCGTCCTGGTGCGCCCAGAAGATCTGGACGCCGGCGCGATGGAGACCGTCTTCCCCTGGAAGGAATCGTGGCGCGGCGACGAGCACGCCACCCTGCAGTCGCTGCGCGGTATCCGCAACGCTGTCATGATGATCCGCTTGCGGTCCGAGGACGCGAAGAACGCGATCAAACGCAAGGGTCAGGAAAGCTTCAACTTCGGCGATTACTTCGCCTACTCGAAGATCTGCACCCACCTCGGTTGCCCGACCTCGCTGTTCGAACAGCAGACCAACCGGATCCTGTGCCCCTGCCATCAGTCGCAGTTCTCCGCGACCGAATGGGGCAAGCCGATCTTCGGTCCTGCTGCCCGAGCGCTGCCGCAGTTGCCGATCACCGTAAACTCAGAGGGGTACCTGGTCGCCAACGGTGACTTCATCGAACCCCTCGGCCCCGCCTTCTGGGAGCGTCGATCATGAGTTCTGGAGCTGCAGGCCGCAAAGTCGCGGCACAATTCAACGAAATGGACGAGCGGTACCGCGGCGCCGCCTTCGTCAAGCGATCGATCAACAAGGTGTTCCCCACCCACTGGTCGTTCCTGCTGGGTGAGATCGCGCTCTACGCGTTCATCATCCTGCTGCTGTCGGGTGTGTACCTGACGCTGTACTTCGACCCGTCGATGACGCACGTCACCTATGACGGCGCCTATCAGCCGCTGCGCGGTGTGGGTATGTCGCGCGCCTACGAAACCGCTCTGAACATCTCCTTCGAGGTGCGCGGCGGCCTGTTCGTCCGGCAGGTGCACCACTGGGCGGCGCTGCTGTTCGCGGCGTCGATCATCATCCACCTGTTCCGCATCTTCTTCACCGGCGCGTTCCGCAAGCCGCGTGAGGCGAACTGGGTGATCGGCTCGCTGCTGTTGATCCTGGCCATGTTCGAGGGTTTCTTCGGGTACTCGTTGCCCGACGATCTGCTCTCCGGCACCGGCCTGCGGGCCGCGTTCGGTGGTATCACCATGGGCATTCCGGTGATCGGCACCTGGATGCACTGGTTGATGTTCGGCGGCGACTTCCCCGGCGACATCATCATCCCGCGCCTCTACATCGCACATGTGCTGCTGTTCCCGGGCATCATGCTGGCGCTCATCGCCGCCCACGTCGCCATCGTCTGGTACCAGAAGCACACCCAGTTCCCCGGGCCGGGCCGCACCGAGAACAACGTGGTGGGCTCCCGGATCGTCCCGGTGTTCGCCGCGGACCAGGGCGCGTTCTTCGCGTTCACCCTCGGCTTCGTGGCCGTCATGGGTGGCGTGCTCCAGATCAACCCGATCTGGAATCTGGGCCCGTACAACCCGTCGCAGGTATCGGCCGGTTCCCAGCCCGACTTCTACATGATGTGGACCGACGGTCTGGCACGCCTGATGCCACCGTGGGAGCTGTATCTGGGCCGCTACACCGTGCCCGCGGTGTTCTGGGTCGCGCTGATCATGGGCCTGGTGTTCATGGTGCTGATCGCCTACCCGTGGATCGAGAAGAGGCTCACCGGCGATTACGCGCGGCACAACCTGCTGCAACGTCCGCGTGACGTCCCGGTGCGTACCGCGATCGGCGCGATGGCCATCGCCTTCTACGTGGTGCTCACGCTGTCCTGTGTGAACGACATCCTGGCGCTCAAGTTCGACATCTCGTTGAACGCGACAACCTGGATCGGCCGTATCGGTCTGCTCGTCGCGCCGCCGGTGGCGTACTTCCTCGCCTACCGGTTCTGCATCGGCCTGCAGCGCAGCGACCGCGCGGTACTCGAGCACGGTATCGAGACCGGTGTGATCAAGCGGCTGCCGCACGGTGAGTACATCGAGGTGCACCAGCCGCTGGGACCGGTGGACGGCCACGGCCACCCGATCCCGCTGGAGTACCAGGGCGCTGTGGTGCCCAAGAAGATGAACCAGCTGGGTTCGGCGGGTCAGCCGGGCACCGGCAGCTTCCTGCGGGCCGACCCCCGCGCGGAGAGCGAACAGCATTTCGCGACCGAACTGGAAGAGGAACACCGGCAGCTGGCCGTGCTCAAGCGAGTACAGGACGAAGCCGGTTCCAACGGACAGAACGGGCACGGCGGGCACTGACCCGCACGAACGTCAGGCCCCCTGGTCATCGGACCCGGGGGCCTGTTCGTGTTCGGGCGACCGCGTCGCGTCGGCACCGGTAGGTCAGTTCGCGCGTCGGCGGGCCGTTTCGATGGCCTCGAACTTGGCGAGATTGTGCCGTGCGTCGGCGAGCGCATCGTGCGCATCGCGCGGCGGTGGCGGCAGATCCGGCCGGCCGTGCGCCTCCCAGTGCTGCCGCAATTCGTTGGTGTAGCGGGGAAGGGTCGGTGGCAGATCCACCATCGAACCCCACAGCTGGCACAGCACCACATGGTCGTAGGCACTGACCCAGGCCCAGAGCTCCGGTTGCACGGTGGGCCGGGGGACCAGGAACCGGTACAGATCGTCGCGAATCTGATCTCGGGTCCGCCACAGCGGAGAAGTCCGCGCAGGCAGCTTCGGCAGTACGTTCTTGCACACCCACGGTCCGGCCCGGTCGGCGTCGAACTCGGTGGATACCGCGTAGAACTCTCGTCCGTCCTCGCAGACGACACCCATCGACACCAAATCGATCACTCGGCCGTCCTCGATGAACTCCGCATCGTAGAAATATCTCAAAAGGTAGGGTCTCCTCGGCGCGTGCAGCAGACGGTTCACAGGTCGGCGACAAATTGAGCAGGGCAGTGCCGTGAGCCTACCCAGCTGGACTCCAGAGCCTCTGTGCGCACTTCCCGCCAGTTCGAGTGCCACCTCGGTCTCGTGCCGAACCCGTACTCCGCTCCGGCCCTCTCCGCTCCGGGCCCATTCCGTGCCCGTTCACCGGATCCGCGCCGCGAAGCCCACTGCCGCAACGGAAGCCCGAAGGCGTGGCCGCCGCGGCCGCAGGTCGGATCCAGGTATGGGGTCCGGTCGGTGGAGCGGGCTGGCGCGTCGGAGGCGGGGCCCACCACAGGGGGCCGACACAACGCCGAAGGCGAGGCCCACCACAAAGGCGGGGTCACGAGGGCCCCGCCCCGCGACGCCGGAGGCGGCGCAATAAACACAGCACCGTATCCTGGAAAGGTGAACTGGACCGTCGACGTTCCCATCGACCGTTTGCCCGAGCTTCCGCCGTTGCCCAGTGACCTGCGGAAACGGCTCGACGATGCGCTGTCGCGCCCGGCGTTGCAGCAGCCGTCCTGGGATCCCGAGCAGGCGGAGAGCATGCGTACGGTGCTGGAGAGTGTGCCGCCGATCTGCGTTCCCGCCGAGGTCGACGAGCTGCGGGCGCGGCTTGCCGAGGTGGCGCGCGGTGAGGCGTTCCTCATGCAGGGTGGGGACTGCGCGGAAACATTCGCCGACAACACCGAACCGCATATTCGCGGCAATATCCGCACGCTGCTGCAGATGGCCGTGGTGCTCACCTACGGTGCCAGCTTGCCGGTGGTCAAGGTGGCGCGGATCGCGGGTCAGTATGCGAAGCCGCGGTCTGCCGATACCGATGCGCTGGGGTTGCGGTCCTATCGCGGCGATATGGTGAATTCTTTGGTGGCCGATGCCGCTGTTCGTGAGCACGATCCTTCCCGGCTGGTTCGCGCGTACGCGAACGCCAGTGCCGCGATGAATCTGGTCCGGGCGTTGACCAACGCCGGGATGGCCGATCTGCACAAGGTGCACGATTGGAATCGTGATTTCGTCGCACAGTCCCCGGCCGGTGCGCGCTATGAAGCGCTCGCCGGGGAGATCGATCGCGGTTTGCGTTTCATGACCGCCTGCCGGGTGAACGATCCGAGTCTGCAGTCCGCCCGGATCTATGCCTCGCATGAGGCCCTGGTCCTCGACTACGAGCGCGCGATGCTGCGGCTCGCCCACAACTCGGCCGGTGATCCCGTCCTCTACGATCTGTCCGCCCATTTCCTGTGGATCGGGGAGCGTACTCGCCAGCTCGACGGTGCGCATATCGCCTTCGCCGAACTGCTGGCGAACCCGATCGGTCTCAAGATCGGGCCTTCCACCACTCCGGAGCAGGCGGTGGAGTATGTCGAGCGGCTCGATCCGAACAACGAGCCCGGCCGGCTGACCTTGGTTTCCCGGATGGGCAACACCAAGGTCCGCGAGATCCTCCCGGCGATCGTGCAGAAGGTCCAGTCCACCGGGCATCAGGTCATCTGGCAGTGCGACCCGATGCACGGCAACACCCACGAGTCCTCGACGGGTTTCAAGACCCGGCACTTCGACCGCATTGTCGACGAGGTCCAGGGTTTCTTCGAGGTCCATCATGCACTCGGTACCCATCCGGGTGGGTTGCACATCGAACTCACCGGTGAGGATGTCACGGAATGCCTGGGCGGTGCCCAGGACATTTCCGACCTCGATCTGTCGGGCCGGTACGAGACGGCCTGTGATCCGCGGTTGAATACGCAGCAGTCGCTGGAACTGTCCTTCCTTGTCGCGGAGATGTTGCGTTAAGTAGCACTCGGACGGGCTCGAGCCGGTGGCGGGACTGTCGCGATACGGTTCGCCCGTGCAGCATCGGGTATGAGGTGCGCCCGAGCCACCCCGCGCATCGTGAGCCGAACCGGGGCATATCTTCGCGGCGGGCCCCGGTTCGTACCTGGGTCAGGGTGTGCCTTGTGGGGGTGGGCTTGCTCGTGAAGGTGGGGGGTGGGGTTGCTCGTGAAGGCGCTGTGTTTTCGGCGCGCTGGCGCGCGCGGGGTTGAGGCCCCCTGAAGTCTCGCCGTTCAGGCCTCGAGACTCGCGCCTTCGGCGCATGCGCTTCGAGGGCACCCGCGCCCGGCAGCCGATCGCCCACCGCGGCGGACACGACCACCTGCACCC
>NZ_JBSFDZ010000069.1:0-13534 GCF_053594175.1 Nocardia sp. NPDC001965
CAACGTGGGTAGACTGAAAGTTACACCGCTCGACGTGTCGAGTCAACATACGTAGACTGAACTCATGGAATCCAGCACCAGCCGAGCCCAACAGCCACAGCCCCAGAGATGAGGCGGCCCCTCGCCAACGTCCTTGGCAGGACGCTGCCCGGATTCGTCAAAGGCTGCCATTTTCAGCTGCAATCAGCTTTCACCGGACTTAAGAACCACGCGAGCGCCGGCCAAGACGAGATCGGCTCGCCGTTCGGCGCCGCCTCGGGTGAAGCGTCGTCCCCCGGGTTCCTGGCTGGATTGGGCGGTATGCGCAAGACCTATCGGCCAGCGGGCGCGGGATTGCCTGCATGATGTAGTCGGCGATGACGTCGCGAACAAGATCGGTCCGGATTGGCCAGCGACCATAGACGTGGACTTTCGCGCCCGAGTCGCGGGCCACATTTTCGAATCGTAGTCTCTTGATGCCAAGATCGATTATGAACGCAACTATCGCTTCGAGCTCGATAACAAGGACTGGCGACTGATCGCGACCGTTACTACGACCTTCTGGGGCCTCGAAGGGGGCAGTAAGACGATTATCGCCGGTTGTCGGCTCCGCTCACAGAACCGTTATCGGCGACGACGAAAACGGCCTGCGTGCGCTGTTTGAACGCAGTCGCTGGCAAGGTGCGGTTCAGCGGGATGGAGCGGCTACGCAAGAACGTGTTCAGGACTACCTCCAAGGACATGGTCCCCGCAGTGGCCGGTTTTAGGACCTGCCCGGGATCGGTGTCGATCTTGAGGTGTCGGGGGTGCCGCAGCGGGGGCTGGTAAGTTGGCTACCTACGGGTGTCGCTCGCGCGAGACAGCACAGTTGCGCCGGTTGGAGCGGTCCAAGTATCGGCTGCGGTGTGGTGGCGACAGCGAAGGTGCTGGTCGCCCGCACCACCGACGACGTTTCGGAGTTGTTCGACCTATTACTGGTGGTGTAAGCGCTTGAAACAGCCCTCGGCGCGGCAGATCGCCGACGAGGCGTTGCTGGCCGAGATCGTCGATATCCATACCAGCGCCGGCGGCACTTACGGGTCACCCCGCGTGCATGCGATGCTGGCCCGCCGCGGCATCTCGGTGGGCCGAAAACGGGTGGAGCGGGTGATGCGTGGCGCGGGTTGCAGGGCGCGTTCCTGCGGAAACGGTGGCGCATCGCCTCGACACGAACCGATCCAGGAGCAGCGCCGGCACCGGACCTGGTCGGACGGGTCTTCACCGCCGACCGGCCGAACCGATTATGGGTGGCCGACGCGACCAGGGTCCCATGCAGTCAGAGTGCGTTCTGGCTGGCGGCGGTGCGGGATGCGTTTTCCAACCGGATCGTGGGCTGGAAGACCTCGGATCGCTGCGACACCGAGCTGGTGTTGGGTGCGCTGGAGTTCGCGGTCTGGAGCCGCGATATCCGCGACGGCGAGTTGATACACCACAGCGACAGGGGCTCGACCTACACGGCGATCCGGTTCGCTAACCGGTCGGCCGACAACGGGATTGCGCAATCCTTGGGGTCGGTCGGGGATTCTTACGATAACGCGCTGATGGAGAATTTCTTCTCCACATTGAAGACCGAGTTGGTTTATCGCCGGGCCTGGCGGACCCGGGACGAGGCCGAGAACGCCCTGTTCGCCTATATCGATGGCTGGTATAACAGCCAGCGCATCCAGAAGAAGCTGGGTTGGCGATCACCGGATGAGTTCGAGGCGAGCTACCATCACCCGGTTCTGGCTGGAACCTGATTACCCCGCCCTCCAACAATGCGGGGGAACCTCAACCCATTGGCAGGACATGTGCTGGGCGGCGGTGTCGATCTACTCCGGTGAGGTCTCCGGGCACGACGTGACCCGCATGATCTTCTCTCGCGACGGGTGCCAGACCCGCTGGGCGAGGCCATCGTGCACAAGGAAGATCTTGAGAAACCTGCACATACCTGCGCCTGGCGATGATGAACTCTATCAGTACAAAACCAGACCCAGGCCGACATCGCCGAAGGACGCCACCACCTGGCACGGCGGATCTATCATGGTCGCAAAGGGCGAGACTGTGCGCGCCAACTACGAGGGTATAAAAGGCCGCCTCTCCGCGCTCGGTCTGGTGTTGAGCTGTCTCGCATTGTGGAACACAGCCTACAGCGACCGCGCCCTGGAACAGCTCTCGCACAGAGCTGTCCGGTCCACGATTGGGACGCTGCCTGGCTGTCGGCGTTCGTCCGCGACCGAATTGGCGTCGACGGGCACTACACCGTACACCTGCCCGACCTAGGCGGACCCCACCGACCACTGCGCAACCCCGACGGCGAGGGCTGACCTAGCTTTCTACGGCTGTCCTCGCTGATGCCGCGGAACAGCCGCATCGCGATCGAATCCAGCTTCCTACGAATCAGCTTGGGGCGTTGACGGGAACATTCGCTCCGCCTTACGCTTCCAATCTTCGATGAATGCACTGGTGTCATGGTCGAACTCCGTACGCAAGTCCTCAGGCCAGGTACCGGTATCCATGTCCAGCTCGTGTCCGATAACAAATCTCATGAAGTGTTCGGACATGGCCTTGCTACGCTGCCTGATGAACTCCATTTCGGCAGGAGACGGAGTCACAGCTTCTTTGTGCCCCACCACGACGATCCTCTCATGAGCATCTCACCAATTTTCGAGTCGTTGTCTCCTCGCAGCATAGCGATTTCGCCCGGTTCCGGATAATGGACCGACGGTCCGGTGAATCTGCTCAGCAGGTGATCCAACCGCTGCTGATCGGCCGGCGATGCATGCACTTTGAACCTGGCGATGCGGTCTGTGATGTTCTCGACGGACTCGGCAAGAAGCTCCGGATCCCGATTCCAGGTGTATCCAGCGCGCGCCCACGTTAACCCGCCGTCCTTGCTGGTGGCGATGAGTTCGACCCGGTCTGCCCCGCAACGTCGATAGTAGCCCTCGATTGCTGCGGTGAATGCTGTCGAAAAGCCTTTTCCACGAGCTGCTTTCTCAAGGTTGAGGCTCTGGTTGTGCACAACCATCCGACCATCGTTGTCGAGTTCGAAGATGCGATAGATTTTACCGACCTGTTTGCCGCTACTATCGACGATCGCCGCCGTCATATCGATCCTTCCAACGGCAGAAGAGTTGGTGGCATTGCGCGGTATCACGTACTTTCCGCGGACGTCCGCCAGGCGATAAGGCCCGTAGCGCCCTTCCAGAGCCTTCAGCGCGTTGGTAAGGGTTTTATTGGAGGCCTCCCCCACCGACACATGCATCAGATCTCGCAGCGACGCAACGCCAGACAGGTCGGGAGTGGCAACAACACGCAATGATCGCCCGCCATGACGACCACTTGCCGTCGGCAGATTCACCTGGCGCTTGATTCCCAGGACCTGTCGGTAGCTACCCTCGTCGGCAACACCTATTGTTATGCGTGCTCTACGAACGTCTTCGGCCAGGTCACCCAGTGTGCGATGCAAGTGGGGACCGGCCCGGTGAGCGAGCACATAGACCATGTCGTTGCGTATGCGCTGGAGCAACTTGCGTCCCGCTTCGCTCGGGGGTATCCCACTCATCGCGTATCCCGGCCGACAGCACGCAACACAAGATCTACCGCCGCAGTCACCGCTGTCGATCAGCAGGGTCGCTGCCTGCCTTATGCCGGCGCAGCCTCTGGTCGGACACCCCCGCCAATTCAACCAGGCTCCGCACTGATGAATGACCCGACAGTTTCTTCGGCACCCCAGTTGACCCGCCGCCCTCCGCGGGATGGGTGAGCAGGGAATGCAGTAGTCGCCCTAGGAAGCTGTTCGAGAACCGCACTAGAGGTCTCGGCGACGGCGCGTACAGGCTGCACCAGCTCAAACCCGGCCAGGAACCGGTCCAGCGCGACGGCGCAGGTCTCACGGGCGTTCCGCACCGCGAGCGGCGCAAGGTAGATCTGCACCGCATCCCCAGCCACACACCACGGGCAACATGCATCACCCGCCGACGTCGCCCGCCGGGCCTTTTTCCGCTTCGGCACGGAACCTGCTGGCACCTACGTCCCAGTTGCTCACGCCTTCTTATCACAACATACGGTAGCATTATTCTGATGTATTCTTTCAAACCCGAGGGACCTACCTCAGTGGCACGGCGGCGATCCGATCGGGGGCCTGTCGCCGGATGGGGAGATCCTGAAGGAAGGTACGTTATCTGCTCCAACAGTGCGAAATTGGCGATAGAGAACAGACGAGTGCGGGTACGGGAATCGCTCGGACTGCACCTGGATCGGCCTGCGGCGGCAGGGGCAAGCCGTCAGATTTCGAGAACATCACACACGATTACCGCAATAAAATGTTGTACTAGGGCATCTGCTGGACTTAGAGCCCTACGCATGGGAATCTCTGGCGCCAACCCCAACTTGGACCTCGTCGCAGGACGACTCGCCGCCGCCCTCCGCCAGCTCTGCACCGGACTCCGTCACCACACCTCCGGCGCAGCCGACTGCGTGCGTAAAGTCGGGGAGATCCTCGGTGACATCGATCAACAGTCCTGGCGCTCGACTGACATCGCCACCCCTTCGCCCACCACCCAGGCCACCATCCCCACGCCTACCCCTGCCGGTCCCGTTATTCTCAGCGGACGCCGAGCACTCGACGACCTCGTCACCCGATACGGCAACCGATCGTCTTCCACGGCTCCGCTGATCCCATCATCAAACTCGAACCCCGGCAGATGAGCTGGACCGATCGCACCGACTGCCACTCCCCCGACTGCGAACCCGCCCTTTGCGCCGACACCAGCTATGACATCCCCAAGTTCATGGCTCTGTTCAAAGGACGCACCCGGTTCGGCTATGGCACAGACGCCGACGGCCGCGTTATCTATCGAGTCTTAGGCGGCGTGACCGAGGCGATGAGCGGATCCATCGACCACGTTCATGTCATGGACCGTCGACAGCTCGAACTGGTCGACGTCCAAGCCCCACGGGACTGGCCAGAATCGCTGAACGGGCCTCGCCCCGCAGAACTTCGCTCCTCCATTGACGTTAAGCCCTTCGCAATCGTTGAAGTAACCATGTACGACTTCCCACACCCGACCAACGACTACGAAACCTGATTCCCGGATAAGACCACCGTCCGACAGATAGTCCCGGTCACGATAGACCGGTCACACCAACCGGAATTCTAATGCAATTCATCGGACTATACTCCTCTGGGCGGAATTGCTGCAGTCCCGCACAGCGATTGCCCTCAAGAAACCTTTTTCCGGATAGGGAGTTTCGACCACTACCGCACCAAGTTATCTCCCTCATCCTTAGCAGAACGCCAGCAAGAACAAAGCATCCGCGGGTCAGTTGCACCCAGCAGGCCGTCTTATCCCCTATTCTCTTCCGCACTCGACCGCTTACACCGAATACCGGCAGAGATCACCCCAGTTCAGCCCCGGCAAACCAGCCGAGCTGACAAAGCTAATTACCGAGAGCTCTTGATGGATGATCAAGCCGACCTTTGCTGTGGACCGAGCCCCGGAGGGTACGGCAGGCGCCTGAGTAGCATCCGTCTTCTGCAAATATACATCAGCCGCCGGTAAGACCCGACCGCGCGAGCAAAATATCCGCGCGATATCTGTCGCGATAGCGCGAGTATCAGGCCGGAGAATTCTTGACGTACTTCACTCTGGCGTTATCACGGTCAATATAGATACCTGATGACCGGGATGTTCACCAAAAGGCGCGAGCTCAATACACGGACGTGGCGGGTCTATCTCAGTAAGGGTGTTTCCAGAGCGACAGCATGGGGCAAAGAACCTGATTGTTCGCTGAATTCCCGGGGCACGGTGAGTGGGTAAGCCTTAGTGGTGATAATCATTCGAGTTTTGTGCTGGTCGAGCAACCATGATTCGGGTTTGCGAGTGTGACCAGATAATGACCAGCGGCGAGGCGCGGAACGGTAAAACCCAGTGATTGCTCGACTGGGTGTCTCCAGTCCGCTGACGAGAAGGACCCTTCGGCCAAGTTTTCGTCTTGCGGCGCGCAAATGTGAACTGGCGCTCCATGAGTACGATCTGGACCCGTCTGGCGCAAAGGAATTCTGTGTAACGCGCCATGTCGGTGCGGTCCCAATGATGCCTGCCAAGCAGCGTGATTGCCTCCGGCGAGGGCAGGGTGCATCTTCGGGTTCGAGCCAGGGTACAGGCGGAAAAGATCAGAACAGTCTCGTCTGGCGGGTGGACGGACGCGGAATGGGTCCGCGATACAGCCCTGCTCGAACAAGTAAGCGCGCCGAGCGACACATCAATGCAACAAGATGCTGTATCGCTATGCCCGACTCGATATCGCCTATCGGTTGGTTTGCATCCCTTGATGGTCCAGCGCGTCCAGGGCGTGTGATCGGCGATCCACCTCCCCGCAGCCACACCCGAGCCGCAGCAACTCAGTACTCAGGTCATCCGGTGACTGGCTACCAACACTCAGGCATCGCTCTCGATAACCTCCCCGCCTGGCGAAGCAATGTTGGGGTGCAGCTACCCCTCCCACGAAACACGTACGAAGTCGGCTATTCGGGATGCTTGCGTGATACCTGATTCAGTCGCAGCCGGCGCGCTGGCCGGATTCAGGGGATTCCTGCCCCAGGTGCGTCGCGATGTCCGATCAGGCGAAATCAAGAGCGATGTGGTGGAATCACTGAGTGCTCGAATTTCACGGCGCACACCCAAGGGGAAGGGTGCTATTACGATAACGCGATTGCAATCCGCCGCGAGCTGCACGTTCGTTCCCGACCAAGTGCCACCGTCCATATATACCTGCGAGCCTATACGCACCGGCGGCCACACGAATGGGACTGCGCAACTGGCCCCTACCGCGTCCACCAGGTCAACTGAATCGTTCCGATTGAATACTTCGAGCCGACCGGATTCGACATTCACTGCTGTGATCTGTAGGTCCGAAGCCGGCCAAGCATGCTCTGGCAATCTTCTGGCTATAACGGCCCGCCGCCTGGCTATGAGGCCTGACTCCGAGTTCCGGATCACCTGCTGACCGAGCCGACGGAGCCCAGATTCCTTACTCAGAGCCAACTTCGCTGACGCCATCCGAAGGGCGCCGCCCAAGCCGAGCTTGCCCGGCATCTCTTCGCTCGCGCCGACGCGCTGCGCAAGGCAGAGTTCGGAAAGTGACATCCGACTTGCGATCTGTGCCGCGACAACGGAGCCCGCAGATGTGCCGATCAAACGATTCGCCTGCCGAAGATCGATACCTGCCATTTCGAGGCCAAATAGAATCCCCGTCATCCAGGCAATTCCGGTTACACCGCCGCCACCGAGAACCAGAGCACGGCCGCTCGACGCCGGTCCGCGGGAAGTTTTCATAGAGGTGTTTATACCACGGCCGGTCACCGGCATCGAGCGTCGCGAACTCACCTCTCGGGGTTGGGAAATACAATCCGAAGGATCTGTGTATATATCGCGCGCCGCAACAGCAACTCGGCGAGTAATGCCCCTTCCCGCCCACCGCTGGCGAACCTGCCCGACCAGCGGTTGTGACACATCGGTCCGGCCACGGACTGCAGGCGCCCCTGGAGAAGGCAACGGACGGGAGTCAATCTCTAACGGATCGAACGACATTGACAGTAGGACACGTACCGCCATCGGGGGCTCGATCCATGCCGGCGAGACCCCGAGGCTCCGAGGTGGTCCTGATGGCGGGCGCCTGGGAAGACAGACCATGGGCATGCTAGGAGATCCACATGACCCCTTGCCGATCCAGCTCATGAAAAGAACCCATGCCTCATTCGCGGACGCCGTAGGGCGTGCAATCTCAAGGCAGCCGAGAACAGTTACTAATGCTTGACGTCTCATGAACTCCTCGGCCTCTGGACGAGTAAGCATCGAACGGACCGCCGCAAGCTGGCTGACCGACCTTCGACGAGTTGGATGGCGGGTGCGGCCAGGTAAAGTTCGACTGCCGGCGCTAGCATCCCAGTGATCGTATGTTCGCCTGGGTGAAATGCCCTACGCGCGAATAAGTTCTCCCTGAACTCGAAGTAACCCATCACCATAGCGAGGTCTTCGTACACCTCGGTCGCGACGACCCGGGTCCTCGTCCGGCCGTGACTCATCTCCGCAAACAGCGTTGCGGCGCTCCTGGGCACGGACTGGGGCGCTGTAGTCTTTGATTTCAGTCTACCAGTGTTGACTCGGAACGTTCGGTAGCGTAGCTTCAGTCTACGTACGTTGACTGACACAAGAGAGTGAGAAGGCAATGTTGTCCACTGTCGCCCTGTCCCTGGCTGTCGGAATCTTCGGCGTGAACGCCGTTCCGCATTTCGTAAAGGGAATGACCGGAGAAGAGTTCCCCAACCTCACCGGTAACGCCCCGGTACGCAACTCTGTAGCTGGCTTCTCCGGGATGCTGCTCACAGCATTGATTGCCTACTGGGCCGATATACCCAGCCATCCCTGGGCAGCTGCGGTCAGCATCGGCATCGGCGGCTTGGCCATGGCAGTTTTTCATGGTCTCGGCGGAGCGTATCGACTCAACACCGCCCTCGGATTACCCAATCCTCCCCGGCGCATCCATGAAACCGCCACCGCGTGACTCGCTTCCCCAGCCGAGACGGTTAGTGAGGCTAGACCGTTCCGTGTGCCGGGTCAGAGATGGATGGTCAGCAGGCAGACCCATTTCATAGGACGTCATGGGTCCCTAAAAGCCGCCGGCACTGGCCTGGCCAAGAGCAGGCTCTCGCACATTATGCAATCCTGTTATCACTGCCGCAGGAGATGTACCCGGCGAGGCTTTGTGTGTCCGGTAACCGACATCACGGGTAATGCCCAGGCGTCCACTGAGGGGCCTGGGCGGCATCGCGCATCCAGCGATCGAGAATGCACGCACCACCGCCGCTGCTCATCTAAAGGAGAACACTCCCAGATGTCACCCTCCAACGAGCCTATTTCTTCTATCGTTGTCGGCGCCGGCCCTGGCTTAGTCTTGACCCATGGAAGTGGGGGCAGCATCGAGGCAAATCTCGGGCCCGTACTGACGGGCTTGTCTGACCACTTCACCGTGGTCGGGCCCGACTACCCTGGCTTGGGCACCACCCACCGCAGTTCGGCTCCGTTGTCACTTGACGGATTGGCCGACGCTGCCGTTGCGGCCGCAGACGAGGCAGGCTTGGGAACATTCTCGCTGGTGGGTTGCTCGATGGGCAGCCCGGTAGCGATTCGGGTCACAACAAGGTACCCCCGACGTGTCGATCGTCTGGCCCTAGTTGCGGGATTCGCCAAACCGGACCGATATCTGCGACTAGTGCTTGATCTGTGGCACAATCTGATTCAGGCTGACAGCTCAGCACTAGGCGAATTTCTTGTTGCGCTCGGAGCCGGGGAGCAGGTGGTTTCGTCACTCACAGACCCCGACGTTGCCGATTTGGTTAGCCGGGTCGCCGCTTCCGTTCCAGCCGAAGCGATTGACCATGTCGCCCTCGCCAGGACGATCGACGTCGAAGCGGAACTCGCTGATATCGCGGTACCCACTCTGGTTGTTCAGACGGTGCTCGACAAGCTGGCCACACCTCCGCATTCCGCGGTGCTGGCTGCGGCAATACCAGACGCACGTCTGGTCGAGCTGGATTGTGAGCACCTCATGGCGGCCGAACGACACCAGCAATTGCTCAACTACCTGGTTGACCATCTGCGCCCCGACAGCGTCACAACAGCTTTGTGACCACAACAGCTGACGAGGCGGACACGGGTTGTTTCCTGCGATACCCGAGGTCGTACCGAATCAACTCCTGTTTCGGTGTTCCCGTTCCGCCCCTCGGAAGAGACTCATCGTTACGCTGGGTCTGTCTCCGAAAGCCTCCAACCCGTGGAGTTGGACGCTTTCTTGTCAACGAAGCCCGTTTGGCGATCTACCGGGCTTCGTCATTGAGAAGTGTGCATGTCGATAGGTACTGTCCCCCGCGTCCGAAGGTTTGATTGATGGTCGATGAGCAGCGAGTACGTGACGATACGCCCGGCGTCGGGGCCGGTTCGGTCTTCTTGGACAGTGCGGGGTCCTCGCTTCCGCCGCGGGTGGTCACCGAAACGGTGATCGCCCATCTGCGGCGGGAGGCCGAGATCGGTGGGTACCGGGCGGCGAACGAGCGCCTCGAGGATCTGGCCGCGGTCAAGGAGGCGATAGCGACCCTGCTGAACACCACGCCCGGCACCATCGCCCTCGGCGACAGTGCCACGCGGGGTTGGTCGGACTTCTTCTATGCCGTTCCGCTACGTCCCGGCGACCGCATTCTCGTCTCCGGCGCCGACTACGCCAGTAATGCCATCGCCGCCCTGCAGCGCGCCCGGGCCGCCGGGGCCCGGGTGGAACAGATCCCCAGCGACGACACCGGCCGGCTCGATACCGATGCGCTGGCCGCGATGCTGGACGACCGCGTACGGCTGGTGTCGTTGCTGCACGTGCCCACCAACGGAGGTCTGGTGAATCCGGTGGCGGCGGCCGCGCGGATCGCGCGCGAGGCCGGGGCGCTGGTACTGCTCGACGCCTGCCAGTCCGCGGGCCAGCTACCGCTGGATGTCGTCGAGCTGGGGGTGGACGCGTTGTCGGCGACCGGTCGCAAATGGTTGCGCGGTCCGCGCGGCACCGGATTCCTCTATCTGCGGCCGGAACTGGCCGCCTCGATGGAACCGGGCCGGCTCGATCTGCACAGCGCGCAGTGGACCGGCCCGGACGAGTACCGGATGGCGCCGGACGCATCCCGGTTCGAATTCTGGGAGCACGATGTCGCGGCCCGGCTCGGGCTCGGGGCCGCCGTGCGCTACCTGCTCGAACTCGGTCCGGAAGAGGTTTACGCGGCGGTCGCCGAGCGCGCCGAATATCTACGGGGCGCACTCGGTGAACTGCCCGGGGTGACGGTGCGGGATCTCGGGGTACAGCACAGCGGGATCGTCTCGTTCACCATGGCCGGAACACCGCCGGTGGAGGTCCGGGACCGGCTGCTCGGCAAGGACATCACCGTGACGGTCAGTCATCGCGGGTCCACGCTGCTCGATATGTCGGCCCGTGGGCTGGATTCGGTGGTGCGCGCTTCGCCGCACTGTTTCGTGAGCTTCGACGAACTGGACCGTTTCGTGGCGGCCGTCGCCGCGATCTGAGCGGATCCGGTCGGTCGCCCACCAGGTGACCGGCCGCCACCGGCAGGCTCAGCGAGTGAATACGGCTTCGAACAGACCGTTGATCATCTCGACCAGGTCGCCTTGTGGCCGGTATCCAGACCGCCTATGGAGGCCGGATACCGGCTTCTGCTAGCTTTTCGGTTGACGCGCTATAGACGCGGATTGAGAACTCCTATCGGCACCAGGGCATTGGTCATCGGCGCCGACATGCGCTATCTGATAATCCGGCGGGCATAAGCGATCGACCACGAACGCCACCTATATCCCGCTCCGATCAAATCGATATATAGGTGACGCTGACTTCCCACAACCGATACGGCGCAGAGGGGGACGAACCAGCGCCTGATCAGAGCAGTGCGCCTCGCACCGACCAGATCGGCGATGGTGAGATGTCTATTCGGCCTCGCAGAGCACCCCGCACGTCGAATTCAGCTACCTCCACCAACACCAACCGAACCCGTCAGCGCTGCAACCGAGAACCAATCACACCCGGCCGCCAACCGAACCTAAAACACGCCATCGCTGCTGTTCTCGCCGAGACCGTTGTTCTTCCGAGCTCGACTGTCAGTCACTGCGCGACTGCCAGCAGTGGACGCAGTTGCTCACCAATCCAATCGGACAGGGCTGCACTCGCCGGTACCCGACCGTGGTGATGCAGGAACGCGTGCACCATGCCATTGAAACGGCGCAATGACACGGGGACCCCGTGGGCGGCCAAGGCTGCCGCATACTGCTCTCCGTCGTCACGCACCGGATCGCATTCGGCGGTCGCAATTACCGCCGGCGGCAGTCCGGACAAGTCCTGTGCACGTAACGGTGCGGCAAGGTGATGCTGGCCAGCATACGGCGTTGGTAGGTACTGACTCCAGAGATACCGCATAGCAGTCCGCGTGAGCCCGTACCCGTCGGCGTATTGGAGATAGCTTGGTGTCGCGCATGCCGGATCTGTCGGCGGATGGATAAGCACTTGAGCGGCCAACCGCGGTCCCGCATCCAGGTCACGAACCGCCAGCGCGGCGCCCGCAGCGAGATTACCCCCGGAACTGTCCCCGCCGACCGCGATACGATTCGCGTCCACGCCAAGCTCTTCGGCGTGATCACCCACGTAACGGAGCACCGCCAGCACATCTCGCAGTGGACCA
This sequence comes from Nocardia sp. NPDC001965, assembly GCF_053594175.1. Taxonomy (NCBI): domain Bacteria; kingdom Bacillati; phylum Actinomycetota; class Actinomycetes; order Mycobacteriales; family Nocardiaceae; genus Nocardia; species Nocardia sp. NPDC001965. The sequence continues at coordinate 12,287 of NZ_JBSFDZ010000069.1, forward strand.
GGAAAACGTACCTCCGGCGATAATCGGTAGTCCACGCTCGCCACCACTGCACCAGTCCGATCTGCCAGGACTGTCAGCGGCGTCTCCCAAGTGTCCAGATCACCGCGAATCCAGCCTCCACCGTGGGCCCAAACCAGCACCGCCGATCCAACATGCGCACCTCTCGGCCAGTACAGCCTCATACGCACGGGGCCTGCCTCGCCTGCCACATCCACTTCACGGACTGCCGCTACGGGCGCCGGCTTGCCCTGAAGCGCGGTCAGCCCGCGGACTGCAGACCGCGCCTGCTCCAACGGCAAAGCTTCCAGTGCCGGTGCATCAGCGCTCGCCGCCAACAGACGCTGAACATCAGGAACAACAGCCATGTCACCAACCTTTCCAACTAGTTAGTTTATTCTTGAATGGTGCCTCTTCCATCCCGCCATGTCAACCGACCGGTTAGATTGAATCTATGCCCTACGACGCCGACGCCACCCGTACACGGATCTTCGACGCGGCCACTACCGAATTCGCCGAGTACGGGGTGGCTGGCGCCCGAGTTGACCGCATAGCATCACGTGCGCACGCCAACAAAGCGTCCATCTACGCTTACTTCGGCGACAAGGAACAGCTGTTCGCCGCAGTGCTCGACCGTAAACTTGGCGAACTCGCCGACGCGGTCACGCTGGAACCCAACCGAGCACCCGAATACGTCGGTGAACTGTTCGACTTCCACCTCGCCCACCCGGAGGTGATTCGACTGCTTGCCTACGAAGCGCTACACCATGGCACCCAACCTGTACCCGATGAGCAAACTCGAGCCGCTCATTACCAGGACAAAGCCGATGCTCTTGTCGCCGCGCAACGAGACGGGCAAATCGACTCTCATCTCAACCCGCGGCATCTCGTGCTCATCCTCACAGGATTGGTCGGCTGGTACTTCAGCACACCCCAAGTCACCCGTATGCTCTTGGCAGATGCCAACGACCCCGCCGTTCTAGCTGAGTACCGAACCACCGCCGTTGAAGCCGCACGACGGATTATCGCCCCAGCTTGCCATGAGCGGCAAGAGAAACCGCCGCCGTGAGCTCACAATCCGGCTACGCATACACGAAAGAAACACCGCAGCCATACAGGACTCGGCGGATACGGGTTTCTTCCAGGGAGGCCGCCGGGGACTGTGGATTTAACGGTGTTTCCGGCCTGATTCGCTGACCGGATGGTCAGCGGGAAGGTGCCGTGATGACGACACTTGACGCCGTGGCAAGG
>NZ_JBSFDZ010000070.1:0-13451 GCF_053594175.1 Nocardia sp. NPDC001965
CAGGCGCCGACGGATCCACCGCCACCGCCGCAGCCAGCAACTCCGGCAACGTCGAAGCCGGCACCACCGGACCACCCGAACGGGACAAGATCTCGCGGCGTTCGCTCGGTTCGAGGAGTTCGAGGTCACCCAGCACCACGTCCGGGTCGGCGGCCACCGCGGCCAGCAACCGCCGGAACCGGGTGATCATCAGGGCCGCGGTGGCTTCGTCGAACAGTTCGGTGGCGTAGTTCAACACCAGTTCCATACCGCCCGAACCGTTTTCGAACAGCGAGAACTGGAGGTCGAAGCGCGCCACATCGTCGGCGATCTCCACCCCGGCAACGGTCAGCCCGGCCAGGTCCAGAACCGGTGCCTCCTGGTTCTGGAACGACAGCGCCACCTGGAACAGCGGGTTGCGGGCCTGCGAACGCTCCGGCGCCAGCAGATCCACCAGCCGCTCGAACGGCACATCGGCATTGCCGAACGCGTCCAGGTCCGCCCGGCGGGCCCGGTCCACCAGTGCGTTGAAGGTCTCGCCCGATCCGACCTCGGTCCGCAGCACCAGGGTGTTGACGAACATACCGACCAGATCGTCGAGGGCCTGTTCACCACGGCCCGCGATCGGCGTACCGATCGCGATATCGCCGCTACCGGACAGGCGCGCCAGCAAGGCCGCCAGTCCGGCGTGCAGGACCATGAACATCGACGCGCCACGAGTGCGCGCCAGCGCGTTCAGATCCCGCACCAGCTCGGTGTCGAGTTCCCCGCGAACCCGGGCGCCGCGCAGCGACGCCACCGCGGGGCGGGGCCGGTCGGTGGGCAGTACCAGTTCGTCGGGCAGATCCGCGAGCGTGTTCTGCCAGAACTCGGTCTGCCGGGCCAGCGCGGAATCCGAATCGTCCTCGGCACCGAGCACCTGCCGCTGCCACAGCGTGTAGTCGGCGTACTGCACCGACAGCGGTTCCCAGCCCGGCCGTTCACCCTGGGCCCGGGCCGCGTACGCGGTCATCACGTCACGCGCGAGCGGCGCCAGCGAGAATCCGTCACCGGAGATGTGGTGCACGACCACGACCAGCACGAACTCCGTGGGCGCGACGGCGAAGAGGCGGACCCGCAACGGCACGGCGGCGGCCACGTCGAACCCGGCTGCCGCGAACTCGGTGACAGCGGCCATCATCTCGTCCGCGGAGACCTGCTCCGGCTCCAGGGCCGGCACCGCCCGGTCGGCCGGCAGGATCAACTGCACCGGCCGGCCGCCCTGCTCCGGGTACCGGGTCCGCAGCGATTCGTGCCGGGCGATCACATCGCCCAGCGCCGCCCGCAACGCCGCCACATCGAGGTCACCGCTGAGGCGGATCGCCATCGGCAGGTTGTAGGCCGCCGACGAGGTGTCGTACTGGTTCAGGAACCACATCCGCGACTGCGCGTAGGACAGCGGCACCTGGTCGGGCCGCGGCCCGGCCACCAGTTCCGGCCGGGACCCGGCCCCGGACTCCTCCACCCGCAGGGCCAGCGCGGCCACGGTCGGTGCCTCGAACAGCGCGCGGACCGGCACCTGGGTACCGAGCGCGGCACCGATCCGGGCAGCGACCTGCATGCCGACCAGGGAGTTACCGCCCAGCTCGAAGAAGTCGTCGTCCGCGCCGACGCGCTCCACATCCAGCACATCGGCGAAGGTCGCCGCCACGATCTCCTCGATCGGGGTCGACGGCGCCCGGAACGCCCGGGCCGCGAAAACGGGTTCGGGCAGCGCGCGGCGATCGAGCTTGCCGCTGGCATTCAGCGGGAAGGCGTCGAGCACCACGAACGCGGCGGGCACCATGTACGACGGCAACCGGCCCGACAGGGCGGTGCGCAGCGCATCGCTGCCGACCACGGCACCGGCGGCCGGCACCACATAGCCGACCAGTTGATCACCGGTGCGCGCGTCACCACGCAGCACCACCACGGCCTGCGCGACCTCGTCGATCTCGGTCAATGCGGCTTCGATCTCGCCGAGTTCGATCCGCAGACCACGCAACTTCACCTGGAAATCGGTACGACCCAGATACTCCAGCTCACCCGACGCCGTCCAGCGCACCAGATCACCCGTGCGATACATCCGCTCGGCGATCTCGAACGGGTCGGCGACAAAACGATCCGCCGACAGATCCGGCCGCGCCACATACCCACGCGCCAACTGCGCACCCGCCAGATACAACTCACCCGCAACACCCACCGGCACCGGCCGCAACCGCGCATCCAGCACATACACACGCGTGTTGAACACCGGCGCACCGATCGGCACCGACACCGTATCCGCATCCGTGACCTCGTGATACGTCACATCGACCGCGGCCTCGGTCGGACCGTACAGATTGTGCACAGCCGTCCCGGTCAACTCCCGCAACCGCTGCGCCGGCTTCGGCGCCAACGCCTCACCCGAGGAGAACACCAACCGCAACGAACCACACCGGGTGGCGGCCGAATCGGCGGATGTGCCGGGCAGTGCGGCCACGAACACCGTGAGCATGGACGGCACGAAGTGCGCGACGGTCACGCCCTCGGTGTCGATGACCTCCGCCAGATACTCCGGATCCCGATGACCGTCCGGCTTCGCGACCACCAGACGAGCCCCGACCTGCAACGGCCAGAAGAACTCCCACACCGACACATCGAACGTCGACGGCGTCTTCTGCAACACCACGTCAGCGGCTTCCAGCCCGTACTCCGCCTGCATCCACACCAGACGGTTCACGATCGCGCCGTGCGAAACAGCCACACCCTTCGGACGACCCGTCGAACCCGACGTGAAGATCACATACGCCGTATTCGACGCCCGCAACGGCGCGACTCGATCAGCATCGGTCACCGGAGCATCGGCGTAACCCGACAGCTCCAGCTCGTCGACGACCACCACCGGACGATCCGCGGCGGTGAATTCGTCCGCCGAACTCGTCAGCACGCAGACCGGATCCGCGGTGGCGAGAATGTAGTCGATGCGCTCGGCCGGCTGCTCCGGATCCAGCGGCACATACGCACCACCGGCGGTGACCACCGCATACATCGCCACGACCAGATCCGCCGAGCGCCGCATCCCCAGCGCCACCGGAGCATCCGGCCCGACGCCCAGCGAGATCAGGTGCCGCGCCAGGCGGTTCACCCGACCGGCGAACTCGGCGTAGGACAGACCTGTCCCCTCGAACGTCACCGCGGGCGCATCCGGAGTGCGCGCGGCCCGGTCGGCGAACAGGCTTGCCAGGGTCGCGGCCGGATCGACGGCATGCTCCGGACCGTAACCGCCACGCAGCACCGCGGACGCCTCGAGCGCGTCCAACAGCGGCAGATCTCCCAGCGGCCGATCCGGGGTCTTGACCACGGCCTTGAGCAACCGGACGAAACGCTGGGCGAAGCGTTCGACCGTCTCGTGGTCGAACAGATCGGTCGCATAGACGAAGACGGCATCGATCCCCGCCGCCGCGGTCCGCTCGCTCAGATCCAGCTGCAGATCGAATTTCGCGGTCTCCAGTGGCATCTGGACCGCGCTGACCGACAAATCGGACAGCTCGGCATGCACCGGCGGTGTGTTCTGCAGCGCCAGCATCACCTGGAACAGCGGATGCCGGGCCTGCGACCGGACCGGGTTGAGGATCTCCACCAGACGTTCGAACGGCAGATCGGCATGCCCGAACGCGGCGATATCGGCCACGCGCACCGAACCCAGCAGCTCGGTGAATCCGGCTCCGGAATCGACCGGCGTCCGCAGCACCAGGGTGTTGACGAACATGCCGATCAGATCGTCGAGGGCACGTTCACCGCGGCCCGCGATCGGGGTGCCGATCGCGATATCGGTTTCCCCGGACAACCGCGACAGCAGTACCGCGAACGCCGCGTGCACGGCCATGAACAGGGTCGCGCCTTCGGTCCGCGCCAATTCGGTGAGTCCGGCATGGGTTTCGGCGTCGATCTCGAACCTATGGGTCGCGCCCCGGCCCGAGGCGAGCGCGGGCCGCGCCCGGTCCGCCGGGAGATCCAGCTGATCCGGCAGCCCGGCCAGCTCCTGCGACCAGTACGAGATCTGCTGGCCGATCACCGATTCGGGATCGTGCTCCGAACCCAGTACCTGCCGCTGCCACAGCGCGAAATCGGCGTACTGCACCTCCAGCGGCGCCCAACCGGGCGCATCGCCGGCGGTGCGTGCCATATATGCGGTCACCACGTCGCGGAGCAGCGGCGCCATCGAGAAACCGTCACCGGAGATGTGGTGGACGACGAAGCCGAGCACATGTTCGGACGCGGCCGTACGGAAGAGCCGGGCCCGGAACGGCACGGTCGAAGTGACGTCGAAGCCCGCCGTCACCAGTTCCGCGAGTCGTGCGGGCAGATCGGCCGCCGTGACCTCGACCGGCACCAACTCCGGTGCCACCTCGGCCACCGGCAGCACCTGCTGGAACGGAGTCCCGCCGACCTCCGGGTAGAAGGTCCGCAGCGATTCGTGCCGGGCCAGTACATCGGCTACGGCGGCGCGCAGCGCGGCCGTATCGAGGTCACCCGACAGCCGGACCGCGACCGGGATGTTGTCCACGAAGGAGTCCGGATCGAACCGGTTCAGGAACCACATCCGCTGCTGCGCCAGCGACAGCGGCACCCGCTCCACGAGCTCACCCGTCGCGAGTTGCTGGGTGGGACGTGGTTGCGGCACCAGCGCCGCCCGTCCACCGGCCTCGGACCGCAGTTCCGCACGCGCGGCCAGGGCGGCCACGGTGGGCGCTTCGAACAGGATGCGCACCGGGACGTCGACATCCAGTGCCCGGCCGAGTCGCGCCGCGACCTGGGTCGCGATCAGCGAGTTGCCACCGAGGGCGAAGAAGTCGTCGTCGGCGCCGATCCGCTCGGCACCGAGCACATCGGCGTAGACATCGGCCACGATCTCCTCGATCGGGGTCGACGGCGCTCGGAACTCCTGCGCCTCGAACCGGGGCTGTGGCAGGGCCTTGCGATCCAGCTTCCCGGACGGGTTCAACGGGAACTCGTCCAGTGCCATGGCGGTCGCCGGCACCATGTACGCCGGTAGGACCGCACGCACCGCGTCGAGCAATTCCGCGGATTCGATCCGCGTGCCCGCCGTGGGCACCACGTAGGCGATCAGTTGTTCGCCCAGCGGCGATACCGCGACTGTCACCACTGCCTGAGCGACCTGCGGCTGAGCCAGCAGTGCGGCTTCGATCTCGCCGAGTTCGATCCGCAGACCGCGCAACTTCACCTGGAAATCGGTACGACCCAGATACTCCAGCTCACCCGACGCCGTCCAGCGCACCAGATCACCCGTGCGATACATCCGCGCGGTGGCGTCGAACGGGTTCGCCACGAAGCGATCAGCCGACAGATCCGGCCGCGCCACATAACCGCGCGCCAACTGCGCACCCGCGAGATACAACTCACCCGCGACACCCACCGGCACCGGCCGCAACCGCGCGTCCAGTACGTACACCCGCGTGTTGAACACCGGCGCACCGATCGGCACCGTAACCGTGTCCGCATCGGTCACCTCGTGGAAGGTGACGTCGACCGCGGCCTCGGTCGGACCGTACAGATTGTGCACAGCCGTCCCGGTCAGCTCGCGCAGACGCTGCGCCGGCTTCGGCGCCAACGCCTCACCCGAGGAGAACACCAACCGCAACGAACCACACCGCGCCGCACTCGAATCGGCGGACACACCCGGCAGCGCGGCCACGAACACCGTGAGCATGGACGGCACGAAGTGCGCCACGGTCACGCCCTCGGTGTCGATCACCTCCGCCAGATACTCCGGATCCCGATGACCGTCCGGCTTGGCGACCACCAGACGAGCCCCGACCTGCAACGGCCAGAAGAACTCCCACACCGACACATCGAACGTCGACGGCGTCTTCTGCAACACCACGTCAGCGGCTTCCAGCCCGTACTCCGCCTGCATCCACACCAGACGGTTCACGATCGCGCCGTGCGAAACAGCCACACCCTTCGGACGACCCGTCGAACCCGACGTGAAGATCACATACGCCGTATTCGACGCCCGCAACGGCGCGACTCGATCAGCATCGGTCACCGGAGCATCGGCGTAACCCGACAGCTCCAGCTCGTCCACAGCCAGCACCGGCACACCTGTCCCCTCCGGGACGGCACCGGCATCGGATGTCGTGGTCAGCACACAGACCGGTCGCGCGGTCTCGAGCACATACGCGGTCCGCTCCGCCGGATGCTCGGGGTCCACCGGCACGTACGCACCACCGGCGGTGACGACCGCGTACATGGCCACCACCAGATCCACCGAACGGCGCAGTGCCAGCCCGACCAGCGACTCCGGGCCCACGCCCTCGGAGATCAGCAGCCGTGCGAGGCGGTTGACACGACCGGCGAACTCCGCATAGGTCAGCTCGGCGCCCTCGAACGACACTGCGACCCGATCCGGATACGCCTCGACCGCTCCGGCGAACTCGTCCAGCAGCAACCGCGCGTCGATCGCCCGGTCGGTCGCGTTCCAGCGCCGCAGCACCAGTTCGCGTTCGAACGAGTCGAGCAACTCGATATCACCGACCGCGCCGGACGGATCGGCGACGATCCCGTCCAGCGTCCGGATCAACCGGTCCGCGATCCGCCGCACCTCGGCCTCGGCGAACATGTCCTGCCGGTACCCGGCCCGGATCCGCAACGTGGTGCCGAGTGCGGCGACAAGGGTGAGCGGGTAGTGCGTGGCATCGACACCGTCGAGGCCGGCCACCGTCATCCCGTCGATATCGGCGGCAGCCGCCTGGATGCCCTCGGCATCCACCGGATACGACTCGAACACCAGCAGGGTGTCGAACAGCGTCGCCATCCCGGCCGCGGAATGGATATCGGACAGGCTCACATAGTGGTGGTCCAGCAGGTCGGCCTGCTCGACCTGGATCCGGGCCAGTAGCGTCCGCGCGGATTCGTTCTGGTCGAACCGCACCCGCACCGGGATCGTGTTGATGAACAATCCGACCATGGTCTCCACGCCGGGCAGCTCCGGCGGACGGCCGGAGACGGTGGCACCGAACACCACGTCGTCGCGACCGGTCAGGCGGCCCAGCAGTACCGCCCACGCCACCTGCAGCACCGTGTTCGCTGTGACACCGACCTCGGTGGCCAGCGCGGTCATCCGGGCGGTGGTCGCGGGGTCGAGCTCGAACTCGTACTCACCCGACAGCGCGGTGATCTCGTGGGCGGAGCCCGCGGCGTCGGGGCCGGCCAGCAGTGTCGGATCGTCGATCTCCGCCAGTGCCGTCCGCCAGGTCTCCAGCGAAACCCGGCGATCCTGCCGGCTCACCCAGGCCAGGAAGGCCCGATAGGAATGGACCATCGGCAGCGCACCGGTATCGGCACGGACCGCGTACAACGTGAGCAGATCCCGCATGAGCAACGGCATGGACCAGCCGTCGAGCAGAATGTGATGGTTCGACACCACGAACTGCCAAGTCTGCGGACCGGTCTTGATCAGGGTGAACCGGAGCAGCGGCGGCGCGGTGAGATCGAAGCGCCGCAACCGGTCCGCCTCGATGAGGTCGGTGGCCGTCCCGGTGTTGCTGCGGTCGTGCTCGGTCCAGTCGACCGGCACGTCCTGCAGGACAACCTGTACCGGGTTGCCCTCGTGATCGGTGACGAAAGCGGTGCGCAGGTTCTCGTACCGATCGAGCAGTGCCTGCGCCGCCGCCCGCAAGCGGTCGGCATCCACCCGGCCGGTCAGCGTCAGCACCACCTGCGCGGTGTAGACGTCGACCGACTCCGCGGCGAGTTGCGCGTGGAACCACATACCGGCCTGCATCGACGACAGCGACCACATATCGGTCACCATCATCGGGAAGCGCTGCTCGATCCCCTCGATATCGGCCTGTGACAGGGCGACCAGACCGAAATCGGACGAGGTGTGCCCGCCGGCGTCGACGGAATTCACGTGGCGGGCAACCGCTTCCAGCGCCTGCACCCAGAGTTCACCGAACTCGCGGACCTCATCGGCGGTCAGCAGCGTGGTGGGATACCCGATCCGCGTGGTCAGCTTGTCGCCGAGGACAGCGGCATTGATATCCAGCGGTGCCATCGCCGGCATATCCGTATCGAAGGCGCCGACGACAACCAGATCGTTCGTCTGGAACCAACCGAAATCACGCATTTCCGCGGCGATCTCGCCCCCGCCGAAGCGGCCCAGATAGTTGAAGCTGACCTGCCCCGGCAGTGTCACCGGCAGCTGATCGGCGGTCCCGCGGTTCATATAGCGCAGCAAGCCGTAACCGATACCCTTGTCCGGCACCGCGAGCAGCTGTTCCTTCACCGATTTGAGCATCGCGCCCAGGGCCGGGCCGCCGGCGAACGCGTCTTCGGCATCGGCGGCCGGCTCGAACCGCACCGGGAAGATGGTGGTGAACCAGCCGACCGTGCGGGACAGATCGGCCCCCGGTACGACCTCTTCCTCGCGACCGTGCCCTTCGAGCCGGATCAGTACCGGATCGCCGTCCGCCGCCGCGGGCGCCCGGCGGGCCCGCCACGCGGCGGTGGCCAGCACGAGTGCGGTGAGCAGGCCGTCGTTCACGCCACCGTGGAACAACTTCGGCACGGTGGTGAGCAATGCCTGGGTGACTTCGGGCGAGACCTCCACCGAATGGATATCGACCGCTGCGGCGGTATCGACCACCGGATCCATCGCACGGCCGGTCAGCAAGGGGTCGGCGGTCGCGGCCACGGTCTGCCAGTACTCGAGCTCCGCGACCCGCTCCGGGCTGTGCGCATGCTCCTCGAGCGCATGCGCCCAGGTCCGCATCGAGGTGCTCGGCGCCGACAGTTCCGGCTCCTGCCCGGCACTGTGCGCACCGGCCGACAGCAGGAAGTCGGGAGTCAGAATCCGCCACGACACCCCGTCGACCACCAGGTGATGCGCGACGACGACCAGGTACCCCGCCCGGTCGGCACTGTCCGGTTCGAGCCACGCGAACCGGACCACCACACCGGCGCCGGGATCGAGCCGGTCCAGCGTGGAATCGACAGCGGCCTGAACCGCTTCGAGGAGCTGCTGCTCGTCGGCAGTGGCATCGAACACCGTGTGATCGATCAGCGCGTCCACATCGACCGAACCGGGCTCGGCCGTTTCGACGACCCACTCCCCGTTCTCGGAGATCAGCCGCGCCCGCAACATATCGTGCCGGTCCAGCACGGGTCGCATCACCGCGGCGATGGTCGCCCGGGTGACGCCGACCGGCAGGCTCAATGTCGCCAGCTGGTGGTACCGGCCATAGGAACCGGGCCGTTCGACCATGAACCGGGCGATCGAGGTGAGCGGCGCACGACCGACCCCGCCACCGGGCAGTTCGGGCAGCGACAGCACACCTTCGGCTGCTTCCCCGACCTCGGCGACGGATGCCAGTCCGGCCACTGTGCGCTGTTCGAACACCTGGCGCGGAGTGAACACGACCCCGCGCGCTTTCGCCCGGGACACCAGCTGGATGGAGACGATGCTGTCGCCGCCGAGGGCGAAGAACGAATCGTCCACGCCCACCCGGTCCACCCCGAGCACCTCGGCGAACACCTCGGCGACGATCTGCTCCATCGGGTTACGCGGACCACGGAACGCCGCACCGGAGGCGAAAACGGGTTCCGGCAAGGCCTTCCGGTCCAGTTTCCCGTTGATGGTCAACGGAATGCGGTCCAGCGCGACCACCGCGGTGGGAACCATGTAGGCGGGCAACCGCACCGCGGTGCCGTCCCGTACCGCGTCCTGATCGAGCTCGGTACCGGGTTCGAGCACCACATAGGCCACGATCCGCTGATCGCCGGGGCGATCTTCCCGGACGATCACCGCGCCCTGTGCGATACCGGGCAGGGCGAGCACCGCGTCCTCGATCTCACCGAGCTCGATACGGAAACCACGGATCTTCACCTGGTCGTCCGACCGCCCCAGGTACTCGAGTTCACCGGAACGATTCCAGCGCGCGACGTCACCGGACCGGTACAGGCGCGCGCCGGGCGCACCGAACGGATCGGCCACGAATCGCGCCGCCGAGAGATCCGGCCGGCCCAGATACCCGCGCGAGAGCTGTCCACCGGATACGTACAGCTCACCCGGCACGCCGACCGGCACGGGCTGCAAACGGTCGTCCAGCACATAGGTCTTCAGCCCCGCCAGCGCGCGGCCGACGACACTGCCGGCCGCTTCAGCGACCACCGCGGCGTCCAGCGCGCGATAGGACACGTGCACGGTGGTCTCGGTGATGCCGTACATGTTCACCAGGAGCGGCGACGCCGTCTCCCGGCCATCGATCAGGCGGGTCCGGCCCGCCGTACCGTCCCCGTGCCGGGCGATCCAATCGGCGAGACGCCGCAGTTCCAGCGCCTCACCGCCGAAGATCACCGAGCGCAGCGCGAGCGGGGCGGCATCGGCGGGCGCGGTCCGATCGGCCTCGGCCAGCTGGTAGAACGCCGAGGGAGTCTGGTTCAGTACCGTCACCCGCTCGGCTCGCAGCAATTCCAGGAACTGCTCCGGCGAACGCGTCGTGTAGTAATCCACCACCACCGAAGTTCCGCCGAACAGCAGCGGACCCCACAGCTCCCACACCGAGAAATCGAACGCGTAGGAGTGGAACAGGGTCCACACATCGTCAGGTCCGAAACCGAACTCGCGATCGGTGTTGGCGAACAACCGCACCACATTGCGGTGCGCCACCGCCACGCCCTTCGGGCGGCCGGTCGAACCGGAGGTGTAGATGACATAGGCGGTGTTGTCCGGCCGCAACGGAGCGAGCCGGTCGGCGTCGGTGATCGGCGCGTCGCCGATATCGCCGCCGGAACCGTCCAGCACCACCTGCGGCAGGTCCGCCGGCAGATCTGCGGTCACCGAGGCATCCAGGATCACGGCCTCCGGACGGGCATCGGCGAGCACGTACGCGATCCGCTCGTTCGGCGAGTCGGGATCCACGGGCACGTATCCGGCGCCCGACTTGATCACCGCCAGCAGTGCCACCACCAGATCCAGCGATCGGGGCAACAAGACCGCCACCAGCGATTCCGGGCCGGCCCCCGCGGCGATCAACCGCCGCGCCAGGACATTCGCCCGCCGGTCCAACTCGGCATAGCTGAGCTGATCGGATTCGAACTTCACCGCGGTCCGCTGCCCGTGCACGCCGACGACCGCATCGAAGAGGCTCGCGAGCGTCGTCGATTCCGGCGCGTCGACCGGATCTCCGTCGACGGTGAACACCCCGGCGCCCGCATCGGCACCCGTACTCACCCAATGACGCAGCACATTCGAGCGCTCGGTATCACCGAGCACATCGATATCGCCGACGGGAAGCTGCGGATCGGCGGCGATCGCACCCAGAATCCGCACGAACCGATCGGCGAAGGTCGCGACGGTTTCCGCCTCGAACAGGTCCGTGGCGAAGGTCAGGTAGCCGCCCATACCGCGTCTATCGGGCAGGAGCGAGGGCCCTGCGTGGTCACGCTTCGCTACCGCCTCCGGGCCTGACTCGCGCATGCCGTCGGCGGCGTCGACCTCACCCATGGTGAGGTTCAGGTCGTACTGCGAGACCTCGATATCGGCATCGACAGCCGATACCGTCAACCCCGGCAGTTCCAGACTCGACTGCGCCATGTTCTGGAAGGTGAACCCGACCTGGAACAGGGGCTGGCGCGCCGTCGACCGTTCCGGGGCGAGTGCCTCCACCAGCCGCTCGAACGGCACATCCGCGTGCGCGAAGGCCTCGATATCCAGCTGTCGCTGCCGGGCCAGCAGATCCGCGAAGGTCGCCCCGGAATCCACCTGGGTCCGCAGCACCAGGGTGTTGACGAACATACCGATCACATCGTCGAGCGCCTGCTCGCCACGACCGGCGACCGGCGTACCGATCGTGATGTCGGTGGTGCCGGAGAGCCGCGAAAGCAGCAGCGCCCAAGCCGAATGCACCACCATGAACAGGGTTGTGCCGTGTTCCCGTGCCAACCGCAGCAGACCGGCGTGGATCTCGGCATCGACGCTGATCGCCACGCGACCACCGGCGAAGGACTGCTGCTCCGGGCGCGGATGATCCGCCGGCAGGTCCAGCTGATCCGGAATATCGGCCAGCGCCGACCGCCAGTAGGCGATCTGCTGGGCCGCCAGCGACTCCCGATCGTCCTCGTCGCCCAGCAACGCACGCTGCCAGATCGCGTAATCGGCGTACTGGACCGGCAACGGGGCCCACTCCGGGGCCGAGCCGGCCGCCCGCGCGATATACGCGGTCATCAGATCCCGGGTCAACGGCGCCACCGACAGTCCGTCACCGGCGATGTGGTGCACGACCGCGGCGAGTACGTATTCTGCGGCGGTGTCTGCCGCGGCGACATCGTCGATCCGGAGCAGGGTGATCCGCAGCGGCACCTGCTCGGCGACATCGAAAGTCACTGCCATCAGCTCGGATACAGTGGCCGCCACCGCGTCCGCGGCCACCGGCCGCACATCCAGTTCCGGCACCGCACCCGACACCGGCAGGATCACCTGCATCGGACCGGATTCGGTCTCCGGGTACACCGTCCGCAGCACCTCGTGCCGCGCAACCAGGTCGCCGACCGCCTGCCGCATGGCCGGAATGTCGAGCTGCCCGGTCAATCGGATGACCATCGGGATGTTGTAGGCCTTGGAATCGGAATCGAACCAGTTCAGGAACCACATCCGCTGCTGTGCCAGGGACAGCGGGATCCGCTCCACGACCTCGCCCGAAGGCAACACCCGGGTGGGCCGGGGTTGCGCCACCAGCGGCGGACGCCCGCCGGAACCGACCTGCTCTTCGAGCCGGGCGGCCAGGGTGCCGACAACCGATGCCTCGAACAGTTCCCGGACCGGCACGTGTGTATTCAGTGCCACGCCCAGTCGCGCCACGACCTGGGTCGCGATCAGCGAGTTCCCGCCGAGCGCGAAGAAATCGTCGTCGACGCCCACTTGTTCCACACCGAGGAGGTCGGCGAGGACGCCGGCCACGATCACCTCGACCGGTGTCGAGGGTGCCCGGAACTCGCGTGCCTCGAAGGCGGGCTCCGGCAATGCCTTACGGTCCAGTTTCCCGGCCGGGGTCAGCGGGACCTCGTCGAGCACCATGACCGACGCCGGCACCATGTACGACGGCAGCCGCTCCCCGACGAAGTCGCGCAATTCGGCTGCGTCGACGAGGTGATCCGGTGTCGCCACGACATACGAGACCAGGGACACCACACCGGCGGTATTCGTATGACCCGTCGTCACCGCGAAGTTCACGCTCTGGTGCGCGCTGAGCGCCGCGTCGATCTCGCCCAGCTCGATCCGGAAACCACGGACCTTCACCTGGAAATCGTTACGACCCACATACTCGACCACCGGATCACCGGCACCATCACGACGCCATCGCACGATGTCACCCGTGCGATACAACCGCGACCCCGGCGCACCGAACGGATCGGCAACAAAACGCTCAGCAGTCAAACCAGCCCGCGCG
>NZ_JBSFDZ010000071.1:0-12290 GCF_053594175.1 Nocardia sp. NPDC001965
GGTCACCACCAACTCTGGACCCGATCTCGGCCGCCCCGTCCTCGCCACCGCCGAATCCTACAATTAGCCAACGCATTTCAGGCGCAGAACACTAGGGATGACCCGGAGCGGTGACGGGATTTCGAACCGAACGGCGGCGGTCCTGAGCGCGATGGACAACAGGGGCAAGCGCGACCCTTACTGCCGTTGTCCAGCGAACGAACGTTCGACGCGGCAGCGGGAGCCCAAACGCCTGGCGATCAAAGGAGACTTCGCTACCACGCGTCGACTGTTGATACCGAACGCTGTACGTTCCGCTTGACAATATAGTCAAGAACATTGACTATAGAGGTGTCGACGACATACTTTTGCCCCTACCACCTTGGAGTCCCTGATGTCTGTCATCCGTTCCGCCGATCGGCGCCGCATCGAAACCCCGAACGGCACCATGAGTACGCTTGCCTCACCGACTAGAGGCGGCACGGCCGATCTGGCCGTGTGGCATGTCGAGTTCTTGGCCGACCGGGAGGGACCTGCCCACATCTTCGACCGCGAGACCGTATGGACCATCCTGAGTGGCAGTTTCAACTTGGACTTGGATGGCTCGAAGTTCGAGGTGACCGCGGGTGACACCGTCGTGATGCCCGCCGATGTTCCGAGGCAGATGACATCTACCGAGGGGTTCACCGCCGTGGTGGCCTCGATGGCAGGCACCGTTGTCTACAACCCCCCAACGCACCAGGCAGGGGGAGACGATCAATGCGACATCGCCCCCAAGGCCGACGAACGCATCCCGCTCGCCTGGGCGCAGTAGGTGAACACCTATGCTGAGGTCGTGTCTGCACGTCGTTCTGAGCCACCTGAAGCTTCGACGCCGAACTGGGACAACCTCGGCATGCTCATGGCAGTGACTTTCCGTGCGATAGTCGAGCGCCACTCCGCCGTTCTGGCCGAACAGGGCGAGGGATGGCTTCGACCGTCCCACGCGTATGTGCTGCACGCGGTCGAGGAGCAACCCCGAAGCATCAAAGAATTGGCCGAGATCAATCAGGTGTCGAAACAGGCCATGAGCCAACTCGTCGACCAACTTGAGGAACGCGATTTCATCAGCCGCGCTGTCAATCCGACCGACCGTCGGTCCTGGGACATAGCGATCACACAAGAAGGCAGGCAACAGCTGATCCGAGCCGCACAGGCATGGGCGACAGTGGAGGACGAGGTTGCCGGCATCGTGGGCCGCGACGAGCTCGACAGGACAATGCAAACATTGCGCCTATACCTGAAATCCGATACCGATGCCTCGAAGTCCACGCGGCTCAGCAGAGTCTGGTAGGGACGGTGACGCCGGAGTGAGTTCAATGCTCTCCCCGGCATCACCCACCCATATCTACTGGTTCTGGAATGGCCGGAACGAGTCCTGTACCTTGCGCTGCACTACCTTGCCAACGGGGCTGCGTGGAATGTCGGCCCAGAAGTGCACAGTCTTGGGCATCTTCATGCCGCCCAACTGCTGGCGGACCAAAGCGAGCAACTCGTCCTCGCCGACCGACTATCCGAGCTGTAACTGCACGACTGCGGTCACTGCCTCAGCCCATTTGTCATCGGGCACACCGATCACCGCGCAGTCCTGCACGGCGGGGTGCGACCCAATCGGCCGATGGTATCTCGTGCGCGAGCCCCGGCCGGTGTGTCTGCCAACAGGGCGGGTTCTGCGAAGTGCCCGCTCAGATAGCCGTAGTTGCCGGTCGACTCCGCCAGGACCCACTGGTGGACAGAACGTCGTTCGGTGACATGACCGTCGAGGATGCCTTCGCCTCCCCATCCTTTCGGCACCGCCGCGAGTCGTCAGCCGAGATCCACCGCATCGTTTAGTCCCATGTTCATGCCACGGCCGCCCGTCGGCGGAGGGAGGTGCGCGGCGTCTCCGGCGATCAGGATCCGCGCGCGCCGGTAAGTGTCGGCCAGCATCTGTTTCGCGATCCATTTCCCGGTATCGACCACATCGACGTCGCGATCGGGAACGCCCGCCATCGCGCGGAGGTATTCGACGATATCCAGCGCAGCCGGATCATCGACAAGACCCGTCAGCTGAGCCCACCAGGCCCCCTCGGGATCCAGACGCCCCATTATCCCGGGTGATCGAGGGTTGAGGACCCAGTACTGGGTCGCGTCGGGATGAGTGTTGAGCGCGGTGAACTCATCGGAGTGGAAGACGGCATCCAGATTTTGAGCGATCGCGGGAGTCCCGGACAGCTCGATCCCCACCAACCGGCGGACATCACTGTGTGGCCCATCGCGCCCGACAACCCACCTCGCGTGAACCAGGATCCCCTTATCGTCGGTCTCTCAGCACCGACGTCGACTCCCTCGCTGTCCTGGTCGAGATTCGTCAGCGCGATACCCGGCGAGCACCTCGACGCCAACTGGCCCCGCAGCGTGGCGCGCCGCACGCGTTCGAGGGCGCCCTGCAGAATCGTCAGGGCCGTCTCGGTGCGACATTACCGGGAACGTTGCTGGTCATCAGCGTACCCGACAGTCGAGCGACTTCAAACCGACCAAATCGGTGAGGAAGGCGATGTCGCCGAGACTGTCCGTGCCCAGCGGTGCTGCGGACTTGACGGCATCGACAATCCGCCAGCGCCGCAACGACGTCACCGACCGAACGTTGACGAGCTTCGCTCGCGATTGGCGCGATGGCTCCTCGGATTGCTGCACCACCATGACATCAACGTTGCGTGAAGCAAGTTCGATGGCGACGGCCAGCCCGACCGGACCGGCACCGGCAATCAGCACCTCGGTGGATCGATTCATCTTGCTGTTCAAGGCTCACTCCGGTTAAACAAGTTTCTTGACTATCAGCTAATGGGACTATAGCCTCGTCTGGCAAGCGGTTGATCGAAGGAGAGTGCTCGATGCTGAGCGTGACGGTTGAACTCGATTGCATGCAGTTGTATGCCGAGGAGCGTGGCACCGGGCCGGACCTAGTTATGGTCACAGGGGCAGGTGGCGACGCGGGCATGTTCGACGCGGTCGCCGACCATCTCGCCGCCACCCACCGGGTGATCACCTTCGACCGTCGCGGGAATTCCCGCAGCACCTGCAGTCACCCCGGCCCATGGACTGTCGAGCAACAGGCAGGCGATCTCGCCGCGGTCTGCGCAGCCATGCATGCGGAACATTCGATCCTCTTCGGGACGAGCTCGGGTGCGGTGATCGCGTTAGCCGCGACCGAGTTGGGATATGTGCAACCGGCTCGGCTCCTGCTCCATGAGCCGGCGTTCATACTCTTGTTGCCCGAAGGGCAGCATCTGCTGGCGTCCCTGCGGACGCAGCTCAGGGATGTGTGCGAAGAGAGCGGTGCCGACGTGGCGCTCGAATGGTTTCTCCTGAATGCCGGACTCGGTATCGACGCCCAATCCGCGAATTCTCCGGAACTCTGGGCTCGCATTCGGAAAAACGGTTCGACCTTCTTTTCCGACGAGTTCGAAGCGTTATCCAGCTATGTGCCTAAAATAAATTCCGAACTTCCACCAATTACCCTTCTCCACAGCGAAGATAGCCCGGAATTCATCCAGATATTGGCGCTGGCATCGGCAGCCACCTTAAACTGCAGGACCGCGCTGGTGAAAGGTGGACACCTGGGATATTTGGAACATTCGCAGGAATTCGCCCGCGCCATCTCTGAAGCCGCAGTCCCGTAACACAGGAGTCCGAGATGGGTCGACGTCCGTTGTCGCCGGCCGGTGTCGGAATGATTCCCTTCACCACGGCTCGACGCTCTGAATCCTACGATGCGAGAGGGGGCCGGGCAGGAGCATCAGACCCCACCAGCCGACACGAGCGTCGACTACGCGTCCATTCAGCAGGCGGATGTCGGATACATCTATGTCGGATCTGTCTACAGGTGAATCGAGCCCAGGCCAGGCTGCGACGCCGTACATGGCCCGAACCATCGGGTATCCCGACTATCGATGTCAACGACAATTGCGCAACTAGGTCGGCGGCACGATTGCTCACAAACAGACGATTGCCCACGACTCCGTCGGCGTGGCAGATGCGTATGTCGTCGAGTCGCGCGGCTGCAATGAGTTTCCGACCCGCGAAGCTCTCGCCCCCAGGCCGGAACACACTCCTGCAAAGTTCATTCCGAACCGATACGACACAGACGAGGTCGGGTAGCCATCACCCCCCTCGGGAGGGTTTGTCGAACGACTCTCGCCTTGGGGCGACCGGCTCGGCCCAAGCCATCCCATTGATAGGGCAACTGCGCGGTCAGGCGCGTGCCGGACAGGTCGAGGAGGGCGAACCTCACCTTCGAGCGCAACATCGGCCGCGCATTCTCATCCGCCGTCGTCGATCTACCGACCATGCAAAGAATGGGCAGAATCGCAGACTGCACGCTGAGCGAGCAGGACCTCCAGCCATGGCGGATCCACGTTCAGTTCCAGCCCGGTCGCGACATTCCAGGCCTCGCGCTCGGCGAGAATCTTGTAATCGGGATACGCGCTGGCCGGGGCGCCCGCGGGCTCGCTTCACATCGACTCGGTCGTACAGGTGTTCACCTCGCCGTGGCCGGCCGCGACACCCGACGAGGTGAACACCGCACGCCTGACCTTGTGATGCGCGGCGGCCTCGAGTATCCGTGGTGGCCTTGGGGGGTCGTGAGAGAAGCTGCTGGACATGACGTGGTTATGAGCCCTTTACCGAGGCAAAGAGAGCTCGTGTCCTGAAACGGAATTTAATCGCTCGTCTTCCGGAAGTTAGCAGGGGCGACGCCTGCGGACTATTGCGCTAGTGGTCGGACAGATTCTCGTTTGGGGGATGAGTGTACGGCATTAGTGCGTGATGATTGTTCGTGAGTAACACTGAACTGGTCGAACTGATGTGTCCCGGCCCATACCGTTCGCCATCAGTCGTCAATCGTGCGAGCTTGAATCGAGGAAGTCAGATGCTAAATTATTTATCGAACCGAGCGGATTCCGCTGCCATCGAAATACGCGCTGGCAGCTCCGGGGCGACAACCTCGCCGTCAATGACGAACCGCCGACCAGTATGGCAACGGCTTTGGATCCGGCGAGCCAGGCCAGTGGGAGCATGGACAGGGTGATGTGGGCAAACCACGACCGGAAGGTCGGGACCTAATAGTGATCCAGTCCGGCTTCGTTTTTTTCCTGCTGGATCGCTTCCTCGATGTGCCAGCGTGACCCGGCGACCCAAGCGAGTTCGGTCAGGTTTGTTGATCAAACGATGGGCCAGCACCCAGTGACCGCGGCCGGACGTCCACTCGATACGGATCGGCAGACGCGCCCAGTCGTATCCCGGGGCCAGTGCGCTCCCGCGCCGACCGACAGCCGCTTCCACGCTCGCGCCGGCAAGCACGCGATCAGGATGTCGGCGCGGTCATCACCACACTCAGTGATGATGAAGGTGTCGTTGCGGCACGTGGCCATCGCGTGCGCGACGTCGTGCAGTTCGAGCCATACTCGCAGGTATTTGACCTGCCCCATAGGCTTCGTCGGCGGTGAACCACCGATACGGAACCCCGGCTTCGAGGGCTCGCGCCATCGCCTGCCGAGGGGCATCAACTCGACGTCATCGGGAATGCCGCCACGCGGCAACGGTCACGGTCCTCGATCCAGGACTTCGGGATATGCAACTCCCGATTGACCTGTGCGTGCCCGTGTTTCGACGCGTAGGCCAGGAACGTGCCGATCTGCGAGTCCTCCGTCCGCCCGGCCGTGCCGGAGTATTGGCGCTGCACGCCGACGGACTTGAGGCCTTTTCTAGAATCCGGTCTCATTGCAGATCAGGACACCGTCCGCCTCGCCGAGATTCTCCACCACATCGTCACGGACCCTGCCGATATCCCAGTCCGCCCATCGCAGCAGCCGCTGCATGCCGTCCGGGCTGACCTCGCCAGCCTGCTCGGCCAGCATCCAGCCGTTCTTATGCCCGAGACCAGAGACCAGCCCGGACACCTACTCACGGGTCCAGGTCTGCGGCTCGGCCCGCCGGAACCGGCCATCGATCCGGTCACACAACGAACCCGGCTCAGCTACAACATGATCCATCACCACGACCGAACGTTCTGCCGCACCCCTCACTGCCATGGATTTTCACCCGTCGTGTCAGGGTTCTGACATGCGTGTTGTGGGTTCGGGGATAGATGTCATCGGTGAGACTGAGGACAACATTACACCGTGGTAAGGCCAAATTTGGCGATGCGCACGACGTCGAATTCGACCAATCACTGCATTGCAGAGCAAATGACGCGACCTGGCTAGGATTAGAAACTTCACTACTCGTCGTTTCAAACGGGTTGCAACGACTGATCCTGATGTAATATTTCATCAATCCTTCTAGCCACTCGGTCTTTCGCTCATCTTTGAATACAGAGTGACAACGGCAGCGCCCCCAAGGCCAATATTATGCTGCAGTCCAAGTTTTGCGCCCTCGACCTGTCGGGCACCCGCGCTATCGCGCAATTGCCATACCAATTCGGCGCACTGCGCGAGGCCGGTTGCTCCTAGGGGATGCCCCTTCGACAGCAGGCCGCCCGACGGGTTGGTGACAACCCGTCCTCCGTAGGTATTGTCCCCGTCCGCAATGAACTTCTCAGCAGTTCCTTCGGGAGTGAGTCCTAGCGCTTCATAACTCAAAACCTCGTTGGTGGTGAAGCAATCGTGCAACTCGACGACGCTCACGTCCATCGGGTTGACACCGGCTGCTTCATACACATCGTGGGCTGCAGCTCGCGTAATGTCATAACCCACCACGCCGATCATCGAGCGACCGTCGAAGGTGGAAGAGAAGTCTGTCCTCATTGATTGTGCGGCAATCCTTATATCCGACCGGAGGCCATGCCTCCGTGCATAATCTTGGCCGACCAGCACTGCAGCAGCGGCTCCGGACGTCGGCGGGCAGCACTGCAGCCGGGTCAAGGGCCCATAGATCGCAGGCGAGGCCAGTACCTCGTCCACCGAAACTGGACGGCGAAAGACGGCGTATGGATTGTGCGCGGCGTGCCGACGAGCTTTTACTGCTACCTGCGCGAATACCTCCCAATTCATATCGTAGAGTTCTGAGTATTCGCGCCCCGCGCCTCCGAAGAACCTAGTGGCGAACGGCGCAGGCGAATTTTCTTGAATATCTTCTACTGCGCGTTCGAAACTGTCGAGCGGCGCCGGTCGATCAGCATAGTGATTCATTACAAGGGCGCCGCGTTGCATTTGTTCGAACCCCAAAGCTAGCACCACATCAGCAGCGCCGCTCTCGATGGCTTGCCTTGCGAGAAACAATGCGGTCGAACCGGTTGAGCAGTTATTGTTTACATTGAAGATTGGGATTCCAGTGGTTCCGACCTTGTAGACCGCTGCCTGGCCCGCCGTTGATTCGCCGTAGACATAACCGACGTACGCTTGCTGTATCGAATCGTATTCGAGGCCGGCGTCGACAAGTGCGGCTTGAACAGCTTTTGCACCCATCAAGTCATATGGCTCGGAGTTTCGGGGGGTAGTAAAGGGCGTTACGCCCACGCCCGCGACAATTACTTTCCGGTGCATATTGGGCTCCATTGCATGTCTTGGTAATTTCGATTTATAAATCGATTCCGCCTCTACGGGACGGAGTCGATCGGACGCTGGACCGTCGGAGTTACGATATTGCGGCCTCTCTGACTGCGAATGCAAATCCATTCAGATCGCTCATACACCTCGAATGGCTCCCGGCTTCGGTTACAATCGGCAGTACAACATATGGGCAGTGGCGGTTGTTAATGCCTGCACGAAGTCAGGGCTGCGTTCACTCCGAATGGGGGTGACTGGCAGGAATTCCGATTGACCGTCAGGCAGGTACGTGGAAAGAGAGTAGACTTCTGCGTCGCAGAAGACGGCACCATTTATCCGTAGCCGCAGCCAAAGTTCTGGATGCCTACGTCGGGCGTCCGGATCCGAGTCAGCGTTCAGTAGGAAACATTCAAGGGTTTCACTGTCTCCTTGCGCTTCGCAGATTTGGTGTAGCTGGTGTTGCAGCGCGGCCAGTGGAGCACTGCTCTCCGGCAGCAGCAGCAAGAATGCAGGCTTGTGCAGAATTAGGCGAGTGGAGCGCATTTGAACCATCTCGACAGCAGCGAAAGTAATCACAGCGCCCGAACCTGTTCCGAAGACAATCGGTTGTTCCGCGTCGAGGGCTTCGTATATAGTCACGCGGTCCCGCGCTCGCTGCGTAACCGTCCAGGGGTCGGGCGAGCGGCAGATACTGGGCGGGAATTGCCGCAGCGGTCGTATGCGATCACGCGGTATGCCTGAGCAAGGTCATCGGCGACGTCACAGAACATGTCCGCAGTACCGCCCGCGGCGATGACCATAACGAGATCCGGGCCGGCGCCGCGCTCCTCGACGTATAGCTCACCATCATCGGCTTTGACTTTGTCGCACGCATGGGTCTGATCGCTCCTTCGGAAGGCCTAGGCGCTGCGCCCGCGTTCGGTGTGGGCGATGTGCACGCCGAGATTCCTATCGAGACCGCGGCTGGGGGGATACAGGCCCGAGTAGCCAGAGATCGAACGATTGGGCCCTTCGGCGGCCATCTCCCGGAATCTGTCTATTCGTCTGTTTGGTCCCCTCTTGCTAAAAGACCCTACAGTCATGATACTTGACAGTCAAGATGCTTGTTTAAAGGCGGGTGGATGAACGGTAGACAGAACCGATCAGCCGAGGTGCTGGTTGTCGGCGCGGGCCCGGTTGGGTTAGCAACCGCTACGGAACTTGCCTCGCGCAAGGTCGATGTGCTGGTGGTCGAGCGGTCGGAACGCTCGGCGTTGCTCCAGCCGCGGGCCAAGCTTCTCAACGTCAGGTCGATGACCCTACTGCGCCGTTGGGGCCTCGTTGACGCTGTGAAATCAGCCGCCCCTCTGGGGCGCGACAGTCCTGGCGATGTCGCATTCGTGACCGAATTGACGGGGTTCGAGATCGCACGTTTTTCAAATGCGTTGATGACGCGGCAGGTTCCTGACGATGCCGCTCCGGAGACGGCCTTGATTATTCCGCAAGGAGAATTCGAGAATGTTCTGTTGGACAATTTGCGGGAGAATTTTGATGTAGAAGTATTGACAGGTACCGCTCTGACGGATCTCGAACAGGACAGCAGCGGTGTGGATGTCAGATGCCGAGCCACTGACGGTGCGGAGACTGTGGTGCGCGCACAGTGGGTTGTCGGGTGTGACGGGTCACGCAGCGATGTACGCCAATTGGTCGGAATCGAATTGAGCGGAAAGCCCGCGATCGCCCGAAATCTGGGGGTAGTTTTCCGATCCGACACGCTCACGATGCTGAACCCTCAGCAGGATGCGACACAGTATTGGATCGTGCATCCGAATTGGCCTGGGATCATGGGGCGTCTTGACCTCGAGGGTGTGTGGTGGGCTCAGATTACCGGCCTAGAAAGCGACTTCGACGTAAGAACGTTGGACCTTGTGAAATATGTGCGCGGTATGGCTGGTGTTCCAGATCTCGAAGTTGAGATCATGGATACCGCCACTTGGACTGCGCGGCAGTTGCTTGCGGACGTGTATCGGCGTCAGCGAGTGCTGATCGCTGGAGATGCGGCCCATCTCCATCCGCCGATGGGCGGTTACGGAATGAATACTGGTCTCGGCGATGCCGTCGATCTCGGCTGGCGGCTCGCCGCGGTTCTACAGGGTTGGGGAGGTGGCAGTCTGCTCGACAGCTACGGCTCTGAGCGACGCTCCGTGCACCAGAGGGTCCTGAGAGAGTCTGTTGACAACTACGGACGCTTGAGCCGAGACTTCGCCGAACCGGTGCTGTCGGCGGACACGCCGATGGGGGCTCGCGCGCGTGCTCGCGTCGGCAACGCCATCACGGCCACCAAGACACGCGAGTTCCGCTCCCTCGGCGTCCAACTCGGCTGTGTCTACGCAAACTCGCCGAATATTGTTGCCCCCGCGGAAGGTTTGGAGAACTCCGCCACCACATATATCCCTCGATCCACCGCAGGACACCTTGCGCCGCACATTTGGATCGCTGACGCGGCACTCTACGACCTGCTTGGCCCAGGAATCACAGCGCTGACGACTATCGGCAGCCCGCAGCGGCCCGCACGTACGACAACCGAGCTGATCGGGGCCGCGGAGACAACTGGTATTCCGTTGACGATCGTCGCTCTCCCGGCTGAAGCCCGAGTCCTCTACCCAGAGGATTACACGCTTGTTCGGCCGGACCAGTTCATCGCATACTCCGGCAGCGCACCATGCGCTGGCTGGTTGGATGTGCTCAGAAGAATCACTGCCACGGACAATGAAGTGAGGCAGCCGGTATGACTCTACCGAATCTATTCGCACGCGGGCTCATGATCGCACCCGATCGAGCCTTCCTCATCGATGAGCACCGATCGTGGACGTACCGCAGAGCCGACACCCTTATCTCGGGGATGGCCCGGGCACTCCTCGAATGCGGTGTAACGGTGGGAACCCCCGTGGGAGTACTGACACCCAACTCGGCATTCGGCTTCATGACGATCCTCGCCATACTCCGCGCAGGCGGAGTATGGGTGCCGTTGAATGTGCGCAACGAGCCACAATCGAACGCGACATACCTGGTCAGCACCAGCACGGAGTTCTGCGTGGTCGCCGACGATCTCACCGACGTCTCCGCTCAGGTAAGCGCATACCGGTCCGAGATCGAGTGGTTGCGAATGAGCGAACTAGTTGAAATGGCCGCACACCAATCAGGCGATTCCCCCGTGCTGCCCGATGTCAGCCCGGCAGATCTCGCAGTGCTCATGCCTACTGGTGGAACCACGGGAGAGCCCAAAGCAGCGCGCCTGACGCATCGAGTCTTCGACATCTTTGTGGCGAGCGTCCTGTCGAGTATGCCGGTCGCCGACGCAACAGCGGTCCATCTGATCGCCGCGCCTATGACGCATGCGGCAGGTTTCCTGGCGTTTGCCCTGATGTCGAAAGGTGCAACTAATCTGGTCCACCGCCAGGTGATGCCCAGCGCGATACTTCCTGCGATTGAGACACACGCGGTAACCCATCTGTTCCTGCCGCCGACGGTGATCTACATGCTGCTTGCCGAACCGACACTCGGCTTGCACGATTACTCGAGCCTGCAAAACTTCATCTATGCGGCGGCGCCGATGAGCGTGGCTAAACTCGGCGAGGCAATAACCGCTTTCGGGGCAGTCATGACCCAGTTCTACGGGCAGGCTGAGGCGCCCATGGCGATCACATACCTGTCGCCGGCGGATCATGCAGCTGCACTTGAGGGTGGTGCGCCCGGCCTGGCCTCATGTGGACGCTGGACTCCCTATGTGGACTTGGCAATTCTCGACGCGGAAGGAGCCCGTGTCGGCGTGGGCTGCCAAGGTGAGATCTGCGTCCGTGGCGACTTGGTGATGGAGGGATACCACAACGGCGCACCGATCAACCGCGCCGACTGGCACCACACCGGCGATGTCGGCTATCTCGATGCCGACGGCTACCTCTATATCACCGATCGTATGCGCGACATGATCATCAGCGGGGGATTCAACATCTACCCTAGCGAGATCGAGCAGGTGCTGTGGTCTCATCCTGCGGTGCAGGATTGCGCTGTTGTAGGTGTCCCTGACAGCAAATGGGGCGAGGCCGTGACAGCTGTTGTCCAGTTTCGGCCAGGAATGTCGACTAGCGAAACTGAGTTGCGCACCTACGTGCGGGAACGGTTAGGCGGGATGAAGACACCTAAGGCGGTACACTTCTGGGCCGATCTTCCCCGTAGCCCTGTCGGAAAGGTGTTGCGCCGTAAGGTTCGAGACTCCTTCTGGGAGCTTCAGGATCGAATGGTCTGATCGGCACTGGACTCGTCGGCGGTCGATGGCGACGAATACATCGGTGCAGCCCTGATGACCTCCGGCTCGTCCTTGGACCAGCTTGATCCTGACCCGGGAGTTCCTGACTCGTCGCCATCGATCTCGTTCGTAGGACGTGTCGGACCGATTGCCCGGGTACGGTTGTTCGAATTCCCTCACACCGGCGATGGCAGGAGTCCGGCCGAGCGGATCCTCTCACCGAAAACCAAGAGGTGAAATGGCTTCCGTGATCGGCATCAAGATCCCGCCCAGTGCGGGGGCGGCGGTTCCGGATCGCCATGTCCAGAGCATTGACCACGAGAGTCGAGTCCTGGCGGGAGTCGAGTCCCCGGCCCACGATCCGGTGGCTGAAAGCGTCCAGGACCGCAGCGCAGTAGACCCGGCCTTCCCTTGTGCGGCGCACGGGTGATGTCGCTGACCCACAGCTCGTTCGGCTTGAG
>NZ_JBSFDZ010000072.1:0-11540 GCF_053594175.1 Nocardia sp. NPDC001965
GTTGCCCGCCCCGCCCCCCGGGCGCCCCCCCGCCGGGCGGGGGCGGGCGCCCCCCCCCCCCCCCCACGCCCCGAAGCGGTCCGGCGCTCAGCCTTCGGTGTCCGCGCCGGGATCCGGTACGGAGAAGCCGGTGATCCGCTCGGGTGTCACCCGGACGACGAAGCGCCGGATGTGCTCCGGCTCGGGCGGTGGATCCTGCCCGAGGTATTTCCGGGAAAGCCGCAGCGGCAGCGCCTTTTCGGGGTCTTCGATCAATTCGGCGGTGCCCTGGATGTCGACGGAGCGATAAGGGTTGGCGGAATCGAAGACGGTGAGCCCGATCCGGGGATCGCGGGCCAGGTTGCGGACTTTACGACGACCGGTCGTCGAGGAGAACAGAATCGAATCGCCCTCCCGGTCCATCCAGACCACCGAGGTCTGCGGCCGCCCGTCCGGTTCGATGGTCGCCACGGTGGCGAAGTTCTTCCCGTCGAGCAGGCGGCGGGCTTCTTCGTTCAATTCGATAGTCACAAAGGACCTTTCGTTCGTATCCGATGATTACGTGGAATGCCGGAGTGGCGGTCAGGCGGCCGGCACGGCCCGGCCATGTGCGCGCGCCGGCGGGCCGGCCGGAGCCACGGGCCGGAGCACCGCGACCGTGACACCCAGCGCGGCCACCAGCAGCCCGGCCGCGACGGTGAAAGCGACCCGGTAGCCGCCGGTCAGCGCGTCGGCGGCGGAGGCCCCGGCGTCGAGGAGGACACCGGTGCGCGACGCGGCGAGAGTGGTCAGGACGGCGACGCCGAGGGCCATCCCGATCTGCTGGGTGGTGTTGAACAAACCGGAGACGAGTCCGGCATCGCCGGCCTCGGCGCCGGACATGCCCAGGGCGGTGAGCGCGGGAAGGACCAGCCCGAATCCGGCGATCAATGCCATCACCGGCAGCAGGTCCGGGAGGTAGGACGCGTGCGTCGGCAACCAGGCGAGCCTGACCATCGCAGCCAGCAGGAGCAGCAGACCGGCGATCAGCACCGCGCGTTCACCGAAACCGATGATGAGCCGGGCCGAGACGAACAGTGACACTCCGCCGATCGCCACGGCGGCGGGCAGCATGGCCAGACCGGTCTCCAGCGCCCCGTATCCGAGCACCCGTTGCAGGTAGAGCGCCAGCAGGACCTGGAAGGCGAACATCGCCGAAACCGTCAGCATCTGCACCAGATTGGCCCCGGATACATTGCGGGACCGGAAGATCCGCAGCGGAAGCAGCGGATCGCCGATCCGGGACTGCCGTAGGACGAAAACGGCCAGCAGCGCCAGGGATACGGCGCCGAGGCCGAGGGTGTGGCCCGAAGCCCAGCCGTGGTCCTCGATCTCGACCACGGTGTAGATACCGAGCATCAGTCCGACGGTGACCAGCGCCGCACCGGGCAGATCCGCCCGGCGGGCGGCGCCGTTCGCCCGGTCCGCCGGCAGCGCCACGATCGCGAGGGCCACCGTGGCCAGGCCGATCGGCACATTGATCAGGAAGATCCAGTGCCAGCCGAAAGCATCGGTCAGGACTCCGCCCAGCACCTGTCCGATCGCGGCACCGGCGGCGCCGGTGAAGCTGAACACCCCGATCGCCACTTTCCGCTGCCGGTCGTCGCTGAACAGCGTCACCAGGATGCCCAGGGCGACGGCGGATGCGAGGGCACTCCCGACGCCCTGGAGAAAGCGGGCCGCGATGAGCATCGCGGGTGTGGTGGCCGCACCGGCGATCAGCGATGCCGCGGTGAACACCGCGTTTCCGGTCAGGAAGATCGTGCGACGGCCGACGAGGTCGCCCAGGCGACCGCCCAGCAGCAGTAGCCCGCCGAAGGCGATCAGGTACGCGTTCACCGTCCAGCTCAGTCCGGCGGCGCTGAATCCCAGGTCACGCTGGATTTCCGGGAGTGCCACCGTGACGATGCTCCCGTCGAGGACGGTCATCAGGGTAGCGGCCGACAGTACGGCGAGGGCGAGACGTGCGGGGTAGCTCATGGTGTTCTCCTGTCCGGAACCCGACAGGAGAGACTGTAGTAGATAGTTTCGTTATAGACAATCTATTGGAGATCTACTGCCGGGCGCGGCGCGCGGCCGAAGGCGCCTCAACCGCCTCGGCGAGATGCCCCTCGGTCAGCCTTCGCAGCGCCCGCACCAGGACTTCCCGCTCGGCGACCGGCAGCGATTCGAGCGCCGCACTGTGCACACCGTCGACGATCCGCTGACTGCGCTCGGCCACCTTGCACCCCTCCTCGGTGACCGCGATGATCCGAGCCCGGCGGTCGGCCGTGGACGGACGCCGCTCGGCCAGCCCGGCCTTCTCCAGCGCATCCACGGTGACCACCATCGTGGTCTTGTCCATATCGCCGAGGGCCGCGAGTTGCGCCTGGGTGCGCTCCTCCTCCAGGGCATGGACGAGCACACAGTGCATCCGGGCGGTCAGCCCGATCTCCGACAGCGCCGCCGCCATCCGAGTCCGCAGGACGTGGCTGGTGCGGTCGAGCAGGAAGGACAGGTCCGGTTCGGCGCGGACGGAGGCCATAGCAGTCATGACCCCATGATAGTTCCGTTGCAGATCTTCTACGGCGAACCGGCCCGGTCCGAGCCACCGTCCGGCGGCGAGCGGTTCGTTCAAGACCGGATACCGCCCTGGCCCGCCGGATCGATCTCTTCGTCGACTTCCCGGTGACCGAACACGGTCTCCCGGGTCCGCGGTGGGCACCACCGGCCCGGAAAGCCACGGGCCGCTCCTGGCTCTAGAATTGCGATACAGCTCGAAGCGCTAACCGTTCTTTCTGGGTGCGCACCCGTTCGTGGTGCGCCGACCGGTGCGCCCGCCCACAGGGCGGCCGCGCACGATACTTCGACCCGAGGCGGCGCTGATGACAGACGTCGACTATTGCGTGGTGGGCGGGGGATTCGCCGGACTGACCGCGGCCCTGCGACTGAAACAGTCGGGCCGCAGCGTGACGCTACTGGAGGCCCGCGACCGGCTGGGTGGGCGGACCTTCACCGAAACCCGGCCCGACGGATCCTGGATCGACCGCGGCGGGGCCTGGATCGGACCCGGTCAGGACCGGATCCGATCCCTGATGCAGGACTACGGGGTACCGAGCTACAAGCAGTACACCGACGGCGAGGCGATGATGGTCGTCGAGGGCAAGCAGCACCGCTACACCGGCACCATTCCGTGGTCGATGAGCCCGTGGGTCGCGATGAACCTCGGCGCCGCCCTGCTCGATCTCGGCCATCTGTGCAAAACCGTTCCGCTGGAGGCGCCGTGGACGGCCGAACAGGCCGACCGCTGGGATCGCATCACCCTGGCGCATTGGCTGAACACCCACGTCGTGTCGAAAGCGGCCCACGAACTCCTCGAAACCGCGATCGCCGGTGCCTACACATCGGCGGCATCGGAGGTATCGCTGCTGTTCGCCCTGTACCAGATGGCGTCGGGCGGCGGGCCCGGCTTCGTCCTGGGCATCGAGGACGGCGCCCAGGATTCCCGGCCGGTGGGCGGGATGGGTGCCGTCTACCGGCCGATAGCGGCCGAACTCGGCGACGCCGTGCATCTCGCCCGGCCCGTGAAGCGCATCCAGCAGGATGCCGACGGGGTCAGCGTGTTCTCCGGTAAGACGACCGTGCGCGCCCGCCGCGTGATCGTGGCCGTCCCCTTGGCGGTCGCGAGCCAGATCCGCTACGAACCGATGTTGCCGGTCGACCGTTCGTTCCTGCACCAGCGGATGCCCAGCGGTGCCATCATCAAGATCTCCGCCGTCTACGACGAACCGTTCTGGCGATACGACGGTCTGTCGGGCCAGTCCGTGGCTCCGGGCTCGCCGGCCACCATCACCATCGACGCCTGCACCGATACCGGCCGCCCCGGCGTCCTCTGCGTCATCGTGGAGGGTCCTATCGCACGCCGGATAGGACAACTCGATCCGGCGGACCGGCGGCAGACCATCCTCGACGCCCTCGCGGAACGGTTCGGCGACCGAGCCCGCACCCCGGTCGACTTCGTCGAACAGGACTGGAGCATCGAGCGCTATTCCGGCGGCGGCATGCTCAGCCACGCACCGACCGGCGTCCTCACCCAGTTCGGCCCCACCCTGCGGGAGCCGTGCGGCCGGATCCACTGGGCCGGCACCGAGAGCTCCGCGATCATGTGCGGGTGGGTCGACGGCGCAGTGCGGTCGGGCGAGCGAGCGGCGGACGAAGTGCTGGTAGAGGACATCGTGGCCGCGTCGGGAACCCCCGGAGGCGGTTCCGGGACACACCGATGACCGGCAACCGCGCAACGCCCGGCCGACGCGGCAGTCCCTCGACCACCCGTCTCGGGGGATAGGCAAGTAGCTTTGCCTAACCCCCGAAGGCTGCCGCAGACAGCTGGAACAGCTCCGGAAGACCGGCGACGCCCTGTAGTCCGCCCCGGCACCGGACTACGGGACCGACCTCGCCGGTCCCATCCGGCACAGCCGGCCGGGACCAGCGGGCGTTCAATTCTCAGAACCGGCCGCGGTGTTCGCGCAACCAATCGGCGAACGTCCGGGCGGGCCGGCCCAGAATCCGGTCGACAGTGCCGTCCGGGATCCGAGCCGCGCGTGGTGGATCGGCGTGCCATCCCACGACGTATTCGGCGTCGGACAATGAGACCCCTTCGCGCAGAAATCTTTCGATCGCCCGCTCGCGTCCGATCCGCTCGAAGGCGATATCGCGTCCGAGGGCTTCGGCGAGCAGTGCCACCCGCGCCCCGGTCGTCAGCGCTTCGGGGCCGTTCAGGTTGTACGCGCGACCCGCGTGCCCGTCCTCGGTATGCGCGACAGCCGCCACCGCGCCCAGATCACCCTCGTGGACCACCGCGCTCGGCAGATCGAACGGCTCCCGGACCACACCCTCTACGCGAATGGATTCGGCCCAGGTGAGCGCGTTGGACATGAACTCCTGCGGTTCGAGCCGCGTCCACGCGACACCGGACTGCTCGACCGCCGACTCCGCCGGACCGACATGACCACCCCACAGGATCGTGATCCGCTCGACACCGGCCGCTACCGCGCGCCGAACCAGCTCCGGCCCTGTCTCGGCGACTTTCGGCGTCACCGTGATGTGCAGTCCGGTGATCCCGTCCAGCGCGGCGTCCAGTGTTGCGGGCTCGGTATGCGCACCCTCCACCAACTCCGCACCCGGGGGCAGCAGCGCCGCCGCCCGCCGCGGATCGCGGGTCAGCGCCCGCACTTCGCGACCCCTTTTCAGGAGTTCGGAAACCACATGCCTGCCGGTGTTCCCGGTCGCCCCGGTCACCAAAATCGTCATCACTGCTCCCTTCCGGGCACGAAGGTTATGACCTGAACTAATATTGAGGTCAATAGCCGGGCTGCCGGCGCTTCCACTCGAACCGCCGGCAGCCGGATCTCCGGCGATCTGCCAGGATGACCATATGAGGACCACGGCCGCGCCCGGCACGATCTCCGCCGGGACTCTGGTCCTGCTGACCGCGCTCTACTTCGCCCAGGGACTGCCCTACGGGTTCTTCACCCAGGCACTACCCGTGGTACTGCGCGAATCGGGTTTCTCGCTCATCCAGATCAGTGCCACCGGAATCCTGTTCGCCCCGTGGGCCCTGAAATTCCTGTGGGCACCCTACATCGACCACTACGGCACCCGGCGGCAGTGGCTGCTGACCCTGCAGCTCACCGCTTCGGCGGTGACGCTCGGGCTGGCCTGCCTGGACCTCTCGTCGTCACTGCGCTGGCTGCTGGTGGGGATCGCGGTGATCAACGCGGTCTCCGCCACCCAGGACATCGCCACCGACGGCCTCGCCGTTCAACTCCTCGGACCTCGGCAGCGCGGCCTGGGCAACGGCATCCAGGTCGGCGCCTACCGGATCGGCATGATCGTCGGTGGCGGCGCACTCCTGTGGCTGTTCGCGCTGGCGGGGTGGCGCAGCCTGTTCGTCGCCATGTCGGTCCTGTTGCTGGCCACCGCGATACCGGTGTGGTGGTCACCGCGGACACCGGTCCGCAGCACGCCGCGGAAAATATCACCGAGCCCGGCGCGGCTGGTGCTCGGATGGTGGAAACGCCTGCGACGGCCGGGAATGATCGCTTTCATCCTGCTCATCGGCGGCTTCAAATTCGGCGATTCGATGGGCTCGGCGATGGTCGGTCCGTACATGTCCGATACCGGACTCACCCTCGGACAGATAGCGCTGGTCAAAGGCGTTCTGTCCTCTGCGGGTGCCCTCGGTGGCGCGGCGCTGGGCGGCTGGCTGTGTTACCGGTACGGTCGGCGTCGCGCTCTGCTCGTCGGCGGCATCACGCAGACCACGAGCCTTGCCCTCTACTTATTCTCGGCACTCGGGATCGGTGGATTCGAGTTGATCGTCACCGCGAGCCTCGCCGAACACATCCTCGGCGGCGCCGCGACCGTCGCGGTGTTCACCCTCATGATGGACGCCTCCGACCCCGACCACGCCGGCAGCGACTACACCCTGCTGGCCTGCGCGGTCGTGACGGTCCAGGGAATCGCCGGGTTCGCCGCGGGGACGGTCGGCGAACTGCTCGGCTATCCGGCGCTGTTCGGGACGAGCCTGGTGCTGTCGGGAATCGGTTGCGCCACAATGATCATCGCCACGGATCGGGGGGCCGGTCCGGCGGGGATCCATACCGTGTGGGCGCCGTCCGCTCGGACGTCGCATCGCCCTGCCCCGCCTCTGGTCGGTGGTGGATGAACTCCGGCCGGGTGGACGGTCCCGGCCGGAGCGGATAGTCGCCGACCGCCATGGCGTTGTGGACGCGAGCGCTCTTGGTGGTGAGACGCAGAAAGGCACCGCTGAGCCCGGCGGGCAGTACGGAGAGCAGGCGGGTGGCCTGGGCCAGGCCGCGGACCCCGAGTCGGGAGGCCGGTATCAGGGATTTCGCCGCGCTCAGCGCGACCGCGTGACTCGCCCGCACCTGTGCTGCCATCGCGCGTTCGTAGGCGGGAAACGCCCGCCGGGTATCGCCGCCCGCCCGGGCCAGCTCGCCGGCCGGCACATACGCGCCGACAACAGCGAGACTCGTACTGCCGCCGACGGCCGGTCCGGGGCAATAGCCCGCGTCACCGACCAGCGTCACCCGTCCGCGCGACCAGGTGTCCATGCGGAGCTGGGTGATCGAATCGAAATAGAAGGCCGGGGTGTCGTCCAGCGCGTCCAGCCAGCGACCCACCTCGGAGCCGGTCTGGCGGAAAGCTGCCCGCAACAGGTCTTTCCGACGCGGTACATCGTCCGGGTGGAAGTCGAGCACCTGCTCGCTCCGGAACAGGAACAATGCGCGGGCGTCGGCGTGGTGCCGCGCGCGGTACATTCCGGCGGTGCGCCCGACGCCGGCATGGATGCGGAGTTCACTGTCGGCACCGGAGATACCGGGCAGCGTGAGCACCGCGAAGTAGGCACCGGTGGCGGTGCTGAACCGGGACTCGTCACCGAAGACGAGCCGGCGCACCGTCGAATGCAACCCGTCCGCTCCGACGACCAGATCGAAACGGCGCGGGACGGCGTTCTCGAACAGCACCTCACCTTCCGGCGAGATCGCCGTGATCGAGTCGCCGAACAGGTACTCGACATCGTCGCGGGTGGCGTCGTAGTAGATCTCGCTCAGATCGTCGCGCATGATCTCGGCATGCCCGTCGGGCGCGGCACCGAAGATCCTGGACAGATCCACGCGCACGGGCCCGACGCCGCCCTTCTGGGAAGAGAGCCAGCCTCGTGCCGGTCGTGCGCGCATCGATACGCGAGAGCAGGCCCATTTTCGCTGAGACGGCCATCGCCGGCCGGAACAGGTCGACCGCGTGGCCGCCGGTCTTGCGCGGCCCCGGTGCACGTTCGACGAACGTGACGGAAAAGCCCTGCCGGACGAGCCAGTACGCGAGCACGGGACCGGCTATGCCGGCGCCGGAGATGAGAATTCGCACGGTATGTCCTCAGTGGTTCGCGGTGCAGTCGCGGATGAGACCGTCGGGCGGCACGATCCACGACACCACCACCCTGGTCGGCCAGGGCATTCCATGTCTTGAACAAATGTCAGCGCCGCGACCGCCGCCACCCGTGCAATGTGCGGATCCCCGGTAGCGACCCGCACCCGCTGCGACCTGGCCTCCGACGCGAACACCGTATCCGCGGCTCGCCGGAGCGACATCGGTCCGCCGGCACGGCGGTGCGTTATCGTCGGCTTCCTGATGGACCAGCCGATCGGCCCGAACCAGTGGTCCCGGCGTTCGGCACCGACCCCGGAGTGCGGCAACAGGGAGGAACCGTGGACATCACCGACCTGATCCTCGACGACCACCACGAGCAGCGACGGCTCTTCGCGATCCTGGAGCAGATAGATCGCGGCGATACCGCTGTGCTGTCCGCGATCTGGGGCAGACTGGCCGCCTTCCTGGAACTGCACGCGCAGGCGGAGGAGGAGATCTTCTATCCGGCGCTACTGCAGGTCGGAATCGCGGCGCGCCGGGCGGCCGGCGTGGAGGCGGAGACACTCGACGCGGTACACGACCACAACGAGATCAGGGATGCTGTGGCCGAGGTGGCCCGGCACCGGGTCGGCACCGAAGACTGGTATGCCGCGGTCGCCGCCGCGAACACTGCCAACAGCGACCATATGGCCGAGGAAGAACGGGAAGGCCTCACCGACTTCCGCCGCCTGGCGAAGCTGCCCCGCCGCCATCAGCTCGCCGTCGCCTTCGCCGCTTACGAGGCACATAACTATGCCGGGGTCAGACCGGTCGACAAGGATCCCGCCGGTTACGTCCGCGCCACCGAGGAAAAACTGCGGAGCACGACCCGTGGATCGTTGAGCGTCGGAACCCTGAAACGGGCCCGGGACTTCATCTGATCGGAGGTCGGCTGCGCGTCGGTACAAAAGGTCGAGTAACAACCGCGGGCCGTATGCGATGTTTTCCGTACAGCATCGATTCAGGAGGTTCGAAATGCGATCTGCGAAAAGGCTTGCAGCCGGCGCCGCCGTTGTCACCGCAACCGCGGCCGCTGTGCTCGCGGGTGGTGGCGTGGCCCAGGCCGACGTTCCGGTGTGGCAGGCAAACTGTCACGTCTACAACGTCTTCAACACCGGCGGAATGGCCAATTGCGAATTGCCCACCTGGCACCAGGTGAAACTCACCTGCGTTGCGTGGCCCGTTCCGTTCACCTACTGGAAATACGGTCCGGTGCAGTATGGTCAGAACCAGTCCTGGGCAAGCTGCGATTCGTTCAACGCGCTGGTGCACGTAGAGGTCATCCAAGCATAGGTCGCGTCGGCCGATCCGCCCGGCGAGTGCTCTCCGAACACGTCAGAAACCCTGCAGGGTTACACACGCCGAGGAGTTCGTCATGCCGTACACAGTGGATTTCGATACCGTATCGACCGCCGGGCTGGAATCGTCTCCGGTCGCCGAAGCACTGGCCGGGCTACGCGCGAACGAAGCCCGGTACTTCCGGAACAAGTACGGCCATGTATTCACCGTCGAACCCGCGAAAAACGCGGAGACGACTATCGACCGGGTGAGTCGGATTCTCGACGCGGAACGCGGCATCGTTATCCGCTCCCGCCCACTCGAGGCGACGGATTTCCGAGTGGAGGACATTCGTTTCTCTTATGTGTTCTACGAAAGCGGTCTATCGATCAACGTGATGTATTCGGTCGACAGCGCCGGTAAACGCGCGGTCGGCTTCAAACTCTCCGAAGGAATGGAAATCCCCGCCGAACTGGACTCCTTCAAATTCGCCCGACAGAAGTCGAAGCTGGCGGGGACCATCCGTGGCTCCTACTTCGTCATCAAGAACGAGTACTGACCGCCGACCCCCGACTGCCGCGGTGGCACAGGATTCGAACAACCGGCCCTCAGGTGGCCGACGGGTGCGCCCGAAACTTCCTCCGCACCGCAGGACCTCGCGCTCGTTCGACCCGCAGCTGCCGTCACCCGGCCCTGTCACCGACCGGAACCCGCACCGATGAATTCCGGGCGGCTCCCCCGTCGATACCTCTGGATGACCCACAGGTGCGGGCCGTACTGGGACTGTCCCGGCCCGGAGGAACACAGGGAGGCACTCGGATGCGTAAGTCGATACCGGGCTCGCAGGTGTCGCTCGCCGGCAGAACCGCCGACGCGGACAACGGAATCCGGGTCGCCCGGACGATCGCGGACGGCTCCGGACCGGGGCAGACGATCCGGACCGACGCGCAGGTAGCGCAGTGAGCGGCACCCGGGTGTTGGTGGCGGGGGCGAGCATCGCGGGGCCCGCGCTGGCCCATTGGCTGCACCGGCGAGGGGCCGAGGTGACCGTGATGGAGCGCGCCCCCGAACTGCGTCCCGGTGGGCAAGCGGTGGACGCGCGCGGGGTGACCAAGGAGGTCATCCGGCGGATGGGGCTGGCGGATGCCGTGCGCGCCGCCCGTACCGAGACCGCCGGCGCGTACACCGTCGACGCGGACGGGAACGTGCTGGAAACCTTCCGCGCGGACGACGACGGCGGCGACGGGTACATCTCGGAGATCGAGATCTTGCGCGGCGACCTGTCCCGGGTGCTCTACGACGACACGCGGGAAAGTGTGGAGTACATCTTCGGTGACCGCATAGCCGGACTCACGCAGGACACGGACGGCGTCGATGTGACCTTGGAGGGCGGCGACCGGCGCCGCTTCGACCTGGTGGTCGGGGCCGACGGGCTGCATTCGGCGCTGCGCGGCATGGTCTTCGGGCCACGTGAGCGGTTCGTCCACCACCTCGGGCACGTGCTCGCGTTCTACAGCGTGCCCAACGAGTTCGGGCTCGACCGCTGGCTGATCGACCATCAGGAGGCCGGGCGCTCTGCCGGTCTGCGGCCCGTCCGGGACGCCGCTCGGGCGATGGCCATGTTCTCCTTTCCCGCCGCCGACCTCGATGTGGACCACCGCGACGTCGCAGCGCAGAAACGGCTGCTGCGTGAGCGGATGGCCGGAATGGGTTGGTGGACCCCGCGAATCCTCGCGCACCTGGACGACACCCCGGACTTCTACCTCGACCAGGTGGCGCAGGTGGTGATGGATCGCTGGTCGTGCGGGCGGGTGGGACTGCTGGGAGACGCCGCGTTCAGCTCGTCGCCGATGTCGGGGCAGGGCACCGGGCTCGCACTGGTCGGCGCCTACCTGCTGGCCGGAGAACTGGCCGCCGCCGATTGGGACCCGGCGGCCGGGTTCGCCGGCTACGAGGCCCGGATGCGCTCGTTCGTCGTGGCCAACCAGGAGATCGGCCGCTTGCACGCCCGCAGTCGCGATATCCCCGGGCCCGATACCGAACCCGGCCTCGATTTCACCGAAGTATGGTTCGCCGAGCTGATCGAACGCGCGATCAACGGCGTCGAACTGCCCGACTACGCCGACGCGCCGGACTCCCGGGCCCCGGCCGGGCCGCCGGTCACCTCGTCGGCCGCGTCCTAGAGAGTGTCCTCAAAGTCTGGGCGGTTGAGGTGCCGGTTTGATTTGATGTGTGGTCGTGGTGGCACGTAGGCATGAATTGACCGAGGACCA
>NZ_JBSFDZ010000073.1:0-11279 GCF_053594175.1 Nocardia sp. NPDC001965
GTTCAGGCCTCGAGACTCGCGCCTGCGGCGCATCGCTTCGAGGCCTGAACGGCGAGACGGGCCTCAACCCTTTGAGGTGTCTCGTAAAACTCGACGCATGCGGGTTGCGGTGGCATCGACGGCCCGGTCTGCATGCGGACCCGCTGTGTGTGCAGGTCGGCATGCGGACCTTTGGTTCTGCTACCGGACTGTCGGCCCGCGGATCTGCGAGCTTCAGCTGCTCCGGATGGGCCGGCATGGAGAACCCGCGTCTATTGTTTACTCCCGACCGTCTGCATGTGGACCTGTGAGCATCAGCTACTCCGGATGAGTCGGCATGCGGACCCGCGTCCATTGCTTACTACCGATCGTCGGAATGCGTTATCCACACCATTTATCACCCCCCGGATGGTCGACATGTGTGGGTGGGGCCCGCCCCGGTTCTGGAGCGACAGAGCGAAGGAGCGCAGCGACTGAGCGGCGGAGTGAAGAACCGGGGTTAATAGGGCCCCGCCCGCCCCGCCGAAGGCGGGGCAATCCAACACAGCTTGTTCACAGCGAGTGCGCAGGGTGATGCCAGCGGGGTGGGTCAGTATGGGTGGTATGAGTGGTGCGCAGGGCGGAGCACCGGAGGCCCGGGTGCTGGTCGTCGACGACGAGGCGATGATCGTCGAGTTGCTGACCGTGAGTTTGCGGTTCCAGGGGTTCGAGGTGGCGTCGGCGGCCGATGGGGCGCAGGCGTTGGATGTGGCGCGCGGGTTCCGGCCCGACGCGTTGATCGTCGATGTGATGATGCCGGGGATGGACGGGTTCGGGCTGCTGCGGCGGCTGCGGGCCGACGGTATCGATGCGCCCGTGTTGTTCCTGACCGCCCGCGACGATATCCAGGACAAGGTGACCGGTTTGACGTTGGGCGCCGACGACTATGTCACCAAGCCGTTCAGTTTGGAGGAGGTCGTGGCCCGGTTGCGGGTGATTTTGCGCCGGGCCGGGGCGAGTGCGCCGGCGCGTGAGCGGTCGCGGATCCGTTTCGCCGATATCGAGCTGGACGACGATACCCACGAGGTGTTCAAGGCCGGGGAACCGGTGGCGCTGTCGCCCACCGAGTTCACGCTGTTGCGGTATTTCATGGTGAATGCGGGGACCGTGCTGAGCAAACCGCGGATTCTCGATCATGTCTGGCGTTACGACTTCGGCGGGGAGGTCGGGGTGGTGGAAACCTATGTGTCGTATCTGCGTAAGAAGGTCGATACCGGTCCGCGGCGATTGATCCACACCTTGCGCGGGGTCGGCTACGTGATGCGCGAGTCCGCCGGTCGGTCGTGAGCACCGCGGAGCTGTCCGTCGGGCCGGGTTCGGCTGTGGTCGGGCACAGAGGGGTGGCCGGTCGGCTCGCGGCCGTGCCGCTCCGGGTGACGCTGGTCCTCGCGTTGGTCGCGCTGGCAGCGGCGGGATTGCTGGTGTCGGGAGTGGCAGTGACCTCGGCCTTGCGCGCGGCGTTGATCGACCGGGTGGATCAACAGCTGCAGGAGCAGGCACAGACCTGGGCGCGCCCCGGTAGCCGGCCACCGTTGCCGTTGCCGGGCGAGCCCGGGCGGGAGCGACCGCCGGTGCCGTATTACGCGCGGGTGGAGGATGATTCCGGCAAGCTGTATCTCCAATCCGATATCGGCAACGGGGCTCCGGAGCTGCCACAGGATATGCGGCCGGGGAGTTTCACCACCGGGTCGGTCGGTGGCGATTCGGGGCAGTGGCGGGTTCGCTACACGGAGAATTCCCGGGGCACCAGCGTGGTGGCGCAGCGCCTGGACGATACCGAGGCGATCGTCGAGCGGCTCGTGATCCTGCAGCTGGTGATCGGGGCATTGGTGCTGGCGGTGCTGGCGGTGGCCGCGTACTTCGTGATCAGGCGCAGTCTGCGCCCGCTTGTCGAGGTGGAGGAGACCGCCGCCGATATCGCGGCCGGGGATCTGCATCGCCGGGTGCCGGTGCGCGGAACCAACACCGAGGTCGACCGTTTGGCGCAGTCGTTGAATTCGATGCTTGCGCAGATCCAGCAGGGTTTTGCCGCGACCGAGGCCTCGGAGGAGGCGGCGCGGCGGTCGGAGGAGAAGATGCGCCGTTTCGTCGCCGACGCCAGCCACGAGTTGCGGACGCCGCTGACCACGATCAAGGGTTTCGCCGAGTTGTACCGGCAGGGCGCCACCGGTGACACGGATATGCTGCTCGACCGGATCGAGCGCGAGTCGAAACGGATGGGGCTGCTGGTCGAGGATCTGCTGATGCTGGCCCGGTTGGATGCCGAGCGCCCGGTGGAACACGACCCGGTCGATCTGCTCAGCTTGACCAGCGATGCCGTCCACAGTGCGCGCGCGGTCGCGACGGCCCAGGGACGCCGGGATCCGGAGCGGACGATCCGTTTCGAGGTCCGGCCCGGTTCGGGTACCGCGGAGGTACCGGGCGATGCGGCCCGTATCCGGCAGGTGCTGGCGAATCTGTTGAACAACGCGCTCGTGCACACACCGTTCGATGCCACGGTGACCGTCCAGCTGACTCCCGAGCGCGACGATGTGCGGCTCGACGTGTCCGATACCGGTCCGGGGATGGCGCCGGATCAGGCGTCGCGGGTTTTCGAACGGTTCTATCGCGCCGACGATTCGCGCAGCCGCGGCAGCGGCGGTACCGGGTTGGGGTTGTCGATCGTGGCCGCGTTGGTGGCCGCGCACGGCGGCACCGTGGAAGTGCACAGTGACCCCGGGGTGGGCACGACCTTCACGGTGCGGCTACCGCGTGACCGGCCGGAACCGCCCGGTACGGCATGTGACGGAGTGAGCGAGGGCGTCGGCCGGGACACGTAGCGGCGAGTCCGGTCGTCCGGGCCGGGCGGATGCCGATCAGGCGGGAACGTTCGCGCCGTAGCCGAGGTCGCGCAATGCCTGTTTGATCCGCGCCTGCGCGTCGTCGAGGGATTCCGGTGCCGGGTTCGGATCGGCCCCGGATATATCGAAATTCCCCATGGTGAACGCGGGGAACACGTGGACGTGCAGATGTGGGACCTCGAGCCCCGCGATGAGCAGTCCGGCGCGCGGGGCGTCCCAGGCCGCGCGCACGGCCTGCCCGACCTTCTGCGCCACCCCGTTGAGGCGCGCGAAGACTTCGGGGTCGAGGTCCTGCCATTGGTCGATCTCCTTGCGGGGCACCACGAGGGTGTGCCCCGGGGTCACCGGTGCGATGGTGAGGAACCCGACGAATTCGTCGTCCTCCCACACGAACCGGCCCGGCAGGTCACCCGCGATGATCGCACTGAAAACAGAAGCCATGAGGCGAGACTAGTGCTTATCGCGTCGCCTCCGGCGCCGCACCTGACGATCCCGCGCCATGCGTTCAGCGGAGGCCGTAGCGAAGGCGGCGGTAACGCATCACGCTCCGACGAAGTGGGAAAGGATGCCCTGGACCTCGTAGATATCGACCTGGCGGTTGAACTTCTTCTGGAGGGGTGTGTCGGTGCCGGCGATCCACAGCACCAGTTCGGCGTCCAGATCGAAGGTGCCCGCTGTTTCCACCGCGAAATGGGTGATCGAGCGGTAGGGGATGCTGTGGTAGCTCACCTTCCGGCCGGACAGGCCCTGCTTGTCGATGAGGATGAGCCGCCGGTTGGTGAACAGCATGGCGTCGCGGACCAGGATATAGGCGGAGTAGACCTGTTCGCCGTTGCCGAGCAACCGCTGGTATTCCTGTTGGGCCCGGGCCGGCTCCACCTGTCCGGCGTTCCCCATGATTCCGTCCATCAGCCCCATCGCGTGTCCTCCCGTGTACGCGCGCCCGGGTCGCTGGGGCCCGGCGCGCGGGTTACCCACCCGTTCAGGGTGTTTCCACCATCATCCACAGTCGGCGGGCGGCGCGGTGAACTCGCAGGTACCGGGCCGGACCGAGGGTCGAACCTGCCCCGACGGCGGCCGGTACCGCACCTATAAGCTGTCCGGGTGCGAGTACTCGTCATCGGTTCCGGAGCCCGTGAACACGCCCTCGTCCTTGCGCTGCGCCGTGATCCGGCCGTGAGCGCGATCGTCGCCGCGCCCGGTAACGCCGGTATCGCCCAGCACGCGCAGGTGCAGCCCGTGGACCCGAGTTCCGGAGAGTCGGTGGCCGCGCTGGCCCGGGAGGTGGCCGCGGATCTGGTGGTGATCGGTCCGGAGGTGCCGCTGGTGCTGGGGGTCGCCGATGCGGTGCGCGCGGCGGGGATCGCGTGTTTCGGTCCGTCGGCCGGTGCGGCCCGGATCGAGGGGTCGAAGGCGTTCGCCAAGGATGTGATGGCGGCGGCGGGGGTGCGTACCGCGCACAGCGAGATCGTGGACACTCCGGCCGAATTGGATGCGGCACTGGATCGTTTCGGCCCGACCTGGGTCGTGAAGGACGACGGACTGGCCGCCGGTAAAGGCGTGGTGGTGACCGCGGATCGTTCGGCGGCCCGCGGGCATGCCGCGGACCTGCTCGAGCAGGGCCATCCGGTGCTGCTGGAATCGTTCCTGGACGGGCCGGAGGTTTCGCTGTTCTGCCTGGTCGACGGGGAGACGGTGGTGCCGCTGCTGCCCGCGCAGGATCACAAGCGGGTCGGTGACGGCGATACCGGGCCCAATACCGGCGGTATGGGTGCCTATACACCGCTGCCGTGGTTGCCGGAGGGCGCGGTGGCCCGGATCGTCGACGATGTGGTCGCGCCGGTCGCCGCCGAGTTGGTCCGGCGTGGTGACTCTTTCAGCGGTCTGCTGTATGCCGGGCTGGCTATGGGGGAGGCCGGCCCCGCGGTGGTGGAGTTCAACTGCCGCTTCGGTGATCCGGAGACGCAGGCGGTGTTGTCGCTGCTGGAGAGCCCGATCGGGGAACTGCTGT
Organism: Nocardia sp. NPDC001965; assembly: GCF_053594175.1. Taxonomy (NCBI): domain Bacteria; kingdom Bacillati; phylum Actinomycetota; class Actinomycetes; order Mycobacteriales; family Nocardiaceae; genus Nocardia; species Nocardia sp. NPDC001965. The sequence goes on from NZ_JBSFDZ010000073.1 coordinate 4,870, forward strand.
ACGCCACCGCGACCGGGACGCTGGCCGATGTGCCCGCGCCGCGCTGGCGGGACGGCGCCGCGGTGACCGTCGTGCTGGCCGCGGAATACTATCCGGCCCGCCCGCGCTCCGGTGATGTCATCACCGGCGCCGCGGACGCGGCGGCCGATGACGTGGCCACCGTGCTGCACGCCGGAACGGCACTGCGGGCGGACGGCGCGCTGGTATCCGCCGGTGGCCGGGTGCTCAGTATCGTCGGCACCGGCGCCGATCTGGTCGCGGCCCGGGAGGCCGCCTACGACCGCTTGTCCGGGATCAAACTGACCGGCGGGCACTACCGTTCGGATATCGGTCTCGCCGCTGTCGAGGGCCGGATCAGCATCTGAGAACCACGGCGGGCGGCGCATTCACCCGCACCGCCCGCCGTGGAGTTCATTCGGCTCCCCGGATCAGTAGGCCCCGAACACGTTGTCGATGGAGCCGTAGCGGTGCGCCGCGTAGTTGCAGGCAGCCGCGATATTGGCGACCGGGTCGTAGATATCCCACGAGGTGCCGTCCACATGGTAGGCGGTGAAGGTGGGATCGATGACCTGCATGAGTCCCTTGGACGGGATACCCGCCGCGGCGTTGGAGTCCCAGAGGTTGATCGCACGCGGGTTACCGCCGGATTCGCGCAGGGCGTTGCGGTGGATACCGTCGTAGCTGGCCGGGATACCGCGCTGTCCGAGTACGTGCAGTGCATTGCGGATCCAGCCGTCCAGGTCGTTGGAGAAAACCGGGGGCGCCAGCAGTTCCGGGAGCGGCTGCGGTAGCGGCTGCACGAACTGCTGGAGCTGGTCCTGCTGCGGTTGCGGCAGTTGCTGCTGCCATTGGAAGGCCTGCTGCTGGACCTGCCGCGCGGGATCCTGCAACTCCACCGGTACGCCCGAGATGGGGGCGTCCGCGTGTGCCTGGGCCGGGATGACGACGGCGGCGGCAACGGCGACGAGGGGCAACAGTTTTCGTAGATGCATCGGGAAGCTCCGACAGCGCGGAGGTATCACGCCGCCGCGTATATCGCTCGTCGGCGCGGTTTTTGCGCTGCTTCTTTTGTGATTCGTGTTGTGAAAGAGGAGATTCAGTTGTCCGCGCTCGGTGGCGCAGTGCGCCGCACGAGTGTCGGCGCCGGGGGAAGGCCACCGCATCGGAATATCCGGATCGAAGTGATAACCGTGCGGCAAACAAACTTGCGGTTTGTTGTCTGGCGAATCACAGAATGATTGCGGAAGGTTAACAAAAAGTGAACGTAAACATAACAGGAGGTTCTATTCTGCTGAGAGAAATCGATTTACCTGGCGTTACAGCGGTGTAAGTCACATTCTCGCGGGCCGGTCGGCCGTGTCTTCGGTGGATTCTGTGGATTTGCCCCGACACGGATATGGGCTCAGTTGTACGAGAGTCCGTGCAGGGCCAGCCAGCGCTGCGGATCGACGTGCTGTCCGTTCAGGATGATCTCGAAATGAAGATGCGGACCGGTGGAATCGCCCCGGTTGCCCATTCGGGCGATCTGCATTCCGGCCGGTACGCGCTCGCCGACCGATACAAAAAAGTCGTACATATGGCCGTAGACCGATATCGCGCCGTCGTCGTGCCGGATCCGCACCCACAGACCGAAACCGGAGGCGGGACCGGCGTCGATCACGGTGCCGCTCGCGACGGCGTAGATCGGGGTGCCGATCGGGCCCGCGATATCGATCCCCTGATGGAGGGTGCCCCATCGGCTACCGAAACCGGAGGTGAAGGTGCCCGGCGCGGGGAGGACATAGCCACCGGCGCCGGGCGGTACGGCGCCCGGCGGGATGATGCCGCCCTCCATGCCGCCCGGGGCGGGCGCGCTGTTGATCCACGGCTGTTCCTGCCCGGCGACCGCGGCGGCGGCCTCCGCTTTCGCGCGATCCAGGGTGGCCCGGGCCGCCGCGGCGACGACCGCCTGCTCCCGCAGGTGTTCACCGTTGTCGATCGCGTCGAGGTAGCGGCGGACCGATGGGATCGGCGTGGACAGCTGCAATGGATGGGCGAGCGGCACGCGATAGGCGATACCGGGTGCCGGGTGCCGGTCGGTCATGAGTATGCCCGCGGAACCGTCGCCGGCGGACAATGTCACCGTGACCAGCAGGACGGCGATGAGTACCCGGTGCCGCCGCGCCGCGGCGGTGATCTCCTCGATGGTCGGGCGACGCGCGATGAATCCGGCGAGATCGGCCCGGGTGGGACGGCGGAGCCGGGTCGCGGCGGCCGAGCGCCGGATCCACCGGTAGGCCGAACGCAGGCGGTGCCCGGGCATGCGGGGAGCGACGGCGGCGCGCTCCCGCCAGCCGGGCGCGATGACCAGACCACCGCCGGCAGCTGCCGCGCGGTCCAGGGATATCCGCCGCTCGGTGGGCTCGCCAGGAGGCTCGACGGACGAACTGTCACCGAGATCCGCGGTTTCGACAGCGGAAGATCCCGGGCGGTGGTCGGCGGAATCCCGTCGCGGGCGCCGGCCGGAGTGAGCAGTACCGCCGTGGCCGGGCTCGGGGGTCGACGGCGGGGATTGCTCCGAGCCCGGATTCGGGCGCCCGCGCCGGACCGTCACCGACAACGGATGCACCGCCCGATTCCAGCGTCGGCGGAGGAACCCGGTACCGCGTCCGGACGCGGTGGACCCGGGGTCCTCTTTCGGCGGGCCGTCGGCCCGCCGGCCGGCCTTGTCGAGCATCAGAGCAGACCATAGCTGTCGAAGCGCCCGAAGCGGTGTTCTACCGTCGGTCGGGTGTCCACTGAATCTCGGCGCTCGACCATTCCACCTTTCTACGTGATGGATGTATGGAAAGCCGCCGCCGAACGCGCCAGAACACACGGCGACGTACTGAGCCTCGCGGCCGGGCAACCCTCGACGCCCGCGCCCGCCCCGGTGCTGCGCGCCGCCAAGGAGGCCATCGATGCCGAATTGCTCGGTTACACGGAAACTTTCGGTATTCTGCCGCTGCGCCGGGCCATCGCCGGACACCACCACCGGACCTACGGTTATCCGGTGGATCCCGACGACGTCGTGGTGACCACCGGATCGTCCGGCGCCTTCACTCTGATCTTCCTGGCGGCCTTCGATCCCGGTGACACCGTGGTGGTCGCGCGGCCGGGCTATCCGGCCTATCGCAACACGCTGGCCGCGCTCGGCTGCCGGGTCGTCGAACTGGACTGCCGCGCCGAGACCAGATTCCAGCCGACGGTCGCGATGCTCGAAGATCTACCGCGACCGCCGAAAGGGCTGATCGTGGCCAGTCCCGCGAATCCCACCGGCACCATGATCGACCCGGACGAACTCGCCGCGCTGGCGCGCTGGTGCGATGCGCACAGCACGCTGCTGATCTCCGACGAGATCTACCACGGCATCACCTACGGCGGTGAACGCACCGCGTCTGCTTGGGAGACCTCACGGTCGGGCGTGGTGATCGGGTCGGTGTCGAAATACTTCTCGATGACCGGCTGGCGGTTGGGCTGGATGCTCGCCCCGGCCGGATTGCGTCCGGCGCTGCAGCGGCTGGCGTCGAATATGACCGTCTGCCCACCGGCGATCTCGCAGTACGGGGCGGTGCACGCGTTCGGGGACGAAGCGCGGACCGAACTCGAGGCACATGTGCAGCGGTACGCCGTCAACCGCACCATCCTGCTCGAGGGACTGACCGGGCTCGGCATCACCGACCTCGCGCCCGCCGACGGTGCCTTCTACGCGTATGCCGATATCGGCCACCTCACCGGCGATTCCATGGCCTGGTGTGCGGAGGTTCTCGCGAACACCGGGGTCGCCGTCGTACCTGGGCTGGACTTCGATACGGTCGACGGGCATCGCACCGTCCGGCTCTCGTTCGCGGGAACGACAGCCGAAATCGAGGCCGCGCTCGGACGTCTCGGAGACCACCTGCGCCGGAGGTGAGACGAACACGGTGCACGGCAATAACTTTGCACAGTACGACAACATGATCGCGCGGATGCGGTAGAAACATCGATGGTTGTTTCCCCCTTTCCCTGATTTCGTACGGATGTACTGATGAAGACTGGCACGATGGCACGGTGATAACCGCGACGACTCCGAAAGGTGAACGGCGTCGCCAGGCGCTGGTGGCTGCCGCGGCCGAGCTGCTGCTCGAAGGCGGTTTCGACGCGGTGCGGCATCGCTCGGTCGCGACCCGTGCCGAACTGCCGCTGGCCTCCACGACCTATTACTTCGAATCCCTCGAGGATCTGATCGCGCGGGCGGTCGAGTTCAGCGGTAATGCCGAACTCGAGGCCATGCGGCGGCGGATCGGTGAGGTGACCCACCGCCGTCGCGGTGCGGAGGCGACCGTCGACCTGGTGCTCGACCTGCTGATCGGCCCGGAAGGCGTGGACGAGGGGGCCCGCGGGCGGTTGATCGCCCGTTACGAACGCACCGTCGCCTCGGCCCGGCATCCCGAACTACGGGAAGTCCAGCTCCGACTACGCGGGCAGCTGGACGAGCTGCTCTCCGATGTCCTGCGCCGATCCGACCGGATCGTGCGACCCGAACAATTACGCAGGCTGGTCGCGGTGGTGGACGGCGCCGTGGTCGCCGCCCTCTCCGAATCCGATCCGCAGCCCCGGCGGCTGGCCCGCGGGGCCCTGCTGGAGGTCATCGATATCGTCGCTCCGGCGACGCACCAGCCGATCGACCGCTACCGGTCATTAGACTGACCGGACGTGACCTCAGACCTGATCCCCAACGTCCTCGCCACCCGCTACGCCAGTCCACAGCTGGTGCATCTGTGGTCTCCCGAGCAGAAGATCGTGCTCGAACGGCGGCTGTGGCTCGAGGTGCTGCGCGCCCAGGCCGAACTCGGTATCGAGGTGCCGGCCGGTGTGGTCGACGATTATCAACGGGTCGTCGATCAGGTCAACCTGGCCTCCATCGCCGAACGCGAACGCGTCACCCGCCACGATGTGAAGGCCCGTATCGAGGAGTTCAACGCGCTCGCCGGGCACGAGCACGTGCACAAGGGTATGACCAGCCGCGACCTCACCGAGAACGTGGAGCAGTTGCAGATCCGCCTGTCCCTGGAGTACATCCATGCCCACGGTGTGGCGGTGGCGGCCCGGCTGGCCGAGCGGGCCGCCGAATACCAGGCGCTGGTGATGGCCGGTCGTTCGCACAATGTCGCCGCTCAGGCCACCACCCTGGGCAAACGTTTCGCCTCGGCCGCCGACGAGATGCTCATCGGCCTGACCCGGTTGCGCGAACTCATCGACCGTTACCCGCTGCGCGGGATCAAGGGCCCGATGGGTACCGCCCAGGACATGCTGGACCTGCTCGGCGGCGACGCCGCGAAACTCACCGCGCTCGAACAGCAGGTATCGCGGCATCTGGGATTCACCAGCGTGCTGACCAGCGTGGGTCAGGTCTATCCGCGGTCCCTGGACCACGATGTGCTGTCCGCGCTGGTCCAGATCGGCGCCGCCCAGTCCTCGCTGGCGCACACCATCCGGCTGATGGCCGGCCACGAACTGGTGACCGAGGGTTTCCAGCCCGGCCAGGTCGGCAGCTCGGCCATGCCGCACAAGATGAACACGCGTTCCTGTGAACGGGTGAACGGCCTCCAGGTCGTGTTGCGCGGCTACGGGTCGATGGCTGCCGAACTCGCGGGCGCGCAGTGGAACGAAGGCGACGTCTTCTGCTCGGTGGTGCGCCGGGTCGCGCTGCCGGATGCCTTCTTCGCGATCGACGGCATGATGGAGACCTTCCTGACCGTGCTCGCCGAGTTCGGCGCCTACCCGGCGGTGATCGCCCGCGAACTGGACCGCTATCTGCCCTTCCTGGCCACCACCCGCATCCTCATGGCGGCGGTACGTGCCGGGGTCGGCCGTGAGGCCGCACACGAGGTCATCAAGGAGCATGCGGTCGCGGTCGCCCTGGCGATGCGCGAGCAGGGTCGCGAACCGGATCTGCTGGACCGTTTGGCCGCCGACGACCGGATGCCCCTGGACCGGGCGGCACTGGACGCCGCGCTGGCGGAGAAGTCGGCGTTCATCGGCGCGGCCGACGCCCAGGTGGCGGATATCGTGGCCCAGGTGGGCAAACTGGTCGCCGCCTACCCCGAAGCAGCGCGGTACACACCCTCCCCGATCCTCTGACGTGCTGGTCGTCTCCCGAGCAAGGAGCGCGACCGAGATACGCCCGCCCGCCCAGGCGCCGGCGGGCACCCACAGAAGCGAAGACGTGGTCCCGTCCCGCCCCTCCCAAGCGAGTCGCCCCCCGACCCGCAACCTCGACTACCGACGCAACCCCCGAGTCGAGTTTTACGAGACACCTCAAAGGGTTGAGGCCCGTCTCGCCGTTCAGGCCTCGAAGCGCATGCGCCGAAGGCGCGAGTCTCGAGGCCTGAGATAGTAATAGCACACGA
>NZ_JBSFDZ010000074.1:0-10727 GCF_053594175.1 Nocardia sp. NPDC001965
GCGATCGCCACCCGTTACGACAAGACCGCCACGTCCTACCGCGGGATGCTCGACCTGGCCACCCTGCTCATCTGGCTTTGAGGACACTCTCTAGCAAGCTCGAGCAGTTCACTCTGGAACCCGACGACATCCTTTGCGTCCGATCTGGCGCGATGGATCAGCCCGCCATCGCCCGCGCAGAGCACACCGGGTGGTTGTTCGGCGGAAACATCCTGCGCCTGCGAGTGCACGACCGCAACGTCGTCGAGCCCAACTTTCTTCTCGCTTACCTGTCCCTGCCCGAAGTACAGCACTGGATCAGCGAACGGACAGCAGCCAGCGTTGTACCGACGATCAGCGTCGGGACACTAGGAGAGCTGTCGGTTCGCCTGCCCTCGATCGCGGAGCAGGCACAGATGGGCGCGGTGGTGCAACAGTTCGATCAAATGATCGCCAACCACCGCAAGCTGATAGCCGTCGCTGACGAAACCCGGTCGGCTTTGGCCGTCCAGATGCTTCACGGGGAACTGGACCTGCGATGACACCTCCGACACGAACCCGACGTGCTGGCACGAAGCCCGCCGGGACGCCACGAAGGCCGGGCGTTCAGGGGGTTGTTTCCGGCGTGGTCGGACTGAGCGGGCCAGCTGCGGCGGTCGCCGCTCAAGCCCCATGGTGGGCGGTCATAGCCGTGAGCGTCGTCTCGCTAGCCGTCACAGGACTCCAGACGTGTCTCCCGCAAGAGTCCAGCGATCGACTCGCCTGGTGGAAGGACCGACGACGTCACCGCGAACGGCTCCTCCGAAACGCCACGGAAAAGGCGATTTAGCTCGACAGCGCCGAAAGCACGACCGCACTATACAGCTGGGCACAGCTCAAGTCGCGGCCACAGAGTCGTATGAAACCCGTGTCGGGCTCTTGGCACGATGGACATCCGACGGTGTCATACACCGTGTCCAGGCTCGCTATCTCAGTGTAGCCGTTCGCGGCGGCGATGGCGCACGGCGGCGCCGTCGGTACGCGGGCGCTTTGCCAACGCGGCGATGGCTCGCTCGACTACGACGGCATCGGTCCGCGGAAGAAGCCGCCGGCACTGCCGAGTGTCCAACCTGGCGACACGCCATTCACTTTGGCCCTGCTGTTCAACAGGCCGATCGGTCGGCGGCGCCGTCACCAGAGCTGGCGTCCTCGCTGGCGAGGCTGATCTGACGGGAGCAGCGTCGGCGAGTTCACGTCCGGCGGGCCGCTGCTCTCCGGCAGGCTGTATTGAGCATTCCGTTGAAAAAGAGAGACTCCCACGACCGGTGAAGCGGTCGCCGCAGACCGGATCGGGCGCAAGGTCACCCGCCCCGCCGGTCGGCTCTTTGGACACGTCAAACCAGCGAGCCGGGAGCATTCCAGCGCATCGGCATGTGGCGGCCGCCGGTCGCGGCGGTCTTCGCGGTTGGGCGGCGCCGGTTAGGTCTGGATCGCCGTCTCGACACCGATTTGCTGAGCAACGGGTGTCCACAAATCGACCGAGACCAAAGGGGATTCGATGCTGACCACTAATGAATAGTGGACACCCAGATCGCTCTGGTCGTACGCCTTTCGGTAGCGCCACCAACCAGCGACGGGCAGCACGGCAATGTCGCCCTTGCTGGCCAGGTCCGCTGCGGTCCCGGTCCACAAGTCGGTGTGTAGGGAACCCGCGACCCGCTGGTTGGGGCCGAACATCCAACCTTTATCGCCAGCGAGGTCGATCGGCTTCTGTCCGTCATTCCTGGCTCGCATATTGACCCTTTGGCGAAAGGCAGTGAGATTATCTTCGGGACGCCTGACCTCGAACTTGAGGCCGAATGACCGGTAAGCATATTTGCCTGCCCAACCGCGGTTTGAGGGGTTTGGTTCGATGAAGTAGGACAAAGTCACTCGCATCGACACTTCGGTGCCACCAAGGGCCTCCAGCTGCTCCCGCGGCCAGGGCAGTTGATGGAGATTCATCTCTCGCAGCCGCCCTTCGGCCGGATTGCCGATGCGTTCAAAAGGCCGAATCTGTGCTTCTGACACAAGGGTGAGTGCATCTGACGCGCTGTGAAGCGCACGCTGCCGGCTGGGAACCCCCATACCGTAACGACGGAGAAGTAGGTTGGCTTTGCGTGTCTTTGCCGGCTCGGCATCGAACCAGCGCTGCATCGCTGGGGTCCATCGGGCAGAGTGGACGATCAGCGCCCTGACAGTCTCTGGACGCAGACCAGGGTATTCGGCCATGATCGACGCGGCGATCGCGGCGACCTGAGCAGATGCGGCGGATGTGTCTCTCGTCGTGGTAAACGCACCGCCGCCGAAATTCTGATAACGCGTTGTGAGTATGCCTAATGCGTCCGGAGTTTGGGCCATTGCGTCGCCTGCCGACACTGCGACGTTTCCACCCTCAGCGACTACGTCAGGCTTGTACGGCCATTTGGCCGTTTCGAATGCCACAGATGTTCGACTGGCGGGTGCGAGTTCCCCCCGTGCAGCGAGTACGGAGTATCCGTCGAATTCTGCTGGCGCGCCCGACAGATCGTCTTTGTCGGTGTATGCGCCGACAGTGAGAGCGTTCCACGCCTGGGCCGGCTCTTCGACCGGTTCGCTATCGCAGCGGTCCAGATGGTTATCGGAGGGGACGATGTCGCGGATATTGCCTGCGGAGACGATGAAAAGGCGTGGGTGCGTGGGTTCGTCACGATCGAGGTAGACCAGACCCGGCTCGGTGGTGCTGATCGCGCGGCCGTAGGCCAGGGCGTCGACCGCAGCGGACCAGGATGTGGGCTTGCCCGCTGCGTCACGCGTCGCAGCACCGTCGCTGTTGGTCGCGGCGGGAGTGTTGGTGGTAACAGCCAGCAGAAAAGCCCGCTCGCGACGTGGAGCAGCGATCTCGGGGCGGTCGACCGCTTCCGCCGTTGTCGCACCGTGTAACTCAGGGTCGTTGTCTCCGCGGTCGGGCAGGATTTTCACCGACTCCAGGCGGTGGCGGAGTTCGAGAGTGTGGTCACCGACGACGACCTCATGCAGGTTCTCATAGAGCGCCAGGCCTGCCATCTCGGTTCCGTGTGGCTGCGTCGGAATATGCCTCCATGTCACGTCTGCGACATGGACATCGTCGGCGTTCAGTGAATGCCCCAGGAGGGGATGCCCATCTTGGACTCCGGTGTCCAGTACACAGACCGTCGGCGCAGCGCTACTAGCACTCTTGGTGCGGGCCACGAGTTCTCGGACCCAATCGGCTTGCTCTGCAGCATCCAGCTCAAGCAGGTCATCAACAACTTCGCGCGGTGAACGCAGCTCAGCGAGATCATCGAGTAGTTCGAACATCTCCGAGAGTTCGTGAACGGTCGCATACAGCAACGCGACAGTTCGGTCCCCGAAGCCCAGGAAGTTGCGGCCGACGGGAAGCTCGTGCTGCGCAGCGTAGCTACGCAGCCGGCCGAGACCGCCGTCTTCGTTGTCACGCTTGCGAAGCCAGACCTCCCACCATCGGCGGCAGTGGTCGTCAGCGGGAAACAGTTGATCCGCATCGGTCCACAGTTCACGAATCGTCGCGCGTCGAATCGACGCGATCCCCTCCACCAGCGCCATGTGCTTGGGTTTGTCGTCGGCGGTAGTCGCTACATACTCGGCGAGACGGGACAGAAAGTACTTTTTGCCACCGACGGGGACATAGACAGTCGCGTGCTGTTCGACGAAGCCCGGGCTACCAACAGCCTTGACCGCAACCAGAACAGGTTTCGCCCCTCCCCCGCTCGGATCGAGGCTCTTCAACGCCAGCTCAAGACCCGGAAACGAAACGAACGTGATGTAAGTACCGGACTCGTTCTCGTCGTCATCGGAGGGCGCGGTAGCAGCGTCGAGTTCCGTCTGGAGACGGAGTCCGTGGCTAGCGAGATCACCGCGCAATCGTTGACGCGGTGCAGCTACCGCGGGCCTAGAAGCAAATGGCTCCGGTTGCGGCGCTGCCTGGATTATGAGGTGTGGCTTGTCGCGCTCTCCCACTGCGATTAGCGTGCCTCACCATCAGGACCGCCCAGCCGATGCCGGTCCTCGAGCGCAGCGACAAGATCGTCTGTTCGGATCATTTCCCGTTCCGACAACACTGCCGACTTCGCGGCACTTTCGGCCGCGGCAGTAATGTCTGCGTGACTGAGATTTTGTGCCGCAAAAGTAATTCGCTTCCAGCCCAGGTTTCCGACACGAAAGTTCGACAGCCGATTCCTGATCACAGCTCGTGCAGCAACTTCGTCCGGTGGCTGGAACGCAATTACCGTGTCGAACCTGCGAAACACCGCCTTGTCCAGAAGCTCCGGGTGATTAGTCGCGGCGACAATCACACTATCCGAGGCATCTTCCTCCAGAAACTGAAGGAATGAATTCAACACACGCCTGATCTCACCTACGTCGTTGCCCACTGACCGATCACCCGCCAGAGCGTCGATCTCGTCGAACAGGTAGACGCCCTGAGTCTCCACCAACGCATCGAAAACCATGCGCAGTTTGGCCGCAGTTTCGCCCATGAATTTGGTGATGATCGTGTCCAGGCGAATCGCAAATAGAGGCAGCCCCAACTCTCCGGCCAGGACCCTGGCCGTAGTAGTCTTCCCCGTCCCTGGAGGACCGATCAGCAGAAGCCGGCGCACCGGCCGCAGACCGTGTCGAGCTAAGTCGTCACGTCGGCGCTGCTCGATGAGCACTTGACGCAACTTCTCGCCGACCGGACTGCTCAGAACGAGGTCGGAAGCCCGCGCATCAGGGTAGGACACCGTTAGCAGAGATCCTAGCTCACCACGTGGCTGTTTGACAGGAACCACTGCCGCGACCCTTGAGGTTGCCACGCTCTTTCTGCGGAGCTCGTCCACCAGGTCGCGAAGTTCGTGCGAGAACTTCTCTTGTCCTGCACGCGCAGCACGGGCAGCGACCTGCATAGCCACCGAATAGAACTGCTTGTCGTCACCGTCGGAATGGCTCTTGATGAGGGCCTTGAGCTGATCGTTGGTCGCCATCACCCCTCCTCGGTCACACCGCTCCCACACCCGCAGGGGAACCTCGGCCTGCGCATTATAACGCCTACCACCCTGAAATACAGCCCTTCGCTCCCCCTATCGCCGATCGACACCCGGTGCCGACTACTGTCTGCGACATCCCGACCTTCCCTTGATGGCACACCCCACCATCAACGCGCCGCCATCACTACGAGACCGGCCTGGTTCCGTCAACGTGCACGGCCAGCGGCCGCCGCGAAACACTCCACCAGTGGTCTCACACCCACCTACGGGGAGCGCGCATACGAGATCGACCAACGCCTGATTCCGGACCACGCCGGCTTTCTTGCCGTGCGTCTTCCAGTCGGCGAGGTGTGCTTCTACCGGAAAGGTGCTGCCAGCCCGTCTATCGGCCGCCAGCGAGTCCGCTCCCTGCGCGGCTCCGTACACAAGGACGATCGGGCCGGGTTGCAGGTGCCACCACGCCTCACGTGGCGTCTCACAGATCGCCGGCCGGTCCGCCCAGTCTCGACTGCCGGTCACCAGCAGTCGGCGAGCCTGCGGCATGTGTCGACTTAACGTTTTAACGTCATGATGGGTTTTGAAATCTGCCGCTCCGAGATTCAGGGAGTTGGATGATTTTCCGACCTGATCGAAGTTGCCACAAAACCACATTTGCGGCAAAGGAAGTTTGCCTCAATGGAAGAGTGCGGTTTTGTGGCGATGTGGTTTCCCGCAAATGTGGAAATGCGGAAATGCGGGAATGTGGCCCTGACCAGGGTTTTTGATCGTGGGAGCACGAGACAAAGAAAGCCTTACCCCGGAGTGAGGTATACCACTTTCCGATCCCGCAACCTGGGAAAACTTCACCCACAAGAAACTCGAATCAGCTATCCGTTGAATAATCAACCGAAGTCAATGTAGCGTGAGCGACACCGCATCGACCATTCCCCGCACAGAAGACTTCTCCCTCGTTGATCCCGACTGACACCTGCGCGCCCGGGACGGCTATAGCGCTGGTCAAGACGCCGACCTCACCTCGTGCGCCGCCGCACTGACGTGAAACACCCGCGAATCCCGCTACAGCAGAAAGGAAACAGCATGTCACAGCGTCACCGCCCCCTCGGTCCCGGAGGTACCTGGAAGAACGGGCAACGAGTCCCCGTCACCGGCATCTACGTTGACCAGTACGGACATCCCTCGAAACATAAGCAGCACGGCACCTTCCCGCCGTGCTCCGGCAGGAGAGGTGGCCGCGCCTACCGTCGGTTGATCAACGCACAGCACATGTTCTAACTAGCGCATTGCGATGCCTCTGGAGGGGCACTTGGACCCGTACCCTCCAGAGGCCCCATTCTGCCACCTACTCCAACAATATGAGCGCCGGCGGGCGGATCGCCATCCAGTTACAGTCAGTGGGTGCGTACGCGATCCACGACCCCTTGAACACCTGCTGAACGATCCGAGTCCGGCCCGGCTTGTTCAGGTCATCCAGGTAATCGATCGCGTCCGACAGAGTCCAGCGCCGCCGTGGACGCAAGAACATGTCCGTGTTCGCGGCCTCCAACGCCTCCAGCTGCGACCCATACGGTCCCACCTGCGAAGGGCCGGTGCGGTCCTACGACGTCCCGGCCACCATCCACACGCCCTCCGGCGCGGCGCCGGCGCCGGCGCCGCGCCCTTGATGACGATCGGATGCCGGTAAGGGTGCGGGTACACCGGCTTACCGCACGTCTCGCTCCGCGGAATCGACTCGCTCAAATCGCTTCCTCCTGCGATAAGAGGCGAATGCCGTAGTTCGCGCCCCTCTTACAACCCACGCAGCGCCCGAGCACCACCCCACGCTCGATCGTCGTCATCTGTACGATCGCGAGCAGCTCCGTCATGGACAGCGGATACCGGACCCCGCTCGCGGTGTCCTTCAACACGAACCGCGCCGCGGACTGCCCGCGCTCGGTCCCCACCACCCGCAGCGCGACCTTGAACGGTTCGTTCGGACGCCACCCGTCAACCCGCCCGGGAACGTCTCCATATGGCCGGTGCTCGCATTGAACGGCACCTCGGCCAACGTCTGTCTGCCGCGTCATGACACCGGGTCCGGTTCTCGAAGCCCCGAAGCCGCGCGGTTCTTCAGGATATACGCTTCGATCGCCGCCTTTGCGTCGACATGCCAATCCGCGCGCGGCTCCCGCCAAGACACCGAGAACCCGTACACCCGGTCACCCTTTCAACCCGGAAGGTCACGGCGATGCGGAATCCCTTCGGCACCTTCATGTCGACCACCCACGCCGGGATACGCTTCTTGGACTTCGGCCGGCCGAGCAGCTCCAGCTGCAACGTCGCCTGAACCGGGTACACGCCTTCGGGCATCTGGATCGCGATTGCCGTGGTAGCTTCGTCCTCGAACCAGTAGCGGCGACGCCCGAACCTGCTCATGGGGTCAATCTTCGGGCCGTGGTCAAACCGGGCAGCTAGATCCTGCGGGCTTTCACTTCGCGCTTCGCCGCATCCAGGAACTGGCCGGTCTCCAACCCCAACACCAGGCACAGCGCATCCAACTACCGGACAGACAACTTCCCGCCCTGCTCAGCGTCCATCACGGAGCCCGGCAACAGACTCGAAGCCTGATCGAGTTCCAGACACGTGAGGCTGGCGGCGCGACGCTCCAACGACAACTGCTCCCCAACCACAAGGTTGATCCTCGCGTGCAGCTCGCGGTCACCCATGCTCACAACCCCAGTGTGCACCCAGAAACCCGCTGGCAATCGCAGTTCGACGAGACAGCCTCCCACTCAACAAATCCCGAGCGCGCCACGGATGCGCGGCGTACCGTCGTGACGTGAACAAGGCCCGCATCGAAGCCCATGTCGTTGACCTGGTCAACCAGGTCTGTACTGGTGGGAAGATCGAAGACGCGTACGTCGAGGCCAAAAGCGAGTGGCCCGACGTAAACAAAGCACGCCAGCTCGCCGCGATGGCCAACGCTGCTGGCGGTCAGCCGATCACCTGGATCATCGGCCTTAACGAGGACGACCACAGTGTCGAGGCTCTTGACGCCACGGACCCGGCTGATTGGTGGCCGCAGATGGAGAAGCGGTTCGTGGACGGTATCGCCCCCACGATGACCGATCTCCGGGTGAACACAGAACATGGATGGGTCTACAGCCTCACCTTCGAGACCGACCGGGCACCGTACCTTGTGACTACGGGCGGCAAGGGCCCAGCCGAGTCCGAAGCGCCCTGGAGGGAAGGCACCCGGACACGCACCGCGAAGCGGCACGAACTGCTGTCCCTGCTCAGGGCCCAAGTATCTGTACCGGAACTCGAACTGGTGAATGCTCACGCGCGCATCATGAGCATGCTGTCGGCCGCCGTCCCTCAGTACCGTCTGTGGTTCGAGACCCAGTTATTCATCAACAGTGAGCCCGGTCAAAACATCACCTTCCCAGCGCATCACTGGTCTGCGACCTTCACAACCGACAAGGGTTTCTTCATCCCGACCGGCACGCTGCGCTTCCGAACAGAGAACGATCCGGTCAGGCAGAAGACCGACCACCGGGTATTCGCCACTCCGCCTCAACCGGCACCAATCAGCCCCTACGGCGCGACGAAGCGCGACGCCGGCCTGTTCGTCCTCAGTCCCGACGTCGTGACGCTCAACATCGGCTTTGAGGTCCTCCAAACGTTGGCGGATCCTAGGCTGACCGAATCTCAATGGCTCGAAGTAGAGATCCGGCTGCCTTTAAACGGATCTGCTCGCGTTGCCCAGATTCGTCACCGTATGCCGGTATTTGATCTTGCAGAGTCCACGGACACCTCGGATCTGGTCCGGAAGTGGCAGGAGTTCGGCTTCGACATGAGCTAAAGCCGGTACCGAACGTGCTCATGGCCCATATCCCCGTTCGCTTCGTCTTCGGCCAGCACATCGGCGGCTGTCCGCCGCCAGCACTTCAATCCCGGCGCCAACTGCTGCGCCAACGCCAGCGCGGCGTCCAGGTCGTGCCGGTATCGCGCCATCCACTCATCACGCCGCTTCGGCGAAATGGACTCGTAGTCCCGCTGCCCGTCTACGTCGTAGCAGCCGAGACGGTTCTTCACAGCCCACTTCCCGCGCCCGCAGTACTCGACGGTGACCGTGTAGCTGTGCCGCTCCTCATGATCGAGCGCATTACGGAGCCTGTGATGGAAACCCGGTGACAGATTGCCTGGCCCCGGTGACTCCCCCAGCCGCACCGCTCTGGCGGGCGAGGTTCGGGGCAACGGCGATGCCGGAATGGCGCTCGATCCAGGTGACTGTGATTAGTATCGTCATCGCGCCCCATCATCTTCGGTTTGCCAGGGGTTAGCCCGAAGAGTGGGCGGCCCAGTGTGTCGTAGGTCGACACCCCGAGCGGCCAGAACTACGACCGACACCGCGCGACGTCATGCCCTGTCATCGAGCGTGCCAGACCGACCATGCCAGGTTACCCCTCACCGAAGAGCGCTCGGCAGCCATCGCCGTTCCGTCTCACCAAAATCTCACATTTTTGATGAGAAGCGACGGAAATGATGGGATTTGTTCGACACTCAGCTGAGCGGTGAGCAGCGTATTTTCCAGCGCTTTTGAGGTGTTTCGGGAAACTTTCGGAGAACTTGAACCTGTGTCAAGTGGTCGCCGGTTCAAATCCTGTCAGCGCGACAGATAGATGCAGGTCAGGGCCTTACGGAGATCATAGCCGTAGGGCCCTGAACCGCGTTTCCCAAACTTTCCCCAAAAATTGCCCGTTGGATTGGGGCGAAGGCCGGGCAGAAGGCCATCCCGGAGTCTGAGCGCCCGGACCTGACCGCATGGCGGCGCCAGCACGCACTTCGCAAATCATCCGCCGCGCAACCGCGCAGTCCGTGGCCCGCAGCGACCCGCATGCCGACGTCTACTTGGAAAGCCGGGAGGCGACCGTCGACCGTCTGGCTGAGCGCGTCGACTACTTGTTTGATCAGCCCGGATGAGTGGTGGCCTTACGGTCCAGCAACGGGCTCCAAGTCACTGAGCGGCTGGTACTGGCCGGGGCGGGCTGGAAGCCAGAGGACCTCCCTGGACCCGGTTACCGAACCGCGCAAACATGGCGTGAAACACATTCTGCGCCTCCGCCGATCCTTCAATGGACCAGCGGGGGCTCAGCTTTCGCGCAAAACCAAGTCAGGGGAAAACATTCATGGCATACCAGGATCAGCAGGCATTGAACGTCGCACGGCGAAGGCGAACGAACCGCAACGTCCTCATCGTCGTTGGCGTCCTACTCGGATCGTTCCTGCTGTGCGGGCTCATAGGCTCCATATTCGGGGACGACGCGGAAAGCGAAAGCCCAGCACCGACCACTACACGAACCGCAGCAACAACCACCCCGAACCGACGACCTCAACATCGGTGACCACGGCTCCCCCGAGCAGCACAGTCAGCGTCGCTCCACCCCCTCCCGCACCGCCAGCGACGACCATCGCCCCACAACAGCCGATGCCAACCACATCGGTGGCGCCAGCCCCTGCACCCGTGCCGCCACCCGTTGCTGTGCCCGAGTGGACACCCGAGCCGACGACCACAGTTCCGCCTGTGCCTGCCCCGGCGCCCTCCGGTGTGTACTACAAGAACTGCGACGCTGCCCGTGCCGTGGGTGCCGCGCGGGACTGTGGATTTAACGGTGTTTCCGGCCTGATTCGCTGACCGGATGGTCAGCGGGAAGGTGCCGTGATGACGACACTTGATGCCGTGGCGAA
>NZ_JBSFDZ010000075.1:0-10633 GCF_053594175.1 Nocardia sp. NPDC001965
CCCCGATGAGCACGATGCTCATCGGGGCCGCTGCCGTCCGGGGGATCAGCTGTAGATCTTGTCCACCTCGGCCGCGTACTGCTTCATGACGACACCGCGTTTCAGCGACATCTTCGGGGTCAGTTCGCCGGTTTCCTGCGTCCAGTCCGAGGTCAGGATATTGATCTTCTTGATCTGCTCCGCCTTGGAGACCTTCTTGTTGGTCTCCGCGACCGCGGCTTCGACCTCGGCGACCAGTGTCGCGTTCACCACCAGTTCGGCGATATCGATATCGGCGGCGACGCCGTTGCGTTCTTTCCAGCCCGGCAGCGCTTCCGGGTCGAGGGTGATGAGCGCGCCGATGAACGGTTTTCCGTCACCGACCACCATCACCTGGCCGATCAGCGGATGCGCGCGCAGCTGATCCTCCATCGGGGCGGGGGAGACGTTCTTACCGCCCGCCGTGACCAGGATTTCCTTCTTCCGGCCGGTGATGGTGATGAAACCGTCGGCGTCGATGGTGCCCAGGTCGCCGGTCTTGAACCAGCCGTCGGCGAACGCGTCGGCGGTGGCCTGTTCGTTACCCCAGTAGCCGGCGAAGATGACCGGACCGCGCAGCAACAGTTCGCCGTCCTCGGCGATCTTGGCGCCGTGGCCTTCCAGCGGGCGGCCGACCGATCCGACCCGGATGTGCTCGGGGGTGTTGACCGCGACAGCGGCGGTGCTCTCGGTGAGACCGTAGCCCTCGTAGATGGTGACCCCGACACCGCGGAAGAAATGGCCGAGCCGCGCGCCCAGCGGCCCGCCACCGGAGACGGCGGCCTGGCAATTGCCGCCGAGGGCGGCTCGCAACTTGCCGTAGACGAGTTTGTCGAACAGCGCGTGTTTGGCGCGCAGCACCAGACCGGGTTTCCCGGAGCCCAGGGCTTCGCTGTACTCGATCGCGGTGGCCGCGGCAGCGTCGAAGATCTTGCCCTTGCCCTCGTCGTGTGCCTTCTGCTTGGCGCCGTTGAACACCTTCTCGAAGACACGGGGTACCGAGAGTACGAAGTCCGGCTTGTGCTCGGCGAACTGCTGGACCAGCGTGCCCCAGTCGGCGGTGTGCGCGACGGTGACCTTGGCGTCGAAGGCGGCCAGGCTCACGGCGCGGGCGAAGACGTGTGCCAGCGGCAGGAACATCAGCGTTTTGTTGCCGCTGGTCAGGAAGGACGCCATCGCGATCCGGTCGGCCCGCGATTCCGCCCAGAGGTTGGCGTGGCTGAGCATCACGCCTTTGGGCCGGCCCGTGGTGCCGGAAGTGTAGATCAGAGTGGCGGGCGATGCGGCGTTGACCTGGCCGCGCCGTTCGTGCACGGCCTGCTCGTCCAGGTCGGCACCGCGGCGTACCAGCTCGTCGATCGCGTCCTTGTCGATCTGGAGGGTTTCGCGCAGTCCGGGCAGTTCACCCGGATCGATCTCCGAGATCACGCCGCTGTGTTTGGCGTTCTCGACGACCAGCAGCGCGGTCGCCGAATCCTGCAGGATCCAGCGGGCCTGTTCGGCCGAGGAGCTGTCGTAGATCGCCACGGTGCAGCCGCCGGCCGCCCAGATGGCGAAATCGAGCAGGATCCACTCGTAGCGGGTGGCGGCCATGATGGCGACCCGGTCGCCCAGTTCGACACCCGACGCGATGAGGCCCTTGGCCACATCGGTGACCGCTGTGGCGAACTCCGCGGCCCGCACATCGCGCCATCCGCCCTTACCGTCGGGGACGTTGAACATCACCGCGGCGGGGGACTCTTTCGCGTAGCGGAACACGTTGTCGGAATTGTTCGCGTCCTCGGGGATGGTGTAGGAAGCCGGGGCTTCGAACTCGCGCATCATTGCCTTTCCCTGTTTGCCAACTCGTCGGTAATTTACGCCACCGGAACAGCGCGGGGCGCGGGCCACCGGTAAACGCCCTGGATCTCACCGTGGAGTCGCGGCGAAACCGGTTCCGATCAGGCCTTCATCCTAGGTCGCGCAGAGGTAGCTGATCGACGGCTTGCCGCAGGAAAACGGCCATTTCGGTCAGCGCCGTGGCAGCTGGGCCCACCAGTGCGGCTTGTAGCTGGGCGACATGCCAGAGGCCTCGGCTCTCGGTGAAAGAGACCTCGACCCCGGCCTCCCGCAGCGCCGCGGTGAGGTCGACACACTGCGGGTGCAGTAGTTCCTCGACATCGGCCTGGATATAGACCGGGGGCAGTCCGGCGAGTACGCCGTGCAGTGGGGCGTAGCCGGTGTCGGCGGGGTCGCCCGCACCGAGATAGGCGGCTGCGCACGCGCGCGACCAGGGGCCGTTGACGACCAGATCGCGCGGGCGTTCGGCGAGCTGGTTCGGATCCACCCACGGCGCGATGAGGCCGAGCGCCGCGGGGGTGTGGCCGTGCCGGGCGATGAGCCGCTGCGCCAGGGCCAGCGACAGACCGCCCCCGGCCGAGTCGCCGGCGATCGCGATCCGGTCCGGCCGGTAACCGTGTTCGGTGACCAGCTCGAGATAGGCGGCCTCGGCGTCGTCCAGCGCCGCCGGGTAGGGGTGTTCGGGGGCCAGCCGGTAGCCGACGGCATAGACCGGCAGCCCGGTACCGGCGGCGAGCCGGCCGTTGAGCGATCGGTGCGTGGCCAGCGAACCCACGGCGTACCCGCCGCCGTGCAGGTAGAGCACGGCGGCGGGGTCGGCCGGAGCGGGGGTGCGGGGTGCGAGCCGTTCGGCCGGGCGGCCGCCCAGCCGGATCCGTTCGACCCGGACACCCGGGGGAACCGGCTGGAAGGCCGACCCGGCGTCGATCAGGGCCCGCTGGACCCGCCAGGGCAGCCGGGAATGCAGCGATACCCGGTACATCGGGCCCAGGATCGCCCGCGCCAGCGGCAGTGGTAGCGCGATATCTCGCATCTCGTTCCTTCTCCGGTACCGATCAGGGCAGGAAGCGTCGTTCGACGCCGACTGCGATGCGCTGGTAGCCCGCGGCGGTGGTGCGCACGAACAGGTCCAGCAGTTTGGCCTCCCAGCCGATGAGGACCCGGCCGCGGCCCTTGCGGACCCCGTCGACGATGGTCTGCGCGGCCATTTCCGGGCTGTGGATGGCGAGGTATTTGTCGAACATCGAACTGGCTTCCGCGCCGTCGATATCGTCGCTGTAGGTGGCGTTGCGGGCGACGGCGGTCTTGATACCGCCGGGGTGCACACAGGTGACCTTGACCGGTGCGCGGTCCACCAGCATTTCCTGACGCAGGGCCTCGGTGAAACCGCGGACCGCGAACTTGGCGGAGTTGTAGGCCGCCTGGCCGGGGACCGCGATGAGGCCGAAGAGGCTGGACACGTTCACCACATGGCCGTCGCCGGATTCGATGAGGTAGGGCAGGAACGCCTTGGTCCCGTTCACCACGCCCCAGAAGTCGACATCCATGATGCGTTCGATGTCTTTGAACTCGGTTTTGACGACATCGCCGTGGTGGGCGATTCCGGCATTGTTGTAGATCTGGTGGACCACCCCGAAATGCTGTTTCACCGCGTCGGCGTAGAGCAGTACGGCTTCGCGTTCGACCACGTTCAGCCGGTCGGATTTGACGTCCGCGCCCAGTTCTTCACAGCGGCGCGTCGTTTCGGCCAGGCCTTCGGTATCGATATCGGAGAGGGCCAGTTTCGCGCCGCGCCGAGCCAGGTTGACGGCCAGCGCACGTCCGATTCCGGAGCCGGCTCCGGTGATGACACAGACTTTGTTGCGGAAGTACGAATCGTTGCGCCCTCCCGTCGCCCGGCCGCCGCCCCTGGGGGAATCACTACGTGATGCTGTACTCATTTTGCGGTCACTACTTTCAGGTCAGGTCGAGCGGTTGCGTCGGCAGCCGTCGTCGTATCGTAGGCGGCTACATCGAATCTCCTTGTGATGCGCCGGAATTCGAAAGTGAAGTCCGGCCACAGGGTCGTATTGTTGCCGTGCTTGTCCAGATACCAGCTGGCGCAGCCGCCGGTGCTCCAGACGCTCTTGGTGAGTTTCTTCTGGAGGGCGGAGTTGTAGGCGTCCTGTGCCGAACGGCGTACTTCTACGGTGCGCAGATCCCGGCGCTCGAAGGTCGCCAGCGCATCGGCGATGTAGTTGATCTGCGATTCGATCATGTACACCATCGAAGTGTGCCCCAGGCCGACGTTGGGTCCTAGCAGGAAGAACATATTCGGGAAATTCGCGATCGCCGAACCCTTGTAACCCTGCTGGCCGATATCGTCGAACACTTCTGTCAGGCTGCGGCCGTCCCGGCCGTAGATGGTTTCGTAGGCCGGGGAATCGGTGACGTGGAAGCCGGTGGCGACCACGACCGCGTCGACCTCGCGTTCGGTGCCGTCCTCGGTGACGATCGAATTCGCGCGGATCTCGGCGATACCGTCGGTGACCACGTCGACGTTGTCGCGGTCCAGCGCCGGGTAGTACTCGTTGGAGATCAGCATGCGCTTGCATCCGATCCGGAAGTTCGGGGTGACCTTCTTGCGGAGCTCCGGATCGCGGATCTCGATGGCCAGTTTGGCTTTGGCCAGGGCCTCGAACCCCCGCATCAGCGGCGGGAATTTGGCCAGGCCGACGACCTGGGTCTCGCGGGCGGCGTAGATGGCGGCCCGGGACAGGCGCTGCGCGCCGGGGATGTGCTTGAACGCCAGTCGCTCGGGTAGCAGGTAGGGGCGGTCCATCCGGGGCAGCAGCCAGGGGGCGGTGCGCTGGTAGACGTCGAGGTGCTCGACGCGGCCGGCGATGGCCGGGACGATCTGGATGGCCGAGGCGCCGGTGCCGATGACCGCGACCCGTTTGCCCGCGAGGTCGGAGTCGTGATTCCACCGGGCGGAATGGAAGATCTCGCCCGCGAAGCTGTTGATGCCCTTGATATCGGGCAGGTTGGGCTCGCACAGCGCACCGACAGCGGAGACCACGGTATCGGCGGTGAAATCGCCTTTGCTGGTGGTCACCTCCCACTGCGCGGTCTCGGCGTTCCAGCGGGCGCCGGTGACATCGCAGTCGAAGAGGTGCTTGTCGCGCACGTTGTACTTGTCGGCCACGCCCTGGATATAGGCCTGGATCTCGCCCTGCCGGGAGAACGATCGCGACCAGTCGGGGTTGAGGGCGAACGAGTACGAGTACAGGTGCGAGGGCACATCGCACGCGGCTCCGGGATAGGTGTTGTCACGCCAGGTCCCACCGACATCGCTACCGCGTTCCAGTACCAGGAAATCCTCGCGGCCTTGCTGGGTGAGCCGGATGGCGAGGCCGAGGCCGGCGAAACCGCTACCGATGATGATCGTCCGCAGATGACGGGTGGGCTGGTTAGCGACAGCTTTGTCTGTAACCTTGCGACTCATGTAGTCAGCGTAAGGTCTTATTGAGTCGCAGTCAACAGTATTGAACAGCATTCAGTAGGATGGCCAGGTGAGTACGAGCCCGGAAGCACCCGCCAAACGCGTCCGATTGAGCCCGGACGAGCGGAAGACACAGCTGATAACCCTCGGCGTCAAGATGCTCGGTGAACGCGCGATCGAGGACATCTCGGTCAGCGAGATCGCGGCCCAGGCGGGGATCTCGCGAGGCCTGCTGTTCCACTATTTCCCCACCAAACAGGACTTCCAGCTCGAAGTCGTCCGGCACGCGAACGCCGAACTGTTGGCCCGGGTCGTCCCCGACCCCACGCTCAGCCTGTTCGATATGCTGCGCGACTCGGTCGGCCGCTATATCGACTATGTCAGCGAAAACCGCACTTCGTACCTGGCCCTGCTGCGGGGGCCCACCAGCTCCAGTCCGGAACTGGTGGGGATGGTGGAGCAGACCCGGCGCGCGATCGTCGACATCATCCTCGCCCAGGTGCCGCTGTCCCCCGAGGAACGCGAGCAGCCCCGCCTGGTTCTCGTGGTCCGGGGCTGGGTGGCGTTCACCGAGGAGACCACGCTGTCGTGGTTGCGCGGCGAATCGATCTCCCGAGACGAGCTGATCGAACTGCTGGTTGAATCGCTGCTCGCGCTGTCGACGGCGGTGAACCCGGCGCTGGCCGCCGCGCTGCGCGCCTGAGGATCGCGCAGGGTGAATCTCGCGGGCCGACCGGCGGGACGGGCCTCGACCCACGCCTCCGTGGGCGGCGCAGAACAACACAGGTGTCGCCAGCAGCAGCACGCCGGCGAGGATGATCGCCGCGCGGGCTCCGATCCAGGCGGCGAGCAGACCCCACAGCCCGGTGATCACCGCGACGGTGACCTTCTTGGAAATCGACCAGGCCGCCAGCGCGCGGGTCGCTCGGTCGGCCGGCAACTGTTCGAGCCGATAGGTCGCGAACACGGGATTGAACACCGCCATACAGATGATCACCGCGGTTTGGACCACCAGCACGAGTGTCAATCCACCGGCACCGGCGGTCACCGCACCGAGCGCGACCGGCCAGCACACCCGCAGGGTTCCGAACACTCGCAGGATCCGCCCGTGCCCGAAGCTGTCGACTAGGCCGGGCGCCAGTCGCGCCCCGGCCAACCCGCCCAGACAGGGCAGCGCGAACGCGAGCCCGAATTCCCAGGGTGCGAAACCGAGTTCCGTCAGCATGAGAACCGACATCAGCGGCTGTGTCGCCATGATCAGGGCGCTTACCGCGGCGTCGTTGACGAGCAGCGGCCACAGGCCGGGATGGCCGAGAATGTAGCGCCAGCCTTCCAGTTGCCCGCCCGTGCGGACCGAGTCGGCGCGGACCGGTTTCGGTTCCCGGTCGTCGATCGCGCGCAGACCCGCTGCCGAGGCCAGATAGCTCACCGCGTCCGCCAGCAGGGTGATCATCGGACCGAACAGGCCGATCGCCGCGCCGCCCAGTGGCGGGCCGAGCACGATGGCGGTCCAGTTCGTGGATTCGAACCGGGCATTCGCCACGAGCAGGTCCCGCGGCGGCACCAGTGTTTTCAGATAGGCGCCGGAAGCGGCGGTGAATCCGATATCGGCGGTCGCGGCGATAATCGTGACCGTCAGCAACTGGACGAAACCGAGTGCCCCGAACGCGTAGGCGATCGGCACGCTCAGCAGCGCCGCGAACCGGATCAGGTCCATCGCGATCAATACGGGCCGTTTGCGCCGGAACTCCACCCAGGGGCCCAGCGGAATCGCCACCAGGGCGCCGACCGCCAGGCCCGCCGCGGACAGTAGCGAGACCTCGGCCGGGCCGGCGTGCAGTACGAGGATCGCGACCAGCCCGAAGGCGTTGAAGGCCAGCGCGGTACCGAAACGGCTGACCGCGTAGGCGGTCCACAGCCATCCGAACTCTCTTCCCAGGGACCGTTTCTGCGTCATCCCGGCACACCTCTCGCTCGCACACCCTCCCGGTGACCTGCGCGAGCAAGCAGAAAACGGATGTCCGGTCGAACAACCGGGGCGGCGGTTGCCCACAACCGGCTGTTGTGGGCCGGAGCCTCGAATTCGCCGGATGTGGGCCCCGGTTTTATCGGTTTGTTCGTGGTGCGATATATTCGAAGTCAGTGGGGGTAATTCTTCTCTGGATCCGATTCGGATCGGATCTCTCGATTTTTCCTTCGGCGGGCGTGCATTCTTTCGAAGGCCCGGCGCTCGGAAGGCCTGCGCCCGCGCCGCTCGATGCCCGGTCCGATGGGGCACGTCGATAGCGGTGTCGGCCGGGCGAGTCGATGCTGATGATTGCGCCGAGGTGGTCGGGAGCTGCTCGGGTGGGTCGCGTTCTCACCGGCGGGACCGCGATATCGGCGGATTTCCGCCATTCGGCTTGACGTGCGCTACGCCGGGGTGTCAATATAAAAATGGGAAAGCGCCTGAGAATGGTTGCTTTATTTTTTCATGTCTCTCGACATCTGCCAATTTCGCGTGTAATTTAGGGCTTCGCGCCGTGACCCGCGCTGTCCGAACTCTCGAAATACGAAACCGCCGTGGAAAGTGGCACCGTCTGTGTGCTGTTTTCTTCCGTTGTTGTCGAGTTGCGTTCGGGCGGCCCGGTCCGCGGTGCGCGATCCGTTTACCGCTCACAGGACAAGCAGAGACACGACGCCCCGAGAGGGGTGGCGTGCGGTGCTGGAAGGACGCATCTTGGTACTCCCGAATCAGACCGAGGTCGTTGCCACAACATCGGTCGAGAGCCCGGTCCCCGCGAGCCCGGAGCGGCCCTCGTTCGCCAGAGTCCTCGAGCCACTGGATGTTCCGGGCCTGCTGGAGATCCAGACCGAATCGTTCGCGTGGTTGATCGGCGCGCCGGACCGGCGCGAACGGGCGGCGGCGCGCGGCGATTCACGTGCCGGCGGTCTGGCGGAGGTGCTCGCGGAGACCAGCCCGATCGAGGATTTCTCGGCGACCATGTCGCTGTCGCTGTCCGAACCACGCTTCGAAGAGGTCAAGGCCTCGATCGAGGAATGCAAGGACAAGGATCTGACCTACGCGGCGCCCTTGTTCGTCACCGCGGAGTTCATCAACAACGACACCGGCGAGATCAAGAGCCAGACGGTGTTCATGGGCGATTTCCCGATGATGACCGAGCGGGGCACCTTCATCGTCAACGGCACCGAACGTGTCGTCATCTCCCAGCTGGTGCGGTCGCCCGGGGTGTACTTCGACCACACCGTCGACAAATCCACCGAGAAGGATCTGCACAGTGCGCGGGTCATCCCGTCGCGCGGTGCGTGGCTCGAGTTCGATATCGACAAGCGCGATACCGTCGGCGTGCGTATCGACCGCAAGCGGCGCCAGCCGGTGACCGTGCTGCTCAAAGCCCTCGGCTGGTCCAGCGAGCGGATCACCGAGCGGTTCGGGTTCTCCGAGGTGATGATGGCCTCGCTGGCGAAGGACAACATCTCGACCACCGACGAGGCACTGCTCGATATCCATCGCAAACTCCGTCCGGGCGAACCGCCCACCAAGGAGTCCGCGCAGAACCTGCTGGAGAACCTGTTCTTCAACGACAAGCGCTACGACCTGGCCCGGGTCGGTCGCTACAAGACGGACAAGAAATTCGGTGTCCGGACCGATGCCGCGACGGGGCCCCGGGTGCTCACCGAACAGGACATCGTCGGGATCATCGAATATCTGCTGCGTCTGCACGCGGGAGAACCGACGATGACCGTGCCGGGCGGAATCGAGGTGCCGGTCGAGGTCGACGATATCGACCACTTCGGCAATCGCCGGGTCCGCACCGTGGGTGAATTGATCCAGAACCAGTTCCGGGTCGGCCTGTCCCGGATGGAACGGGTGGTCCGGGAGCGGATGACCACCCAGGACGTGGAGGCGATCACGCCGCAGTCGCTGATGAATATCCGGCCCGTGGTGGCCGCGCTCAAGGAGTTCTTCGGGACCTCGCAGTTCTCGCAGTTCATGGACGAGCGCAACCCGCTCGCGAGCCTCACCAACAAGCGCCGCCTCTCGGCGCTGGGCCCCGGCGGCCTGTCGCGGGAACGCGCCGGCCTCGAGGTCCGCGATGTGCACTACAGCCACTACGGCCGGATGTGCCCGATCGAGACGCCGGAGGGCCCGAACATCGGGCTGATGGGGTACCTGTCGGTATACGCGCGGGTGAATCCGTTCGGGTTTCTCGAAACGCCGTATCGGAAGGTGATCGACGGCCGCGTGACCGACGAGATCGTCTACCTGACCGCCGACGAGGAGGATCGGCACATCGTGGCCCAGGCGAACGAATCGCTGGACGCCGAGGGCCGGTTCGTGGCGGCACGGGTCGCGGTGCGGCGCAGGTACTCCGAGGTCGAACTCGTCGATACCGGCCGGGTGGACTTTATGGACGTCTCGCCGCGTCAGATGGTGTCGGTGGCGACCGCCATGATTCCGTTCCTGGAACACGATGACGCCAACCGTGCCTTGATGGGTGCGAATATGCAGCGGCAGGCGGTGCCGTTGATCCGTTCGGAGTCCCCGGTTGTGGGTACGGGTATGGAGTTGCGTGCTGCGGTGGATGCCGGTGATGTCGTGGTCAACGACAAGGCCGGTGTGGTCGAGGAGGTTTCCGCCGACTATGTGACGGTGATGGCCGATGACGGTTCGCGGAAGTCGTATCGGATGCGGAAGTTCGCGCGCTCGAATCAGGGCACGTGTGCCAATCAGCGTCCGATCGTGGACGAGGGTCAGCGGGTCGAGCGTGGGCAGGTGCTGGCTGATGGTCCGTGCACCCAGAACGGTGAGATGGCGCTCGGTAAGAACCTGCTCGTGGCGATCATGCCGTGGGAGGGCCACAACTACGAAGACGCGATCATCCTGTCCCAGCGTCTGGTCGAAGACGACGTGCTCACCTCGATTCATATCGAGGAGCACGAGATCGATGCTCGTGATACGAAGCTGGGTGCCGAGGAGATCACGCGTGATATCCCGAATGTTTCCGACGAGGTCCTCGCCGACCTCGACGAGCGGGGCATCGTGCGGATCGGTGCCGAGGTCCGTGACGGGGACATCCTGGTCGGGAAGGTCACCCCGAAGGGTGAAACCGAACTGACCCCGGAGGAGCGGTTGCTGCGGGCGATCTTCGGTGAGAAGGCCCGTGAAGTCCGTGACACCTCGTTGAAGGTGCCCCACGGTGAGTCGGGCAAGGTCATCGGCATCCGGGTGTTCTCGCGTGAGGACGATGACGATCTGCCTCCGGGTGTGAACGAGCTCGTGCGGGTTTATGT
>NZ_JBSFDZ010000076.1:0-9208 GCF_053594175.1 Nocardia sp. NPDC001965
TATCTGCAGAAGACGGCGACGACGTTCGATGTGTCGTTGTGGGGTTATTTCCTGCCGTTGGCTGCGGGTGCGCATCTTGTTGTGGCGACTCCGGATGGTCATCGGGATACCGAATACCTTGCTCGGGTCATCGCCGAGCGGCGGGTGACGGTGACGGACTTCGTGCCGTCGATGTTGGGTGTGTTCGCCGCGCATACTCCGGCGGAGGCTTTGCGGAGTCTCGAGCACGTGTTCGTGATCGGTGAAGCATTGCCGCCGGAGACGGTGTCGGCGATGCATGCGATTTCCGATGCTGCGGTGCACAACTTGTACGGTCCGACCGAGGCCGCTGTTTCCATTACCTATTGGCAGGCCACGGGTGATGAGTCGGTGAGTGTGCCGATCGG
This sequence comes from Nocardia sp. NPDC001965, assembly GCF_053594175.1. Classification (NCBI taxonomy): domain Bacteria; kingdom Bacillati; phylum Actinomycetota; class Actinomycetes; order Mycobacteriales; family Nocardiaceae; genus Nocardia; species Nocardia sp. NPDC001965. The sequence goes on from NZ_JBSFDZ010000076.1 coordinate 387, forward strand.
TGTTCCGCAGTGGAACAGCCGGGTGTATGTGCTGGATTCGCGGTTGCGCCCGGTTCCTGCGGGTGTGGTGGGTGAGTTGTATCTGGCGGGTGATCAGCTGGCGCGTGGTTATGTGACCCGGCCGGACCTGTCCGCGGATCGGTTCGTCGCCAGTCCGTTCGATCCCGCGGAGCGGATGTATCGCACCGGTGACCTGGTGCGGTGGAGTCACGCCGAGACCGAAGTCGAGGGCCGGACCGAGACTCTGCCGGTGCTCGAATACCTGGGGCGTACCGATTTCCAGGTGAAGTTCCGTGGTCAGCGGATCGAGTTGGGTGAGATCGAGTCGGCGTTGCTGGCGCAGCCGGTGGTGAGCCAGGCCGTGGTGACGGTGGCTGCCTCGGATCTGGGTGAGCAGCTGGTCGCTTATGTGGTGCCCGCGCCCGGTGCCCAGATCACCTCTGTGGCGTTGCTCGACTCGCTGCGCGATGTGCTGCCGGTGTACATGATCCCGGCCGTGGTGATGGAACTGGACGCGTTCCCGTTGAACACCTCCGGGAAGCTGGATCGTAAGGCGCTGCCCGCGCCTACTTTCGAGACGCGGGAGTTCCGGGCGCCGTCCACCCCGATCGAAGAGATCGTTGCAGGCGTTTTCGCCGACGTACTCGGTATCGAGCGGATCGGTGCCGACGACGACTTCTTCACCCTCGGCGGTAACTCGCTGATCGCGACGCAGGTCGCCGCGCGGCTGGGTGCCGCGTTGGATGTGCAGGTGCCCGTGCGGATGCTGTTCGAAGCGTCCACCGTCACCGCGCTGGCCGCCGCCGCCGAAACCGCCGCCGGTCGTGGTGGGGTGCCGGTCCTGGGGCCGCGGGAGCGTCCGGAGCGGGTGCCGTTGTCGCTGGCGCAGCAGCGGATGTGGTTCCTGAACCGGTTCGACGACCGGTCCGCGGCCTACAACATCCCGCTGGCCCTGCGGCTGTCCGGTGATCTCGACGTGGATGCGTTGCGTGCGGCGGTCTCGGATCTGGTGGCGCGGCACGAGGTGCTGCGCACCGTGTATCCGGAGGTGGACGGGATCGGGCACCAGCAGGTGCTGCCGGTCGGCGAGGTGGATATCGCGCTCGACCCCGAACCGGTCACCGGGGCCGGACTGCCCGCCCGGGTGCTCGAGCTGGCCGGAGTGCTGTTCGACGTCATGGTCGAGCTCCCGTTCCGGGTGTCGCTGCTGCGGGTGGACGAGCACAACCACGTCCTGGTCCTCGTCGCGCATCACATCAGCGCCGACGGTTTCTCGCCGCGTCCGCTGCTCCGGGATCTCGTCGTCGCCTACACCGAACGCAGTCGCGGGGCGGTTCCCGCGTGGGAACCACTCGCGGTGCAGTACGCCGACTACACCCTCTGGCAGCGCGAGGTGCTCGGCTCCGAGGACGATTCCGAGTCGGTGGCCGCCCAGCAGATCGAATACTGGAGCGAACAACTACGGGACCTGCCCGATCGGCTGGAACTTCCCACCGATCGGCCGCGTCCGGAGATCGCTTCCAACTCCGGCGCCACACACGACTTCGCGGTCGACGCCGAATTGCGCACCGCCCTGGAAGCCTTGGCCCGGGCCCAGGGCACCACACTGTTCATGGTGGTGCACGCGGCGCTCGCCACCTGGGCGAGCCGGTTGTCCAGCAGTGCCGATATCAGCATCGGCACCCCGATCGCCGGCCGCGGCGAGCAGGCGCTCGACGATCTGGTCGGTATGTTCGTCAACACTCTGGTCCTGCGGACCGAGGTGACGCCGGGGACCGCCTTCACCGACCTGCTCGCGGAGGTCCGTCGCACCGACCTGGCGGCTTTCGCGAACGCCGATGTGCCGTTCGAGCGGCTGGTCGACATCATCAACCCGCGCCGCTCCCGGGCACACCATCCGTTGTTCCAGGTGGTGCTGACCTTCGACGCCGCGTCCGTGGCCGACGCGGCGGCGGTATCGCTGCCGGGCCTCGACCTCGACGTGCTCGAATTCGACACCGGTTTCTCGAAGTTCGATATCCAGCTCACCGTCGGTACCGAGGGCGCCGCGGACGGCGGCCTGCGTATGCAATGGGTGTACGCCACCGATCTGTTCGATCCGGAGACCGTGGCCGGTTTCGCCGATCGTTTCGTGCGGATTCTGCGTGCCGTCGTGCGGGAGCCCGGCGACGCGGTCGGCGATATCGACCTGCTCGGTGAATCCGAGCGTCTGGATGTGGCGCGGCGCTGGGTGCAGTCCCGGGCCGACGCCGCCCCCGGCGTGTTCACCGTCGACGGTGTGCCGGCCGATCACCCGGAGACGACCACCCTGGCGAGCCTGTTCGAGGCGGCCGCCGGCGAGTATCCGCACCGGAACGCCGTGAAGTTCGAGGGCGACCGGCTCACCTACGCCGAATTGGATCGCCGGGCCAACGTACTGGCGCGCCGGTTGATCTCCGAGGGGGCCGGGCCGGAGACGCTGGTCGCGGTGCTGCTGCCGCGATCGCTGGACCTGGTGGTCGCGTTGCTCGCGGTGATCAAGTCCGGTGCCGGTTATGTGCCGGTGGACCCGGATTACCCCGCTGAGCGGATCGCGTACGTGCTCGGGGACGCGCGTCCGGCAACCGTGGTGCTGGACTCCACGGTGCGGGTGGATGTGCCGCGCGGTATCTCACGTGTGGTGGTCGACGGGTACACCGTGGAGGCCGGTGATATCGAGGATGCCGACGACGGCCCGATCACCGATGCCGACCGCCTCGTCCCGCTGCGTCCGGAGCACACGGCCTACGTCATCTACACCTCCGGTTCCACCGGCCGCCCCAAGGGCGTCGCGGTGCCGCATCGGAATGTGGTGCGGCTGTTCGCCAATACCGAACGCGAGTTCGGTTTCGGCGCCGAGGACGTCTGGACCCTGTTCCATTCCTATGCGTTCGACTTCTCGGTCTGGGAACTGTGGGGACCGCTGCTCTTCGGCGGCACCCTGGTGGTCGTCGACTACTACACTTCGCGCTCCCCGCAGCAGTTCCTGGAACTGCTGCGCTCCGAACGTGTCACCGTGCTGAACCAGACACCGTCGGCGTTCTATCAGCTCGCCGAGGCCGACCGCATCGCGGCGGCGGATCGGCCGCTGGCGCTGCGCTATGTCGTATTCGGTGGTGAGGCACTGGAACTGCGCCGGCTCTCCGACTGGGTGGCCCGGCACGGGGACGGTACGACCGGCCGTACCGCCCAGATCGGGGACCGGGAAACGGCTTCGCCGCTGCTGGTGAACATGTACGGCATCACCGAGACCACGGTGCACGTGTCGTTCCGTGCGCTCGACGCGGCGACCATCGCCGGTGCCGCCGGTAGCGTGATCGGCCGGGCGCTGGCCGGGCTGAAGACCTATGTGCTGGACGACCGGCTGCAACCGGTACCGGTCGGGGTGGCGGGCGAACTGTACATCGCCGGTGGGCAGCTGGCCCGCGGCTATCTCGGCCGCCCGGACCTGACGGCGGCTCGTTTCGTGGCGAATCCGCTGGCCGAACCCGGTGCGCCCGGTGCGCGCCTCTACCGCTCCGGCGACCTGGCGCGCTGGAACCGCTTCGGTGAACTCGAATACCTGGGCCGCGCCGACGACCAGGTGAAGGTGCGCGGTTTCCGGATCGAGCTCGGCGAGATCGAGGCCGCGGTTCTCGCGCAGCCGGGTGTCGCGCAGGCAGCGGTGATCGTCCGCGAGGACACCCCGGGCGATCACCGGATCGTCGCCTACGTGGTTCCCGACAACGGGACCGAAGCCGATACCGAGGCGATCCGTGCGGGCGCCGCCGCGCTGGTGCCGTCGTACATGGTGCCGTCCGCGCTGGTCGTACTGGACCGGATCCCGCTGACCATCAACGGGAAACTCGACCGCCGGGCGCTGCCCGCGCCGGTGTTCGAATCGGGCGGGTCCCGGTCCGCGTCGACTCCGATCGAGGAGATCGTGGCCGGGGTCTTCGCGGAGGTGCTCGGCGCCGAACGGGTCGGCGCCGACGACGATTTCTTCGCCCTCGGCGGTAACTCGCTGATCGCGACCCAGGTCGCGGCCCGGATCGGTACCGCGCTGGATACGCAGGTGCCGGTGCGGATGCTGTTCGAGGATTCGACGGTCGCCGCGCTGGCGGCGCGGGTGGAACAGCAGGCCGGCGCCGGTGGGCGCCCGGCCATCGCGGCCCACCCGCGCCCGGAACGGCCGCCGCTGTCACAGGCGCAGCAGCGGATGTGGTTCCTGAACCGGTTCGAACCCGAGTCGGCGGTCGACAACATCCCGATCGTGCTGCGGCTGAACGGCACGTTGAATATCGACGCGTTGCTGGACGCCGTGGGCGATGTGATCGCCCGGCACGAATCCCTGCGCACCGTGTACCCGTCCCACGACGGGGTGGGGTACCAGCAGGTGCTGCCGCCGGCCGCGGCCGTGCCGGAGGTGGAGATCATCCCGCTCACCGCCGGACCCGGTGACGCGCTCGACGGCGAACTGATCGCCTCGGTCGTCGAATTCGTCTGTGTGGGCTTCGATCTGACCGTCCAGCCGCCGGTGCGGCTGCGGGTGTACCGCTTGGCCGACGACGATCACGTGCTGGCCGGCGTGGTGCACCACATCGCCGCCGACGGTTTCTCGCTGCGGCCGCTGAGTCGCGATCTGATGACCGCGTATGCGGCGCGGTGCGCCGGTGGGGCTCCGGAATGGGAGCCGATGGCCGTCCAGTACATCGACTACACGATGTGGCAGCGCGCGGTGCTCGGATCCGACGACGATCCGACATCGCTGGTCTCCCAGCAGCTCGACTTCTGGCGGGCCGAACTGGCCGAACTGCCCGACGAACTCCGGCTGTCCAGCCGGCCGCGTCCGGCGGTGGCGAGCGAGCGGGCGGCAACCCACAAGTTCGTGGTGCCCGGCGATGTGATCGACGAGTTGAACGCGCTCGCCCAGGAACAGGGCGTCACCCTGTTCATGCTCGTGCACAGCGCGTTCGCCACCCTGCTCGCCCGGCTCAGCTCGACCACCGATATCGCCATCGGTATTCCGGTTGCCGGACGTGGCGACCGGGTGCTCGACGATCTGGTCGGCATGTTCGTCAATACGCTGGTGCTGCGGACCGAGATCGATACCGCCGCGCCGTTCACCGAACTGCTCGCCCATGTGCGTGATCGCGATCTGCACGCGTTCGCGCACGCCGATGTGCCGTTCGAGCGTCTGGTCGAGGTGCTCAACCCGGTCCGTTCCCAGTCGCGCCAGCCGCTTTTCCAGGTGATGCTCGCCTTCCAGAACCTGGGCGACACCCGGCTGGAACTGCCCGGTCTGACGATGACCGGCGTCGGAGTGGAAACACCCAGCACCAAATACGACATGGTGCTGACGTCCAGCGAGGCGGCCGCCGACGGGTCCGGTATGGAAGCCGAGATCCTCTACGCGACCGACCTGTTCGACGACGATTTCATCACCGAGTTCAGTCGCCGTCTGGTGCGGGTGCTGCGTGCGGTGATCGCCGAACCGTCGGTGCCGGTGGGCGATATCGAACTCATGGACACCACCGAGCGTGCACTCGTGTTGAACCGGTGGAATGCCACCGAGTTCCCGGTGGAGTCGGCACTCACCGAAACGCCGGGCAATGCCAGCGCCACCCTGGTCGCGCTGTTCGAGGCGCAGGTCGCGCGGACGCCGGACGCGGTCGCGCTGACCTTCGAGGGGACGAGTCTGTCCTACGCCGAGTTCGCGGAACGGGTGAACCGGCTGGCCCGCTGGCTGCACCGGGCCGGCGTGGGTCCCGAGGTGTACGTGGCCCTGGGTATGCAGCGCTCGTTCGACCTCGTCGTCGGGATGTACGCGGTGATCGCGGCCGGTGGCGCGTATGTACCGCTGGATCCGGACCAGCCCGTGGAACGGCTCGGGCATATCCTCGAGACCGCGCGCCCGCTGTTCGTGCTCACCTCCGGTGAGGATCTGGACCCGATCGTCTCGCCGCAGGTCCGTATCGATCAGCTGGATCTGGCCGGGTTCTCCGGCGCTCCGCTCACCGACGCCGACCGGCACCGGCCGCTGCGGCCGGGGAACACCGCGTACGTGATCTTCACCTCGGGCTCGACGGGCCGCCCCAAGGGTGTCGCGGTGGCGCACCAGTCGATCGTGAACTGCCTGGTGGGCACGCATGCGCGGTACGGTATCGCCGCCGCCGACGTCATGGTGCAGCGCGCTCCGGTGACCTTCGACGCGTCGGTCCGGGAGTTCTTCCTGCCGTTGCAGGTCGGTGCCCGGCTGGTCATCGCCCGGCCGGAGGGGCATCGCGACCCCGCCTACCTGGGCCGTCTCATGGCCGACGAGGGCGTCACCACCATCCAGTTCGTGCCGTCGATGCTGTCGGTCTTCCTGACCGAGGCCGATTCCGGGGCGTGGGCGAGTATGCGCCACGTGATCGTCGGTGGCGAAGCGCTGACCGGCGATATCGCGCGGCGGTTGCGTGAGCAGAGCAGCGCACGGCTGCACAACCTGTACGGGCCCACCGAGGCCACGGTCGACCTGATCTACCACGAAGTCACCGAGACCGACAATGTCACGGTGCCGATCGGTGTTCCGGCATTCAATACCCAGGCCTATGTGCTGGACAGCCGGTTGCGGCCGGTGCCCCCCGGCGTTCCGGGTGAGCTCTATCTGGCCGGTGCACAGCTGGCCGAGGGATATGTGGGCCGCCCCGACCTGACCTACGAACGGTTCGTCGCCAGCCCCTTCGGCGACGGCGAACGCATGTACCGCACCGGTGACCTGGTGCGCTGGAATTCCGGCGGCGAGATCGACTATCTCGGCCGTACCGATTTCCAGGTGAAGCTGCGCGGTCTGCGGATCGAACTCGGCGAAATCGAATCGGTGCTGACCGATCTGGACGAGATCGCCGGCGCCGTGGTGGTCATGCGCACCGACGAACGTACCGGCGACCAGCTGGTCGCCTATCTGGTTCCGGCGGCGGGCCGGGCGATCGATGTGGATACGGTGAAATCCGCGCTGCGCGCCGAACTGCCGGGCTATATGGTTCCGGCGGCGTTCATGGTGCTGGAGACGTTCCCGATGAACTCGTCCGGGAAGCTGGACCGCCGGGCACTGCCCGCGCCGGTGTTCGAGGCGCGGGTGTTCCGGGCGCCGTCGACTCCGGTGGAGGAGGTCGTGGCGGGCACGTTCGCCGAGATGCTGGGCATCGACCGGGTCGGCGCGGACGACGACTTCTTCGAACTGGGCGGCAACTCGCTCGTCGCGACCCAGGTCGCGGCGCGTATCGGCGCCGCGCTCGATACCCAGGTACCGGTGCGTGCGCTGTTCGAGGCACCGACTGTGGCGGCGCTGGCCGTGCGGGTCGAGCATGCGGGTGCGGGTGCGCGACCGGCGCTGGTGGCCGGCCCGCGGCCGGACCCGGTGCCGCTGTCGTTCGCGCAGCAGCGGATGTGGTTCCTGAACCAGTACGACACCTCGTCGGTGGCCTACAACCTGCCCATGGCGATCCGCCTCGCGGGCACCTTGGATCCGGTCGCGTTGCGGTCCGCGGTATCCGATGTGGTGTGGCGCCACGAATCGCTGCGCACGCGGTACCCCGAGCGCGCCGGCGTGCCGGTGCAGGTGATCGTGCCCGCCGATCAGCTGGATCTGGAACTCGAACCGGTCCCGGTCGCGGCGGACGAGATCGTCACCGCGGTGGTCGAATTCGTGACCGCCGGTTTCGACGTGGCCGCTGATGTGCCGCTGCGGATCCGGTTGTTCCAGACGGCACCGGACGAGCATGTGCTCGTGGTGGTGGTGCACCATATCGCCGCCGACGGTTTCTCGATGGCGCCGCTGGCCCGCGATGTGATGACCGCCTACGCGGCGCGGGCCCAGGGCCTCGAACCGGGGTGGGCTCCGCTGGCGGTGCAGTACGCCGACTTCACCCTGTGGCAGCGGCGGGTGCTGGGCGCCGAGGACGATCCGAATTCGCCGCTGGCACGGCAGACGGCGTTCTGGCAGCGGACCCTGGCCGATCTTCCCGACGAGCTCGTATTGCCCGCAGATCGGGCGCGTCCCGCGGTGGCGTCGCTGCGCGGCGCGAGCGTGCACGCCGAACTGCCGGCCGAGCTGATCGGGAAACTGGACCGGCTGGCCCGGGCGCAGGGCGCGTCGATGTTCATGGTGTTGCACGCCGGGCTGGCGGCATTGCTGGCCCGGCTGTCGGGTTCCGGCGATATCGCTGTCGGTACGCCGATCGCGGGCCGTGGTGAACAGGCCCTCGACGATCTGGTCGGGATGTTCGTGAACACCTTGGTGTTGCGGACGACCGTGGATTCGGGGGAATCGTTCGCCGGTTTGCTGGACCGGGCGCGACAGGTGGATCTGGATGCGTTCGGCAATGCGGACGTGCCGTTCGAGCGGCTGGTGGATCTGCTGGCGCCGGAGCGTTCGCAGGCGCGTAATCCGTTGTTCCAGGTGGCGTTGTCGCTGCAGAATACGCAGCAACCGGTACTGGATCTGGCCGGACTCGAGGTGTCGGGTCTGCCGCTCGCCGATGATGTCGCCCGGTTCGATCTGCAGTTCACGCTCGGTGAGAACGCTTCGGGCGGAATGGATCTGACGCTCAACTACGCCACCGAACTGTTCGACGAGTCGACCGTGCAGACTCTGGCCGCTCGTTTCGAGCGGCTGCTTGCCGCGGTCGTCGCCGATCCCGATCTCGCGCTCGGCGCGGTCGAGATCCTGGACGCGACCGAACGTGACGAGATCTTGTCCCGTTCGGGTGGTCCGGTGGTGCCGGCTTCGACGTTGCCGGAGTTGCTGGCTGCGGCGGTGGCGGTGGATCCGTCGGCGCCTG
>NZ_JBSFDZ010000077.1:0-8209 GCF_053594175.1 Nocardia sp. NPDC001965
CTCACGGCGCATCGCATCTTCCCGAGCCTCCGGGAAATGCCCAGCAACAACCGCTAAAACCTCAGGCGGTAACCACCACGGCAACAGCAGAGACACACTTCACCCCTGCCCATCCACCGCATCTACCTTTACTTCGATCGGCCGAACTCAACTTTCCGATGTCTATTTGATATTAATAAGTCCCCATCGTTGAGAAGCCAGCAAACCCAGGCGCTCACTGCTGCGGATCCCGCTCACCGCGAAGAAAAGTGCGCACATCGCGCAAGTCGGGTACCTCGGGCACGAGGTCCGAGAGATCACCCATTTTCTCGAGTTCCTCGGTGGCGGGCGAGAGGAACGTCTGCTGATGCTCGCGAGCGTGCTCGGCCGCCTGCGCGACGGTGTCGACAATCGCGCGGGCCAGCTCGTCGGGGGATTTGCGTAGCGCCGACGCGGTGAGACTCAGCTCGGTGAGTACCCCGCCCGCGTCGACGGTCGCCGCCACCGACCGGTCCACCGATTCAGCGCGGATCCGAGTCGCCTCCAACTGCCGATACGTTTCGGCCAGCCGGGTCTGCTGCTGCTGGAAGGTATCGAGCAGATCTTCGATCTGGTTTCTCAGCCCATTGTTGGCATTCAGCAGACCTTCTCGTTTCCACCGGTCCATGGCTGCGTCCTTTCCGGATCATCTGTTCAACGATTATCCGACACCGCCGCCCGCGCCATCGCCACCAGCAGGCGATGCAAGGCCTTGGCGGCCGCGGGAGCTTCGCCACCGACCAGCTCGACCGCGGCGAAACCCGCGGCGAGGGCTCGACCGGGCGAGAACATGCGGTCGTCGAAGCAGTAGTCCCCGAGCTCGGCCCGCCAGGATCGATACCCGCTGACGATCCGCCCGAGAGTCTCGCCCTGGGCACCGCTGATTCGTAGATATTCGCTGATCAGCGCCCGCTGCGCCTCTGCACGGGCCCGCAGCCCGCCCGTCAGGTCCAGCACGTGGCCGAGCTCCCGCAGCATGGTCACATACATGGGGCGTTGCCGCAGTGAGCTTTCCACAGGGTCGTGGCCGGCCCGGTCGTGTCCGATGAGCGCACCGGGGTCCGCTGTCGCGGTCACATCGAGAACGATCCACGGCTCCGGAGGCTGCGAGGAGTCCACCGCGGAATCCTCAGCACCCGCGCTTCGATTCTCCGCTCGGGAGAGCGGACCCGCGTCAGCGACCTCGAGCCCACGCAGAACAGCGGGGTGCTCGCCGAGAACTGCGTCGACAGCGTCGGCGATCTCCCGGGCTGTCTGCTCGGTGATACCCGCGGTTTCGAATCCGACGATCCCGAGGTCGCGCCGCGCCGCCAGTTCGCGCAGGATTTCCATGGCCGCTTCATCGGACTCGCGTTCAGCACGCGCGGCGATCGCCTCCTTCCGCGACGGCGGCGTGCGGCGGGGGTCCGCATCCGGTTTCGCCGGCGGCCTATCGGCAGTTCGCGGCCCAGCTGCCCGTGGCGGGAGCTGGCTTTCCGGAGCAGTGGCACCGACCGGCGCGCTGGATCGGGGGGAGCCCGGGGAGTTGCGGCCCCAGGGCGAGTCTGTCGATCCGGTGGAAGCGGCGCGGGCGGCCATCGGCTTCGGGCCCTCCGGTGATTTCGGGGGGCTGGTAGCGCTGTTTCCGGGAGCCTGCCCGGCCGGTGTCGCAGCCGTCCCCACCGGAGCCGAAGCACCCGGAACTTGCAGCGGAGGTTGCGGTTCTCGTTCCGGGCCGCGCGGACCGGTCGCGGGGTCGGGAGACCCCGGGCCATCAGCGCCCGGCTGCTGGGACTGCGGGGCAGCGCCCGGCTGGGCATCCTCCGCGCCGGTGGTGGTGTCGGACCGCGCACCGCCGGAGGCATTCTGCCCCGCCGTGGAAGCGATCGGATCATCAGCAGGCCGTGTCACCCCGGCGGTTTGCTGCGTCGGCGCCCCGGTCCGGTCCACGGCGTTCGCCGCCGGGACCGAGGCCGGAGGTATCGAAACCGCCGGATCCGTGACTGTGCCGGGGTAGCGAGCCGGATCGGAATTCTGTACCTGCGCGCTCCCCGCGTTGTCCGTATCCGTATACATCCCGGTAGCAGCTCGGAGACCGGCGCCGAGGGCGCGGACACGGTCCACCAGGTTTTCGAAACCCGCCATGCCCTGCTCCGCACTGGGCACGTAGCTTTCGGCGAAGGCTTTGCCGGGCTCGTCGGCACCCCAGGATTCTCCCTCGCGCAGTGAGGTGGCCCTCAGCTCCGCGAGCATCTGCGCCAGTTCGTCGGCCATCTGGTCGAACTCCGCCGCCGAGGCATGCATCGTGTCCGGATCGAGCCACAGCGGATCGGTCACTCGATCACCTTTCTCCGCGCCACCACCAGCAGTTTCGGATCAGTGTGGGCGATATCGCGCGATGTCGCATCCCATGCTCTTCCTGGCCCTGGCAACCGGTTCCACCGGCGACCGGGATACGACGATAGCGTGGTGTTCGGGGTCGGCACGGCGACACGGATCGGTGAGATGTCGGAAGGCCGGATCGGAGATGTCGACACCGAACACCTGGGTATGGATGCCACGGCACCCGAGCGTCGCCGGCACCAGCTGGTAGACCCGCCGCGGTTGTCCCGGTTCTCCCGCACCTGGACGGTCGTCGGCGCTACCACGGTCACGAACCAGAGGTTCCGGTTTCGCGGCGCAACGGCTGCGATCTCGGTCAGCATCCCCAGCAGCTTCGGTTCGCAACGCATAGCCTTCAGTACGTGCACCGTGGCAACTGGCTCCGTTTCCTGCTGTGCCTGGCCGTGCTCAGCAGTACCAGCGGATGTTTCGGCGCGGTGGATCGCGCGGAATTCGAGGACCGGATCCGTGCACGCGGCGGCGGATTGGTGAGCGCCCTGCCGCAGGCCGCGATCACCGCACTGGCACAGCGCATCGGTGCCGCGGACCCGAATGTGAACGTCATGCTTCTCACGGCACCGAACTCCACCCGGTTCCGGCTCGTCGTGAACAACCAGCCGATCCAGGTGACGAAATTCCTGGCCGGAGGCGATTTCACCGCCCGCGAACCCACAGTCCGTTTACGGGTCCGGCCGCCCGGCGCGTCCCGCGTACTGGACGATTACTCCTTCACCCTCGGCGACCTGAGCGCCCCACGCCCGGTACGGGTTTCCTCCTTCGACGACCTGGACGGCGAGAACTTCGCGATCAGCGAGGTGCCCGGCCTCTCGCGTATCGAGGACATAGTCGACACCGCCCGCACACGCAGCGAAATACCCGACGGTCAGGTCACTGCCATTCTGGTGAGCCGCTTCGGCCGCGACATCCGCATCGTCGCCAACGTGGCATCGGCCCGCTCGGAGGTGGTCGCCGAATTCGACCGCACCGGCGCCTTCCTCCGAGCCCAGCCGGTATAGCCGATGCCCCGTGTAGTGACGAGCCTCTCGACCGGATTGCTCGTCGGCGCCTTCAGCATCGTCGTTCCCGTGGCAATCTGGCCCGGCGAAGCGAAACTCACCGCGCCCCTGTTCTGTTCATCCCCGACCACCGAACCCGTGGTCGTCTCCGATACCTTCCACGACTCCGACGGCACATACACCAACTACACCCTCTACTGCGTGGGAGACCACGGCATTCTCACCGATGCGGGCTTCGTCCTTCCCATGCTGGTGATGCTCACCGCGCATTTCCTGATCGCGACGGCCCTGGCACTGCTCGTCACATCCCGCGCACGCAGGACCGAGCCCGGCCGGCCTGTTCGAGATCCCCTTCGCTCAGAAACACATCCGCACATAGGTACCGAAGACTATTTCGAGCACTGACCCGCCTGCCACCGCACTCCGGGCACCGACGGCGGAGTCGAGGTCCCCGCTAGTGCTCCGGGTCGAAGTAACCATCGAATAGGATTTCACTGATCTCGGTCGTGGTCTCCCTGCCGACCACGTCACCGCCTTCGATCACCCCGGTGTTGTCCATGATCGCCAACGTGTACCGCTCGCCGGGGCCGACGAATCCCACCGAATTCATCAGCCAGGAACCGTCGTCGTTATCGTCGGACCAACCGTTCTTGTTCCCGGGCCGCGCCATCGCACCCGCACCCCAGACTCCCCATTGCTGGTCGACGTCGACCGAACGCATCTCACCGACGATGTAGTCCCGATGCCCGGCGGGTAGCTCGTCCAACACGTAATTGATCAGGCGATCGAGATCGTTCGATGTCGACAGGATCCAACCCCAATGATGCTCGTGGCGGTCGGTGAATTTCATATCGGTCATCCCGTACGACCGAAACCGCGCCGCATATTCCGCCTCACCGCCGTAGCGATACCACAACGTCGTTGCCGCCGCATCGTCGCTGGAGTTGAGCATCTTGTGGATCAAGTCACGGTCTTCCCCGGTCAGCGTGATCACGCCCGAATCGTCGCGGAGCAGCAGATCCACCACCATGGCCAACTTCGGCGTAGAGCAGGCCCAGATCAGCGTGCCCGCCTCCGCACTACGCCATACCGCACCGGTCATCCGGTCGCGGAGCACAATTCCCGCGAACCCGGGGCGGGTTCGCGCGTACGCTTCGGCCCGCTCGATCCGCACCAGCAGCCCCGAATCGAACCCCCCGCCGTCCTGGGAGGACCGGGTGTCGTCGGTCGCGGTGCGTGCCCTCATCGTAATTGCGGTCACGGTCAGCAGAACTGCCACCGAAACAACGGACAACACCATGAGAAAAAGCCGTCTCCGTCGGTGCGCGAAGAGCTCGACAGACCGCATGGCATCCTTCCCAGGTGATCTCGCTCAGCGGTTCACCATCCATCGAGAACAGGAACTCCGGGCACGCTGTCCGCTGCATTCGGCCTCTCGGATCGAACGGATCCGGACAACGCCGCATCCCACCTGCGCGGGAAACAACGCTCATCTCCGCTCGGTACGGCTCACTGCTGTACCGAATCCAGACCGGCCGCCTCGTAGACCTCGATCGCCGCGTTCGCCAGGCCAGGGCACCGGGTCACCATTGCTGCGGCAGCATCCAGGTTGTCGGCGGCGAGGATGGTGTAGCCGGTGAGCCTCGCTCGGCTGCCGTCCACAATCGAGCCATCGAGACCGACTGTCCGGGCAGCGGTGAACACGCAGCCGGGATCGACGACCGCCGCACCGAGGTTTCCGAACCACTGCTCCCACGAAGCACGAACCGCCTGTGCGTCGGAGTCCTCGGCCGGGTAGCCGGTGTAGATCGCGAAATACCTACCCATTGCATACCACCCTTTCTCGATCGATTACGAGTCGGCGAAATCCATTCAACCGGATTCGGCCCGACGAAAACGTGGAGTGAGCGATATCGATCTTGTAGCAGCCTGGCACCATACCCCTGCGTGAGCCCGCCGAAGCCGACAAACAAGGATCCGGTCGACACGGCGAGCGGTGAGAGTGTTTCCGACACTTGCGGATTCGGTACGAGCAGCCGAGACGCACCCGAGAAGCCTGTGACCGTTGCGCCGATCACGAACGCAACGGGGCCGGCGAGCACCGACAGCTCAGGAGGAGCCCGGGAAAGGTCTACCGGTAGTCAAGAGATTGTTCAGCAGACCCAAAAGAAAATCGATGAGCAATTCGGCATCCTTTCGTGACCGTGTGCCCGGCACCACACACCATGAGCATTCACGAGTTCGAATTCCCGGACAAACGGGTTCCCCAGAGATGAGAGCGAGACCCGGGGTTCGACGACAACCCGCGTGTGCCGGTCTCTCGGATCGAGCGGGGCCGGCAACCGATGAACGCGGCGCGCGCGCGACGGCCGGCGGGTCAGGGAACCGGCCTCGACCTGGATTCGTCCTCTTCATCTTCCATACTGTCCGGATCAGACGGTCAGCCCCCGCCGGATCAGCAGGGGTTCGATCTCGGGAGCTCGGCCGCGGAATGCTTCGAACGCTTCGAGTGGGTCCACCGAGCCGCCGCGGGACAGCAGTTCGCGGCGGAAGAGCCGACCCTTCTCCCGGATCGGTACGTCGCCATCGGTGAACCATCGCGCAGTGTCGGCATCGAGCACCTCGCTCCAGATATACGAGTAGTAGCCGGCGTCGTAGCCACCCGAGAAGATATGCGCGAAATATCCGGTGCGGTAGCGAGGTGGAATCGCGGTGACGGCGATCCCCGCTTTCCGGAGCGCCGCCTCCTCGAAAGCCTCGGCATAGGCACTGTCCGGGTCGAGAACCCCGGGCCGCGGGTCGGCGGCCGGGATACGATGCCATGCCCAGTCCAGGAGTGCCGCGGCAAGATATTCGACAGTGCGGACGCCCGCGCCGAAACTTTCGGTGGCGGCTATCTGCTCGACCAGTTCGGCGGGCATCGGTTCACCGGTTTCGAAGTGCCGGGCGTAGTTGGCCAGGATTTCCGGCCGCGACATCCACATCTCGTTCACCTGTGACGGGAACTCGACGAAATCGCGCGGGACCTCGGTACCGGAGAAGAACGGGTAACGCACATCCGAGAACAGCCCGTGCAGGGCATGGCCGAACTCATGGAACAAGGTCCTGACGTTGTCCCAGGTCAGCAGGGCCGCCTCGCCCTCGGCGGGTTTCGAGATGTTGAGATTGTTCACCACGACCGGCCTCTGGCCCAGCAGGTGCGACTGACTGACCAATTCGTTCATCCAGGCACCGCCCCGTTTCGACGGGCGAGTGAAGAAGTCACCGAGGAAGAGCCCGAGTGGTTCGCCGCCGACGTCGAACACCTCGAAAACGCGGGCCTCCGGGTGGTAACCGATCAGATCGCCGCGCTCCCGGACGGTGATCCCGTAGACCTGCTCCGCGGCGTAGAACACCCCGTCCCACAACACCCGTTCCAACTCGAAGTACGGACGCAGGACCTCGCCGTCCGCCGAAAATCGTTCGGCCCGTGCTTTTTCCGACCAGAACTGCCAATCCCACGAGCACAGTTCGGCATCCTCGCCCGTGGCGGCCCGCATCGCCGCCTCGAGTTCGCCGGCCTCGCACCGTGCCTTCGCGACAGCGGGTGGAACCAGCCGGTCGAACATATCCTCGACCGCCGATACGGTTCCCGCGGTCTGATCCGCCACCGCGTACGCGGCATGGTCCGGGTAACCGAGCAACGCCGCCCGTTCGGCGCGCAGCGAAGCGATCCGTGCTGCCAGGGCGCTGTTGGCACCATCGGCACCGAACCCACGCTCCAGCGATGCCGCCATCACTCGGCGCCGCACCTCCCGGTCGGTCAGTGCGGCGAGAACGGGTTGATTCGAGACGTTCTGCAGGCTCAGCGCCCACTTTCCGGTATGCCCGAGCGAACGGGCGTTTTCCGCCGCGGCAGCGAGTGCCCCCGAATCCAACCCGGCCAGCTCCGAGATATCGTCCAGGATCAACGTCGCCGCGTTGCGAACCGCCGAGTTCGCCTGACCGAATTCCGTTTCCGATGCGGCGAGTTCGATGTTGATCGCACGCAACCGATCCTGCTGGTCGGTATCCAGGCCGGCGCCGGCCCGGACGAACCGCAGGTAGTACAGCTCGAGCAGTCTCGACTCCGCCGGGTCCAGACCGAGTTCGCCGCGCCGCCCGTACAGCGTCTCGATCCGACCGAAGAGGGTCGGATCGAGATGGATGGCATCGCGGTGCGCGGCGAGCCGCGGCGAGATCTCGGCTTCGATCGCATCGGACTGCGCACTGGAATCCGAGCTCGCGATATTGCCGAAGACATTCGACACCCGCTTCAGCAGTGCACCCGAACGCTCCAGCGCCACGATGACGTTGCCGAAGGTGGGCACCTCCACCTCCGAGGTGATGGCATCGATCTCGGCCAGCTGCTCGGCCATCCCCCGCTCGAACGCGGGCAGGTAATGCTCATCCCCGATCTTTGCGAATTCCGGAAGTTCGTACGGAAGCGGGCTCCGGGCGAAGAACGGATTGCTCGTCATGGTGGAAACCTATTCTGCCGCGCCAGAGCTGTCACCTGCCACGGTGACGAGACCTGTCGCGGGCGTCGTGATGTGGTGATATCCAGAAGTTCAGGTCGGGCGCCCGGGATCTGCCAACGATATGAACCTGGCGAGCCGGATCGATACCTGCGCCCACCGATTCAACTCGGTACTTCCCGTGCCCGGTGGTCGACCTGGTCTTCGGTGCCCGGCCTCGGGAGCAAGCCCACAGACCACGGCCGACACACCACAAAAGCTGCAATCGCAAGGCTCGCACTCGCCGTGAACACCGCCTTGTCCGTCACGACCGCAGAC
>NZ_JBSFDZ010000078.1:0-7635 GCF_053594175.1 Nocardia sp. NPDC001965
CGGTGATCCGGTGGTCGAGTATGTGGGTCGTAACGATTTCCAGGTGAAGGTCCGTGGTTTCCGGATCGAGCTGGGCGAGATCGACGCGGCGCTCACCGGACACGAGACCGTGGACTTCGCGGTCACCACCGGGCACAAGAACGCCGCGGGCGCGGTATCGCTGGTGTCGTACGTGGTACCGGCATCCGGCGCCACGGTCGACGTCGCGGCGGTGATCGGGTATGTCGCCGAACGCCTGCCCGACTACATGGTGCCCGCGGCCGTCATGGTCATCGACCGGATCCCGCTGACCCCCGCCGGGAAGCTGGACCGGAAAGCCCTGCCCGAACCGGTGTTCCAGGCGCGTACCGCTTTCCGCGGGCCGCGGACGCCGGTCGAGCAGATCATCGCCGAGGTCTTCGCCGAGGTGCTCGGGGTGGACCGGGTGGGCGTGGACGATTCGTTCTTCGCCCTCGGCGGCGACAGCATCGTCTCCATCCAGCTGGTGTCCCGGGCGAAGGCGCGCGGGGTGGTCTTCACCCCGCGCCATGTCTTCGAACAGCGGACAGTGGCCGGGCTGGCCTCGATCGCCGAGGCCGCCGACGCCGACGCCGTGGCGCCCACGCTCGTCGAAATGCCCGGCGGGGGTGTCGGCACCATGCCACTGACACCGATCGTGCGGTTCATGGCCGAACGGCCGGGTTCCTTCGGCCGGTTCCATCAGCTCATCACCCTGGATCTGCCGATCGGAATCGATCGGGAAACCATTGCCGCCGTGGTACGGCCGGTGATCGACCGGCACGATATGTTGCGGTCGCGGCTGTACTCCACCGACGGCGACTGGATCGTGGAAACCGCCGCGCCGGGCAGCCTCGATGTGGACGCGCTGATCGACCACACCGTGTTCGACAGCGGCGTCACCGGTGACGAACTGTCCGCGATCGCGACGGCCGCCACCGATTCCGCGCTGGACCGGCTCGATCCCGAACAGGGTGTCGCGGTCCGTTTCGTCTGGCTGGAACCGGATTCCGCCGAGCGGCACGGGCATCTGGTGGTTATCGTGCACCACCTCGCGGTCGACGGTGTCTCGTGGCGTGTCCTGGTTCCCGATCTGGTGCTGTCCGCCGTGGCGCGCAGCGCCGGACAGATCCCCGAACTGCCCGCACCGGTCACTTCCGTGCGGACCTGGGCACATGCGCTCGAGCGCAATGCACACAGCCCGGAGCGGCTCGCCGAACTCGAGTACTGGCGGACCGTCGCCGGCACCGCCGACCCGCTGCTCACCGAGCGCCGGATGGATCCGGCGGTGGATACCGCCGGAGTCGTCGCGGTGCACGCGGTGCGGGTATCGCCGGAGGTCACCCAGGCGCTGCTCACCACCGTGCCGACGCTGTTCCACGGCGGTGTGAACGACGGTCTGCTCACCGCACTCGTCCTGGCGATGGCCGCCTGGCGGGCGCGGCGGGTGCCCGGCGTGCCGTTGGACGACCCGCTGCTGGTCCGGCTCGAGGGCCACGGCCGTGAGGAAGAGATCGTGCCCGGGGCGGATCTGTCCCGTACGGTCGGCTGGTTCACCGCGCTCTTCCCGGTCCGGTTCGAACCGGCCGGTATAGATATCGAGGCCGCTCTCGCGGGCGGTCCGGAACTGGGCGCCGCACTGAAGCTGGTCAAGGAGCAATTGCTCGCGGTACCGGACAAGGGTGTCGGTTACGGCCTGCTGCGGTACATGAACTCCGAGACCGCCACCGACCTCCCCCGGGAGATGCCGGGCCAGGTGAACTTCAACTACCTGGGCCGGGTCGGCGCCGGTGAAATTCCCGACGAGATGCACGGTTTCGGCTGGCTCCCGGCGGCCGGGCTGACCGTGGACGTCGGTTACGACTCGGATATGCCGGCCATGGCGTTGCTGGATATCAATGCCATCGTGGCCGGTGACACCCTGACCGCGCGGATGGGCTACCCGTCCACCCTGCTGTCGGCCGACGAGGCCGCCGAATTCGGTGACCTGTGGGTGCAGGCACTGGAAGCGGTCGCCCACCATGCCGGTTCCGCGGATGCGGGCGGCCATACACCGTCGGACTTCCCGCTGGTATCGGTGTCGCAGCCGGATATCGAGCGCATCGAGCAGCGGTTCCCGATGCCGGTCGCCGATATGTGGCCGCTGTCCTCGCTGCAGGCCGGGATGCTGTTCCACGCACAACTCGCCGCCGCCTCGGTGGATGTGTACACCGCGCAGGCGGTGCTCACGCTGACCGGCCGGGTCGACGCGGAACGGCTGCGGGCGGCCGCACAGGCTCTGGTGGACCGCTACGAGAACCTGCGCACAGTGTTCGTCACCGGCGCGACGGGCGATCCGGTGCAGGTCGTGCTCGACGAGGTGCAGGCCGACTGGACCGAGCACGATCGCAGTGCCACCGGTGTCGCCGCGGATCTCGTCGACGCCGACCGGGTGCGGCGTTTCGATCTCACCGAACCGCGGCCGATCAGGTTCACCCTGATCAAGACCGGATCCGATACCTGGCAGTTCGTGGTGTCCAACCACCACATCGTGCTCGACGGCTGGTCCATGCCGCTGCTCATGCAGGATCTGCTGGCGCTCTACGCCGTACGCGCCGACGGCAGCGCGCTGCCCGCGGCCCGCTCCTACCGGCACTTCCTGGACTGGGTCGGCCGGCAGGACCACCGGGCGTCGCTGGCGGTGTGGGCCGAAGCGCTGGCCGGGGTCAGCGAACCGACCCTGCTCAGCCGTCCGGAATCCGGCGGCGGCGATTCCGCGCACGAGATCGAGTCGCTGTCGAGCGAATACCTGTTCGAGCTGGACACCGCGGCCACCGGGCGGATCACCGCGCTGGCCGCCGAACTCGGTATCACCGCCAACACGGTGTTGCAGGTGGCCTGGGCGGTCCTGCTCGGCCGGATCACCGCCCGCGACGATGTGCTGTTCGGCGCCACCGTCTCCGGACGGCCGCCGCAGCTGTCCGGCGTGGAGACCATGGTCGGGTTGTTCATCAACACCGTCCCGGTCCGGGTGCGCTTCGACCAGAGCGAACCTGCCCGCGACCTGCTCACCCGGACCCAGGGGGAACAGGCCGATCTGCTGGACCACCACTATGTGGGTCTGGCGGATATCCAGGGCGCGGCCGGTGTGGCGACGCTGTTCGACACCCTGCTGGTGTTCGAGTCGTATCCGGTGGACGCCGAAGGTATCCAGGCGCAGGCCACCGATATCGACGGGATGGCGGTGACCGGGCTGAGCGCGATCGACGCCACCCACTACCCGCTGAGCCTGATCGCGTCGCTCGGCGGCACGCTGCGGCTTCGCGTCGGCTATCTGCAGGACATGTTCGACGAACCGGCGGTGCGGCGGATCGCCGACCAGTTGGTGCGGGTGCTCACCGCGATCACCGCTGCACCGGACCGGCCGCTCGGCGAGATCGACCTGCTCGACGGTGCGGAACGTGAGCTCGTACTGCGCCGCTGGAACGACACCGCGCATCCGGTCGATTCCGGCGCGACCCTGGTGTCGATGTTCGAGGCGCAACTCGCCCGGACTCCGGACGCGCCGGCGCTCACCTTCGGTGACCTGACGCTGTCGTACGCCGAGTTCGCCGACCGGGTGAACCCACTGGCGCGGTGGCTGATCGATCGCGGGGTCGGCCCGGAATCGTATGTGGC
Source organism: Nocardia sp. NPDC001965 (assembly GCF_053594175.1). Lineage (NCBI taxonomy): Bacteria > Bacillati > Actinomycetota > Actinomycetes > Mycobacteriales > Nocardiaceae > Nocardia > Nocardia sp. NPDC001965. Next base: position 3,655 of record NZ_JBSFDZ010000078.1, read on the forward strand.
CCTGGGGATGCGGCGTTCGATCGACCTCGTGGTGGGTATGTACGCGGTCACGCTCGCCGGTGGCGCCTATGTACCGCTGGACCCGGACCATCCGGCCGAGCGCACGGAGTACATCCTGGCTACCGCGGATCCGGTCGGCGTACTGACCTCCGGGGACGATCTGCCGATCGATACCGCCCAGGTGCGCATCGACAAGCTCGAGCTGTCGGGTTACGGCGATGCTCCGGTGACCGATGCTGATCGGCGGGCGCCGTTGCGGGCGTCGAATACGGCGTATGTGATCTTCACGTCGGGTTCGACGGGTCGCCCGAAGGGCGTGGCTGTTTCGCACGGCGCGATCGTGAACCGCCTGGTGTGGATGCAGGCGGAGTACGGTCTGACGGCTTCCGATGTGGTGTTGCAGAAGACGCCGTCGACATTTGATGTGTCGGTGTGGGAGTTCTTCTGGCCGTTGCAGATCGGGGCCCGTCTGGTGGTCGCCAAGCCGGACGGTCATCGGGATCCGGAGTATCTGGCGGAGGTCATCGACTCCGAGGGTGTGACGGTGGCGCACTTCGTGCCGTCCATGCTCACCGTCTTCGTCGCCGCGCTGCCCGGTGAAGCGGGTGTGGCGCCGTGTTCCTCGCTGCGTGCGGTGTTCTCCTCGGGTGAGGCACTGCCGGGCCGTCCGGCGCAACGCCTGCGGGAACTGACCGGTACCGCGGTGCACAACCTCTACGGTCCGACCGAGGCCGCGGTCGACGTCACCTTCCACGAGGTGACCGACGCCGACACCGCGGTGGTACCGATCGGTGTGCCGGTGTTCAACACCCAGGTGTACGTGCTGGACGACCGGTTGCGGCCGGTGCCGGTGGGTGTCGCCGGTGAGCTGTACCTGGCCGGCACCCAGCTGGCCCGCGGCTACGTGGCACGGCCGGACCTGAGCGCGGATCGCTTCGTGGCGAACCCGTTCGCGGCCGGCGAGCGGATGTACCGCACCGGCGATGTCGTGCGCTGGAACTCCGCCGGTGAACTCGAATACATGGGTCGCTCGGACTTCCAGGTGAAGCTGCGCGGTCTGCGGATCGAACTCGGTGAGATCGAAAGCGCGTTGACCGATATCGACGAGGTCGGCCAGGCCGTGGTGGTACTGCGTGGTGACGCACGCACCGGCGACCAGCTCGTCGGTTACCTGGTACCCGCGGCGGGAGTGCCGCTCGATATCGAGGATGTGCGGGAAGATCTGTCCGCACGCTTGCCGTCCTATATGGTCCCCGCCGCGTTCGTGGTGCTCGACGAGCTGCCGCTGGGCGCCAGCGGCAAGCTCGACCGCCGGGCGCTGCCGGCGCCGGTGTTCGAGACCCGCGTCTTCCGGGCGCCCTCGACTCCGATCGAGGAGATCGTGGCGGCGACGTTCGCCGAGGTGCTCGGGGTGGAGCGGGTCGGCGTGGACGACGATTTCTTCGCCCTGGGCGGTAACTCGCTGAGCGCGACCCGGGTGGCGGCGCGGTTGTCGGCGGCGCTGGACACCGACCTCGCCGTACGGGAACTGTTCGAGGCGTCGACTGTGGCCGCGCTCGCGGCGCGCGCCGAAACGCATTCCGGTGCGGCCGGCCGGGTTCCGCTGGTGCCGCAGCCGCGGCCGACCCAGTCCCTGCCCTCGGGTGAGGTCGTCGAGCGGGTACCGCTGTCGCTGGCACAGCAGCGGATGTGGTTCCTGAACCGGTTCGATCCGGCATCGGCCGCGGACAATCTGCCGATCGCGGTGCGATTGTCGGGTCTGCTGGACCGGCAGGCGATGCAGATCGCCATCGCCGATGTACTGGCGCGACACGAATCGCTGCGCACGTACTACCCCGAAGTGGACGGGACACCGTTCCAGCAGGTGGTACCGACCTCGGCGGTGATCCCCGATCTGACCCCGGTGGATGTCTCGGAAACCGACCTGTTCGCACGGGTGGCCGAATTCGTCTCGGCCGGTTTCGATGTCACCGCCGGTGTGCCGTTCCGGGTCCGGTTGTTCGAAGTGGACCCGACCGAGCATGTGCTGGTCCTCGTCGTGCACCACATCTCTTCGGACGGTTTCTCGATGGGACCGCTGGCCCGCGATGTGGTCACTGCCTACGGTGCCCGGATCGACGGCGGCGAGCCGGGCTGGCGTCCGCTCGAGGTGCAGTACGCGGACTACGCACTGTGGCAACGGCAGGTACTGGGTTCGGAAGACGATCCGGCTTCGGTGATCGCTTCGCAGATCTCCTATTGGTCGACGGCGCTGGCGGGTATCCCGGATCAGCTGGATCTGCCCGCCGACCGGCCGCGGCCCGCTGTGGCCACCGGCCGGGGCTCGAGCCTCACCTTCGAGATCGACGACGCGGTGCACGCCGAACTGGTCGAGCTGGCACGCCGCCGGGGCGTGACCTTCTTCATGGTCGTGCACGCCGCGTTCGCGGTCCTGCTGTCGCGATTGTCGGGCGAATCCGACATCGTCGTCGGTACCCCGGTCGCCGGGCGCGGTGAACGTGCGCTCGACGATGTGATCGGCATGTTCGTCAACACCCTCGCGTTGCGTACACCGATCGACTACGGTGCCGGCTTCGCCGACCTGCTGGAAAGCGTTCGCGGTAGCGATGTGGCCGCCTTCGGGCATGCGGATCTGCCGTTCGAGCGGCTGGTCGAGGTGCTGAACCCGGTCCGGTCGCAGGCACGGCATCCGCTGTTCCAGGTGATGCTGTCGCTGCAGAACAACAATCCGCAGGTCAGCGGCGAGCTGCCGGGGCTGGCGATCAGCGGTATCGAATCGCCCATCGAGACAGCGAAATTCGATCTGCAGCTGGAACTCGCCGAACGGATCGGCCAGGCCGGGGCGGCGGCGAGCGGCGCCCGCGGGGTCACCGCGAAGTTCATCTACGCGACCGACCTGTTCGACGAGGCCACGGTGGCCGGGTTCGCCGATCGGTTCACCCGGCTGCTGGCCGCGGTCGTGGCCGATCCGTCGGCGCCGGTCGGCGATCTGGAGATCCTGGCCCCGGCCGAAGCGACCCGGATCCTGACCGACTGGAACGCCACCGAGCATCCGGTGCCCGCGGCGTTGCTGCTCGACGGTTTCGCCCGGGCGGTGGCCGAGTACCCGGACCGGGTCGCGGTGAGCTCCGGCGGGGTCGAGGTCACCTACGCGGAACTGGACGCACGGGTCAACCGGTTGGCCAGGCATCTGATCGCGCAGGGCGTCGGACCGGAGCAGCTGGTCGGGTTGCTGGTGTCGCGATCACTGGATCTGGTGGTCGCCATGTACGCGGTCGTCGCCGCGGGTGGCGCGTATGTGCCGTTGGATCCCGCGCATCCGGCCGAACGGATCCGGCACATCGTCGATACCGCGGCCCCGCTGCGGGTGCTGACGACGACCGCCGATGCGGCGGCGGTGCCCGCGGACGCGGCCGTACCGGTGCTGACGGTCGACGATCTGGACCTCAGCGGTTACGACGCCGCACCGGTGACCGATGCCGACCGGATCGCGCCGCTGCACAGCGCGAACACGGCGTACGCGATCTTCACGTCCGGTTCGACCGGTCGTCCGAAGGGTGTGGCGGTTTCGCATGCGGCGGTCGTGAACCAGATCGCGTGGATCGTGGGTCAGTACGGTTTCGATCGCGATGATGTGGTGCTGTTCAAGACGCCCGCGACGTTCGATGTGTCGGTGTGGGAGTTGTTCGCGCCGTTGACCGTCGGTGCGCGGATGGTCGTCGCGGAGGCCGACGGCCATCGTGACCCGGGCTATCTGGCGTCGGTGATCGCGGAACAGGGTGTGACGGCGACATCGTTCGTGCCGTCGATGCTGTCGGTGTTCGCCGAGAGCGTGGTCGGTGATCCGGGAGCGCTTTCGTCGCTGCGGCTGCTGTTCGTGGCCGGTGAAGCGTTCACCGGTGATGTGGTGGCCGCGGTGCGGCGGGTCAGCGATGTGGCTTTGTACAACCTGTACGGTCCGACCGAGTTCACCGTCCACGC
>NZ_JBSFDZ010000079.1:0-7482 GCF_053594175.1 Nocardia sp. NPDC001965
ACCGCGAACGGATCGGCCACGAACCGATCCGCCGTCAGATCCGCACGACCGAAATAACCGACCGCCAACTGCGCGCCCGCCAGATACAACTCACCCGCGACACCGTCCGGTACCGGCCGCAACCTGGCATCCAGCACATAGACCCGCGAATTCCACTGCGGCACACCGATCGGCACAGATACCGAATCGGCTGCGGTCACCCGATGTGTCGTGATCGACACCGCCGCCTCGGTCGGACCGTACAGATTGAACAGTTCGACAGCCGGGAACTGGGTGAGCATCCGCTGCGCCGTCGCCGCCGGCAACGCCTCACCGATGGCCAGCACCCGCCGCAACGAACCCGCGAGACCGTCGTCGGTGCCCGACAGGGCGTCCAACATCGACGGGACCACCGTCAACGTGGTGACCCGCTCCCGGGCCATCAACGCGTTCAGATACGACGGATCGCGATGGCCGTCCACCGCGGCGACGACCGTCCGACCACCGGAGAGCGTTGCAGCCCAGAACTCCCACACCGACAGATCGAAGGTGGCCGCGGTCTTCAAGAGAATCGCATCGGTCGAGTCCAGCCCGAACTCTTCGGCGATGTAGCGCAACTGGTTGACGATCGCCGCGTGCGCAACCGCCACACCCTTCGGACGACCGGTCGAACCCGAGGTGAAGATGATGTACGCCGTATCCGCGGCACGCAACGGCGCCACCCGCTCCGTATCGGTCAGCGGGGACGGATCGAAACCGCCGAGATCGAGGGCATCCAGAACCACCACCGCGGCGGCGGGACCGGAGTCGGCGATCCCGGTATCGCCGGTGGTCAGTACACACACCGGTGCCGCGGTTTCCACGATGTAGCCGGTGCGTTCGGCCGCCTGGTCCGGGTCGACCGGTACATACACACCACCGGCCGTGGCGACGGCGTACATGGCGACCACCAGATCCACCGACCGCCGCAACGCGAGTACCACGCGATCCTGCGGACCCACGCCCTGCGTGATCAGATATCTGGCGAGCCGATTGACCCGGCCACCCAATTCCGCGTAGGTGATCTGCGCACCGTCCGCGGCGACCAGCGCCACCGTGTCCGGACCGGCCGCGACCGACGTGTCCAGCAGCGAAACCAACGTCGCCGCCGAATCCAGTCGATGACCGGTGGAATTGCGCTGCGCGACGATCGCGGTCCGCTCCGCGGGGGCCAGGACCTCCACATCCCCGACCGGTACCGAGGGATCGGCCACCAGGGCGGCGAGCAACCGGGTCAGCCGATCCGCGAAACCCTGCACCGTCGCGTGATCGAACAGCGCGGTGGCATAGGTGAAGTGCCCGGCGATACCCCGCGGTGTGTTCGTCTCGTCGTAGCTGTCACCCACGATCAGGTGCAGGTCGAACTGGGAGACCTCGACCTCGAAGTCCACCCCGGAAACCGTCAGCCCCGGGAGCTCCAGGCTCGACTGCGCCAGGTTCTGGAACGAGAAACCGACCTGGAACAGTGGATGGCGCGCGGTCGACCGGACCGGGTTGAGTACCTCGACCAGGCGCTCGAACGGCACATCGGCGTAGGCGAACGCCGCGATATCGATCTCCCGCTGCCGCGTGAGCAGCTCGGCGAAGGATTCCCCGCGATCGACCTGGGTGCGCAACACCAAGGTGTTGACGAACATCCCGACCAGATCGTCGAGCGCCTGCTCACCACGCCCGGCCACCGGGCTGCCCACCGCGATGTCGTCGGTGCCGGACAGCCGCGACAGCAGCACCGCCAGCGCGGAATGCACGACCATGAACAGGGTCGCGTTGTGCTGCTGGGCGATCCGCAGCAATCCGGCGTGGGTCTGCGCATCGATACCGACGCTCACCCGGCCGCCGACCACCGACTGGACCGCCGGTCGTGGCCGGTCCGCGGGCAGATCCAGCTGGTCCGGCAGCTCCTCCAGCGCCGAGGTCCAGTACCCGATCTGCTCGGCGGCCAGCGAATCCGGATCGCTCTCGTCGCCGAGCAGTTCGCGCTGCCAGATGCTGTAGTCGGCGTACTGGACCGACAGCGGCTCCCAGCCGGGCGCCGAACCGGCCGCCCGTGCGGCGTAGGCGGTCATCAGATCCCGGGTCAGCGGTCCCACCGAGGCGCCGTCGGCGGAGATGTGGTGGACCACCATCGCGAGTACGAATTCGTCCGCGGCGTCCGTCAGCCGGAGCAGCGTGACCCGCAGCGGCACTTCGGCCGTCACATCGAACCCGGTCGACACCATGTCCGAGACGATCGTCACCACGTCCGCGGCGGCCACCGACCGCATCTGCAACTGCGGTGCGGCCTCCCCCACCGGCAGCACCACCTGTACCGGTCCCGACTCGGTCTCCGGATACACTGTGCGCAGGACTTCGTGCCGCGCCACCAGATCCGCGACCGCCGCCCGCAAGGCGTCCACATCCAATGCGCCGGACAGCCGGATCGCCAGCGGAATATGGTAGGCCGCCGACGCTCCGTCGAAGCGGTTCAGGAACCACATGCGCTGCTGTGCCAGCGACAGCGGTACCCGGTCCGGGCGGGGGCGCGCGACCAGCGGCGCGCGGCCACCCGATCCGCTGAGTTCGGCCAGCTTCTGGGCGAACTCGGCCACGGTGGAAGCTTCGAACAGCACGCGGGCCGGGATGCGGGCATCCACGGTGGCGCCCAACCGGCCCGCCACCTGCGCCGCGATCAGCGAATTACCGCCGAGGTCGAAGAAATCGTCGTCCGCACCGACCGGATCGGCGGGGTCGAGCAGATCGGCGAAGACCGCCGCGACCTGTTTCTCCAGCGGAGTCTCCGGCGCCCGGTACTCCTTGGTGCGCAGCTGCGGTCGGGGCAGGCGGCGGCGATCGACTTTACCGCCGGGGGTCAGCGGGATCGTGTCCAGCACGGTGATGCTCGCCGGAACCATGTACGCGGGCAGGCGATTCGCCGCCAGCGTGAGCAATTCGTCGGTATCGACATCGGCACCGTCGGCCGGATGCACATAGCCGGCCAATACCGTGGCACCGCTGGGCGGCTCGTAACCGACGGTGACGGCGAAATCGACCGACTCGTGCCCGCCCAGTACCGCGTCGATCTCACCGAGCTCGATCCGGAAACCACGGATCTTGACCTGGAAATCGTTGCGACCCAGATACTCCAGCGACCCATCGGCGAGCCAGCGCACCAGATCGCCGGTGCGGTAGAGCCGGGAGCCGTCGTCGGTGAACGGATGCGCGACGAAACGCTGCGCGGTCGTCCCCGGCAGTTCGCGGTAGCCCCGCGCCAATTGGGCGCCGCTGACGTAGAGTTCGCCGGTCACCCCGGTGGGCAGCGGCGCCAGCCGTTCGTCCAGGACATATTCGGTGACACCGCGGATCGGGGCGCCGATACTGACCGGGGCGTCCGGGCGCATGGGGTCGCTGATATTGACCGCGACCGTCGCCTCGGTGGGACCGTAGGCATTGAAGAATTCGCGCGGGTTCCCGTTCGCCGAGGTGCCGGCCCAGCGGCGCACCAGATCCGGCGGGCAGGCCTCACCGCCGGTGATCACGACGCGCAGCTCGTCCAGGCCGGACGGATCGACGGAGGCCAGGGCGGCAGGCGTGACGAAGGCATGGGTCACCCCTTCGCTGCGCAGCAGTCCCGCCAGTTCGTCGCCGCCGTACACGGTGGTCGCGACCACGACCATGGTCGCGGCGCCCCCGATCGCCAGCAGCAGTTCCAGTACCGAGGCGTCGAAGGACGGTGAGGCGAAATGCAGCGTCCGAGCGGTCGTATCGACCCGGTAGCGCTCCTTCTGCTCCGCGCAGAATCCGGCCAGACCGGCCTGGGTGACCACCACCCCCTTGGGCATACCGGTAGAACCCGAGGTGTAGATGACATAGGCCGGGTGTTCGGCGCGCAACGGCCGCAGCCGCTCGTCGAAGGAAACCGGTTCGGCCGGGTACTGTTCCAGCCCGGCCGCGGTCTCGGCACTGTCGACGGCCAGCCACTCCACCCGATCGGGCAGACCGGCGGCCGATTCCGTCACGGTCAGGCCGAGGACCGCGCCGGAATCGGTGACCATATGTGTGACACGGTCCACCGGGTAGGTCGGATCGACCGGAACGTAGCCGGCTCCGGTCTTGGCCACCGCCCAGATCGCCACCACCGACTCGATCGAGCGGGTGATCCCGATCGCCACCAGGTCCTCGGGCCCGATCCCGCGGGCGATGAGCAACCGGGCCAGTCGGTTGGAGCGTTCGTCCAGTTCGGCGTAGGTGAGCCGGCCGAGGTTACCGGTGGCGTCCGCGTAACTGACGGCGATACCCGACGGGTTGGTCTCGACCGCCGTCGCCATGAGCTGCGGCAGAGTGGTGCCCCGAGGCCGCCGGTTCCGGGTGGGTCGTGTGCGCGCCGTTCGGGTCATGCCTGCATCACTTCCTGGTGGTGGTCACACTGCTCACCGACAACCGAACCCATCAACCTGCCTTGCCTGCCTCGTTCGCTTCCGACGGCGGTACACCCGCCACCGGCAAACCGCTACCGACCTGCTGGGGCGGTACCTCGCCCGGGCACGATCGATCGCCGCCGGACTCGCCGTCGTCCATCATTACATGGGCCGGAGACGCCCAACTGTTACCACCGAGGATGCCATCACCCGGGGACACCGACCCGTGCCCGGCCGCGCCGGGGCCGGGTGATCCGGGGACCGGCAGGCCGGTCCCCGGACCGTTCAGTCCAGCAGTGCGTCGAGGTCGAGTACCTGCTCCACCTCGGCCCATGCGCCGTCGGGCTGTGCGTTCTCCTCCACGACGAGCGCGAGCAGATCCTCGAGAACGCCGGGATCCAGCGCGTCCAGACCCGCCCGGTCGACCCACAGGTGTGTGACCCATTCGTCGCCGAGCGCCTCGCCGGTGACCTCCGGGACCAGGACGACCGCCGCGCCCACCGCTCCGGCCGCCACGATCTCGACGACCGCGGCGGGACCGTCGGTACGCCCGTACCGGAAGGTCCGGGATTCGTAGGTCAGCTCGGTACCGCTGTGCACCTCGGCCACCACCCCGGCCAACTCGTCGTAGGACAGGACACGACCACCGACTGCCACAGTGGCCGGGTCGCCACCCTGTAGCGGTCGGACCCGGTCGGCGTAGGTCACCGGACGCGACGACTGCGCCGCGATCTCCGCCACGGTATCCGGATCGTCGAGGACCAGCCAGGTGACCTGCGGCGCATCCGGTGCCGAACCCGCCGCGATACCGGCCGTCACCGACAGACCCGCGGCCACGGCGGCATCCACCGCGTCGGCGGGTACCAGCGCCGCACCCGACTTGAGCACTGCCCAGATGGCGACCGCCGCGTCGACCCCGCGATCGAACCGCGTGACCACACCGGTCCCCGGTCCGTGACCGCCCGCGATCAGGACCCGTGCCAGCCGCGACGAACGCGCGTCCAGTTCCTGATAGGTGATCTCGTTCTCACCCCACACCACCGCGGGTGCCTCCGGATCGTCCTCCACCGAGGCACGCAGCGTCTGCGGCAGCGCGGTACCGGTGCTGGCTACGGGCGCCACCTGCTGCGCGGGAGCGGCCATCCGTTCGCGTTCGGCGGTGTCGAGGATATCGATATCGCCCACCCGGATATGCGGGTCGGCGGCCACCGCGGCCAGGATCCGTTCGAACCGGCGGCCGAAGGACTGCACGGTCGACTCGTCGAACAGATCGGTGGCGTAGCCGAACACCGAGAACAGCTCGCCGAAACCACCGTCGGAGTCCCGCTGCGGATCGATACCGATCTGCAGATCGAACTTGGCGGCCAGCGCCTGTTCGCCCAGTGCCTGCACGGTGAGCCCGGGCAGGTCCAGGGTGGGCTGTTCGGTGTTCTGGAAGGCCAGCACCACGCTCAGGAGCGGGTTGTGCCCGCCGGTGCGGCCCGGCAGCACCGATTCCACCACCCGCTCGAACGGGATATCGGCATTGGCGAAGGCCGACAGATCCGTTTCGCGGGCCTGGTCGAGCAGATCGGCGAAGGTCATGGTCGGTTCCACCCGGGTGCGCAACGCCAGAGTGTTGACGAACATACCGACCAGATCGTCGAGTTCCTGCTCACCGCGACCGGCGATCGGGGTGCCGACCACGATGTCACCGGTGTTGGTGAGCCGGGACAGCAGCACCGCCACCGCCGCGTGCATCACCATGAACAATGTCACGCCACGGGCTCGCGCGGACTCGTCCAGCAATCGGTGAACCTCGGCGTCCACCGCGAAACTCGTCAGCCCACCGCGCATGGACGGCAGCGGCGGCCGCGGCCGGTCCAGCGGGAGTTCGACATCCCCGGCGACACCGTCCAGCTGCTTCTGCCAGTAGGCCAGCTGACCGGCGGCGACCGAGGTCGCGTCGGTTTCGTCGCCGACCACTGTCCGCTGCCACAGCGCGAAGTCCGCGTACTGCACCGGCAACGGCGACCAGCCCGGCGCGTCGCCGCCCACGCGGGCGAGATAGGCCGTCACCAGATCCCGGGCCAGCGGCGCCATCGAGGCACCGTCGGCGGCGATATGGTGCGCGACGAATGCGAGCACATGTTCGCCCGGTCCCGTCTCGAGCAGCAGCGCCCGCACCGGAACCTGCTGGGTGACATCGAAACCGGCCGACATCAGTTCACCGATCCGGGCCAGCGGATCGTCGGCCGACGCGGTGATCAGCCCACCGCGCAATACCTCGGTGACCGGCAGGATCTCCTGGTACGGGAGCCCGTCCGCGTCCGCCGGGTACCGGGTGCGCAGGGATTCGTGCCGCTCCAGCACATCCGAGACCGCCGCGCGCATGGCCGCGGTATCGAGGGCACCGGACAGCCGGATCGCCAGCGGGATGTTGTAGGCGGCCGAGCTCGGATCGAACTGGTTGATCAGCCACATCCGCTGCTGGGCCAGCGACAACGGGAGCCGCTCCGGCCGCGGCCCGACCTCGAGGGCCCGGCGGCCACCGGTTCCGGCGTGCTGTTCGACCCGCACGGCCAGACCGGCCACGGTCGGCGCCTCGAACAGCGCCCGCACCGGCACCGTGGTGTCGAGTGCGGCACCGAGGCGCGCCGCGACCTGGGTCGCGACCAGCGAGTTGCCGCCCAGGGTGAAGAAATCGTCGTCGGCGCCGATCCGTTCCACGCCGAGCACGTCGGCATACACTCCGGCCACGATCTCCTCGATCGGGGTCGACGGCGCCCGGAACTCCTGCACCTCGAACACCGGTTCCGGCAATGCCCGGCGATCGAGCTTGCCCGAGGCGTTCAACGGGAACTCGTCGAGCACCATGAGTGCCGCCGGAACCATATAGGTGGGCAACCGGTCGGTCAGGTGCCGGCGCAGTGCCTCGGTGTCGACGACCGCCGTCGGGGCGGGAACCACATAACCCACCAACCGGTCACCGGTCTGCGGATCGGATTTCGCCGTCACCACCGCACGCGCCACCGATTCGTGCTCGGTCAACGCGGTCTCGATCTCACCGAGTTCGATGCGCTGACCACGC
>NZ_JBSFDZ010000080.1:0-6688 GCF_053594175.1 Nocardia sp. NPDC001965
GCGATCGCCACCCGTTACGACAAGACCGCCACGTCCTACCGCGGGATGCTCGACCTGGCCACCCTGCTCATCTGGCTTTGAGGACACTCTCTAGTTCTGCTGCCGTCGCTGTCTCTACTCAAGCAGACGATGCAGGCCTGGCGGGTCCATGCCACGAGGTCCTTCGAATCTTTGCCGGTCTGCTCCGACCAGACCGTCGTCCAGAACGCCGACGATGCAATCACCCACACAAGCGAGTTGGGTGTGCCCTGCACAACCGAACCGGCCGCTATCGCTGTATTTCTGCGGCGGCGGTCTGGACCGCGGGTGGTCTTCTCGACGTACCATTCATCTCCGCAGATCGCTGCGGCACTTGCACTCGGACGGACGTCCCCGTTCGATCTGGTTGTCGCTGACGAGGCACATCGAGTTGCCGGTGACAACTCCACTGCTTTTAGAACGGTTCTCGAAGCTGACGCCATCAAGGCGCGCCGTCGTCTGTTCATGACTGCCACTCCGCGCTACTACACCGGTCGCGTCCGGAAAGCCGCGCTGGAGGCGGAACTGGAGGTCGCGTCAATGGACGATGCGACCAGATTCGGCGAGGTGTTCCACCGACTGAGCTTCGGAGAAGCCATCTGTCGAAAACTCCTGACCGACTATCAAGTCGCCGTTATCGGCGTGGACAACACGACCTACCGGGAGTGGGTGGAAAAGGGCACCTCGGTCATGCGCGAGGGTAAAGCCACCGACGCCCGGACCCTGGCAAGCCAGATAGGTCTGGCCAAAGCGATGCGTAAATACAACCTCCACCGGATCATCAGCTTTCATTCCCGCGTCGCCCGGGCCCGAGCGTTCGCCTCTGAGATGCCGGAGGTCATCAAGTGGATGCCAGCCGGCCAGCGGCCGAAGGGTACGTTGTGGACCGAATACGCCTCTGGGGAAATGACCGCCGGTGAACGACACGTACGGCTCCGGCGGCTGCGGCAGCTTGACGACGACGAGCGCGGTCTGTTGGCCAATGTCAGATGCCTTTCCGAGGGAGTCGATGTCCCGACGCTCGACAGTGTCGCGTTCATCGACCCCCGCCGCAACGAGGTGGACATTGTCCAGGCGGTTGGCAGGGCGATCCGACTAGCAGAAGACAAGACCGTCGGAACAATTGTCATTCCGGTATTCATCGATACCGAGACTGACCCTGATACGGCGCTTAACGATTCGTCTTTCAAACCGGTGTGGGACGTCATCACTGCGCTGCGGGCACACGACGAGGAGCTAGCTGAGCAGATTGACACTGCCCGCTTCGAACTCGGCAGGATGGGCGGTCGCACACGGCTTCCGGACAAGATACATCTCGACGTACCGACTCGAGTGGGTGCGAACTTCGTCCGTGCCTTTGATGTTCGGTTGGTCGAGAAGACCAGCGCGAAATGGGAGTTCTGGTATGGATTGCTCGCCAGCTACGCCGCCGCGAACGGCGCGGCACAGGTTCCTGTCGATTTCGTCGTAGAGGGCTTTGCACTCGGTCGATGGGCGAGTGTGCAACGGGGCATGTACACAAAGGGAACACTCAACGATGACCGCCGAGCCAGGTTGGAGGCGCTACCGGGTTGGTCGTGGGATTTCCTGTCGAACAGGTGGGAGGTCTGGATGGGCTTGATGAACGAATTTGTTGCCGAACATGGCCATGCCAACGTGCCGTTCCCCTACACGGTCGGCAAGTACAACCTCCGCAGCTGGGTCGCCATCCAGCGCGGAGAATACCGACAAGGGGTACTGTCCGAACAACGTATCCACGAACTTGAAGCTCTGCCGGGTTGGTTGTGGGACGTCGTTCAGGACATCTGGCAGCAGAACTACAACGCCCTCACGAAATTCGCTGAACGGGTCGGGCATGCCCGCGCCCCGCAGAAGCATGTCGAGAACGAGTTGAACATCGGGACGTGGGTTGCGGTTCAACGCAAAAATCGCGAGGAGATGTCCCCGGAACGGCGGGCCCTCTTGGAGGCGCTCCCTGGATGGTCCTGGGACCCCATCGCCGAACGGTGGGAAGAAGCTTACGCCGCCCTGGTGAAGTTCACCGAACGCGAGGGGTGTGCACGTGTCCCCAACTCACACCGTGAGAACAGCGTTCCGCTGGGGAGATGGGTCACACACCAGCGGAGCAAGCGGGACAAACTGACCGACGAGCAGTGTAAGCGCCTGGAGGCTCTTTCGGGCTGGAACTGGGACGCGCGGTCGGATAGGTGGCATCGAAAGTTTCTGCTCCTGCAGCAGTTTCAGCAGCGAGAAAGACACGCACTGGTTTCACAAGACCACATTGAGGACGGCATCAAGCTCGGATCGTGGGTCAACGAGCAACGCAACAGAAGAGAGCAGATCAGTGACGAACGGCGCGCGCTGCTTGAATCCGTGCCTGGGTGGGCGTGGGACCCGCATGCCACGGCCTGGGAGCGCGGATACCAGGCCTTGACTGAGTTCGCCCGTCGAGCGGGGCACGTACGTGTGCCCCCCAGGCACGTCGAGGCTGGCCTGAAGCTTCGCGTGTGGGTGGGTGAGCAGCGGGCAAACCAAGCAAAGATGCCCCAGGAACGCAGAACGCGACTCGAAGCAGTCCCGGGCTGGAGTTGGAACTCGATAGAGGACGCTTGGATGGAACATCTTGAGCTGCTGCGAGCCTTCGCTGCCAGGGAGCGACACACCAACGTCCCCGTGGACCACATCGAAGACGGATTGAAACTTGGACAGTGGACACGGCTCCGGCGACGCGAGCATACGAAACTCACGGCCCAGAGGAGAGCGCTACTGGAATCCGTCCCCGGCTGGTTCTGGGGTAGGAAGTCGGACTACGTCTGGAATCAGAAGCTTGGGCTTCTGGTGCAGTTCGTCGCTCGCGAAGATCACGCGCGCGTTCCCGACAATCATGTCGAAGACGGGGTGAAGCTTGGTAGTTGGGTGAAAGAGCAACGCGTGGCAAAGGCGAACATCTCCGCTGAGCGAAAAGCCAAATTGGAGGCTATGCCGGGATGGAGCTGGACAATCTCCCAGGATGTATGGGCTGAAAGGTACGACCTGGTAGCGAAGTACGCCTCTCGAGAGAGGCATTCCCGTGTCCCACAGGGCCACATCGAGGACGGGGTAGCCCTCGGTTCGTGGGTTGCAGTTCAGCGGCAGAAGCGCGACGCGCTGACCCCGGAGCGACGGACGAAGCTGGAGAACCTTCCCGGTTGGACGTGGAGCCCGCACGACGCACGATGGGACACTATGCATGAGCTCCTTCGGGATTACATCGAGGAGCATGGTACGAGCCGTGTGCCGTACGACCGCAGCTACAAGGGTACGAAGCTCGGCAACTGGCTAAGCCTCCAGCGCAGCAACTACGCGCAGGGCAAGCTGAGCACGGAGCGTCAGCACAGGCTGGAGAAGCTCACGGGCTGGAAGTGGACAAATTAGACCCAATCCGATCACACAGTAGACGGACGGGGCAGTCCGGAGGGTGAGGAAGTAGTTGCAATACCGCTGACAACACCTCAGCCCTGTAACCGGGCAGCCCGCGCTATCGAGGATCGGCCACGCCGGGTCGCAACACCCAGCTCGTAGGCGGTGGGAAGCTGATAGCTGGGCATATCACACAGTCGACTCCAACTCGCGCAGTTGAGTGCCGGTTGCGGTTCTTGTAAGGATTGACAACGACCATCCGTGCAAGGATTCCGGCAGAATGTGAGCCATATCGAGCACCACTGATTGGAAGGTGCGGTTGGGTGCGCTGAGAAGGCCAAGCAGGTGTTGTGCGGTACGAACATCGGTCCTCTGGAGCACGTTGTCGAATATGAGTAGTGTTGGCTCAACTTCGCCTTGCATGTCGGCGATAGCGATTGCCAGCTCGTAAAAGAGGCAATCGGCTTCGCCGCCCGAGAAACGGGGGCTACCCCAGTTGGTCAGTGCTGGTCTACCTGGCATCCGGATGGCTATGGCGTCCTCACGCAGGACGGCTTCTTCAATGCGACCACCTAACCGCTTTCCGAGGCGCGGCAGCGCGGCAGTCACGGTCCACGGGTCGACATTCAACCGCATAGATGTGTGCGGCGACCCCGGTTTCCGAGACATCGTCCTCTCCGGGACCGGGTCCAATCGTCAATGCCATGCAGTTCGGATTGGAGCACCGGTACGCCGCTCGCCGTGCCAGTATCTGACGTATCTTTTTGCCGAAGTCCGCCCGCCCGCTCGGGGTGCGCCTATATCCGCTCAACGGCAGACCAATTTCTCGCGATTCACCACATCGAGGGTGCTAGGTGCATGAGTCGCGTTATCCGACGGCATCGAGTCGGCTCAATGCCGTCACTCACCAGCGCATCGATGTGCTGCCCGACCGCAGACCCGAGCCTGGCGCGCATGAGTGGCAGTGTGCTCAGGCTCGTCGTGCGCTGCGGGGCGCACCACCGACGCCGATGACGGTCCCCGCGCGACGTTGGCTGCGATGCAGGACCTCGGATCGATTACACCGCTGTGGCCTCCGGCGAGCTGGGCCCAGTGCGATCTGTGGTTTCCCGCCGGTGGATGTTCCGCTGGAGTTCGGCATGCGGGGCGCGCCGCCGGTGCCGATGACCGGTCGAGGCACTCGCCCGGCACCGCACCGCGGTGGTAGTTGACACGGCGGTTGCGTGGCCACATAGTAGATGTGGCCTCAAGGGATGCCGTTCCCCGGCGCTCAACCGCCCCTGTAGTTGCGCCGATCCGGGATGAAGAAGCGTATTGCTCCGTGCCTGCAGCACTTTCGTGTACATTCGCGCGCCTTGCCAAGTTGCGCGCCTGACCATGCTGGGCGCTTTGGGCGGTAGTGCTTGGAATGGAGTTCAGATGCCGGCAGGTGGTCGCTTCGTTGCCGAGTGGCTTCGCACTTATCGGGGGTATACGGGTGAGTCCGTACAGCACGCATCGCGCTGGCTCGAGATCGATCGGTCGTCGCCGATTCTAGGAGTAGGCGGAGACCAGGCGCGGCTGGAATCACTGGTATTCACAGCGATGGCTGATGCCAGACTCTGGACTACGTACCCCTTTGCGATAGTCCGTGTGCGCCCGGCGGAGAACGGGGCATTGATAGTCCATCTCGATAGGTATGCGATCGGCTTCGACGGTTTGAACGATGTGGCGGAGGAAGTCTTCTTGTACATAGCGCCTCATGCCGATGCTGACGGTTCGCTTATCACTGGAATACCCGGGCTACGTGTGCGTCGAATGCGTGGTCGCGATCTGTTCTTGTCACTGCAGGGGACCGACTCGACGATTATCCTGCGCTGCGCCCGTGGTACGACCTGGAAGAGAGCTTTGGACTCGGTACACGGCCGGGTGGAGGGGGCCTCTTACCGCCCGCTGTGGAACGATCCCACTGTTTCTGCCGGCGAGGGTGACCATATCGCATGGAAAACTCGGGCATTCGGGCATCTTGAGTGGCTCGGGTCGGGACTGCTGCGGCGTGCAGGATTGTTCCACTCCACGACGAACGCCTTCTTCCGAAAAGGCTGGGCATGCGACAAGATGTTCAAGTTCGAGTTGACATCCTCAGCTAGCTCGGGGTCCTACCACGAGAAATTCATCAAACGACTCAGTGATCCCATTTGGGGAGTCCCACTCATAGCTCGAAAACACGAATGCTACTGCGACCGGCATCCATCACCAACGCGCATGTGCTGGATAGAACTGAAGCAGCCGGGGAGTACGGAGACCGTACTTCAACTGCGATTCGATCATGAACCTCTGCAACACAGTTCGGAATATCGCGCGAAATTTCAGGCTATCGGAGCTGATCCACTTTGGCTCGACCGCATTCTACCGCATCGCTTTCCGGCGCGGGAGGCTAGCGACAGCGGCTCGGTCGCCTCCCGTCATCGCCGCTCAGGCACAGGAACGCGGGTCTTGTGACCGCCAACTTCCGCTTCAACCGCCGTCGGCAGGGCGATCATGGCGTGTGGCTACTGGGGCCACTACGCCCACTCTCCCGTAACCAGAACGCGGTCTGCCGCATCCAGTGTGCGGGGGAGGAATTAGCCGCCGAAACGTGTACTGTGGCGGCATGCACACCAAATGTGTGCACACTTGCTGCAATTCCTGTGTTCTGATCCCCCTCCGGACACTTTTTCGACCCTCTGACCTGCGATTATGTCCAGGTTCCATAACTACTTTTGTGGCATAACCGCAGGTCAGGTTGGCGCGCGGGGGGTTCATGTCCTCTCCGGACACTTTTTTGTAGCATTTCTGCCCCGGCAACTGTGTCGTTGCACTTCAACGGAGTCGACTTTCGGATTCGAACAATGCCTTCGGGAGTAGAGGCTTCGACCAGGGGCACTGATGCCAGACTGACCATGCTCGCCTGCAGTGCTAACCGCGATAGCGGCAACCGTCAACCGGCTGTCAGGACGATTACCCAATCGTGAAGCCGCCCCGCCCATCCAATCTCCGGATAGGCGGGGCGGTTTCGAAACTGGTCACTCGCAGGCGACACCGTCCTTGTTGCGATCCAAATCCAGCCGATACCCGGGCTCACCCGCGTAGATCGGCGCGGCACCCGCGGCACGGGCCGCGTCGCAGTTCTTGTAGTACACACCGGAGGGCGCCGGGGGGACTGTGGATTTAACGGTGTTTCCGGCCTGATTCGCTGACCGGATGGTCAGCGGGAAGGTGCCGTGATGACGACACTTGACGCCGTGGCAAG
>NZ_JBSFDZ010000081.1:0-5909 GCF_053594175.1 Nocardia sp. NPDC001965
GTGCACCGACGTGGTGATGACACCGGCCTGGGAGCCGGTGAACGACCGCGCCTCGGCGCCGAGACTGTGGATTGCCATGGCCACCAGTGCGTTGCGTAAAACTCGACTCGAGCGGTTGCGGTGGCATTCGACGGCCGGGTCCGCATGCGGACCCGAGCGCAATCGCCGAGTACGTGTAGGAGATGGCGCGGCGACATACGTCCGCCCCTACCTTCCGCTCCTCCGGATGGTCCCCCTCCGTGTCGGGGCCCGCCCCGGTTCTGGAGCGACAGAGCGATGGAGCGCAGCGACTGAGCGGCGGAGTGAAGAACCGGGGCAAATAGGGCCCCGCCCCGCGGCGCCGCAGGCGCCGCAAAAAACTACAGCACCCGGCCCAGGGTGGCGGCCGAGTGCTGTAGTTGCGGTTACCGCCCGGGTAAGGCGGAACGTTTTATCAGGCGACGCCCTCCGCGCGAGCGGCGGCGGCGACCGCGTCGGCCACCGCGGGGGCGACGCGCGGGTCGAGCGGGCTGGGGACGATCTTGTCGACGGCGAGCTCGTCGGCGACGACACCCAGGATGGCGTCGGCGGCGGCGATCTTCATACCTTCGGTGATCCGCCGGGCGCCCGCGTCGAGCGCGCCCTTGAACACGCCCGGGAAGGCGAGCACATTGTTGATCTGGTTCGGGAAGTCACTGCGGCCGGTGGCGACGATGCCGGCGTATTTGCGGGCGACGTCGGGGTGGATCTCCGGGTCCGGGTTGGACATGGCGAACACGATCGCTTCCGGCGCCATCGAGGCGATGAGTTCCTCGCCGATGGTGCCCGCGGACAGGCCGAGGAACACATCGGCGCCGGCGAGGGCGTCGGCCGCGGTGCCGGTGAGTCCGCGCGGGTTGGTGCGCTGGGCGAGATCGGCTTTGACCGCGTTGAGGTCGGTGCGGTCCCGGCTCACGATGCCCTTGGAGTCCAGCACCGTGACATCGGCGACGCCCGCGGCGAGCAGGATGTTGGTGCAGGCGACACCGGCGGCACCGGCGCCGGACACGACCACCTTCAGACCGGAGGTGGCCCGGCCCTGAACCCGCGCGGCACCGTTGAGGGCGGCGAGCACCACGATGGCGGTGCCGTGCTGGTCGTCGTGCATCACGGGGCAATCGAGGGCTTCCACGACCCGCTTCTCGATTTCGAAGCAGCGGGGTGCGGAGATGTCCTCGAGGTTCACGGCGCCGAAGCTGGGCCGCAGGCGGATGAGGGTTTCGACGATTTCGTCGACGTCTTTGGTGTCCAGCACGATCGGGATCGAGTCGAGCCCGGCGAACTTCTTGAAGAGCGCCGATTTGCCTTCCATGACCGGCAGGGAGGCGCGCGGGCCGATATCGCCGAGGCCCAGCACCGCCGATCCGTCGCTGACCACGACCACCAGGCGGTCGGTCCAGGTGTAGCGCTTCGCCAGTTTCTCGTCTTCGGCGATGGCGCGGCTCACCTGTGCCACACCGGGGGTGTAGGCGATCGATAGGTCGCGCTGGGTGGCCAGCGGCGAGCTGAGCTCGACCGAGAGCTTGCCGCCGAGGTGACCCGCGAAGATCTCCTCGTGAGTGATCGCCGAGAGGTCTTCGACCTCATCTTTGCTGGCGGTGGCGTTCGGTGCGTCAGTCACAGAGGACACGATTTCACTCCTGCTGGTTGCGGTCGTAACCGATGGACGGTTACCGCCGGGTATTTGGTGTTATCTGCGTCATATCGTTCATCGGCGGCGCGACCAGGATGTTTCCCGGTATTGCCATGGCCCGGACGATCCGGGAACCCCGGACACAGGGCGATAGAGGGTGGCGCTGATTTCGGGCAGCGACGGTCCGGGTGGATTTCGGACGGGTTGGTCCGATCGAACTCGACTGGTGCCCTACTCCGGCCGCGACGGTGCGTCGCGAAGCGGCGGGCGCCGGATATCCCCGACCCGGCGGTGGCAACGATCGGGAATCCGCAACATTCTGCCAGGTCCCGGACCGTTCGCCAAACCGGACGTCGCAGATCGCGCGTTTCGGACAGCACGGGGTCAGCGTAGGCCGTGCGCATTACCTTCCCGTGAGCGGAAACTCGCGAGTCGCGGCGGCTACCGGTGAGACATCTCAGTGCGGCGCCGGGCCGTCGAGTGAAGCGGCGCTCGTGTGACCGGCTCCCGGTACACCGCTGGTCAACCCCACCACTGGGTCCAGAGCAGAACAGCTCCCGAGCCGAGCACCACCGCTGCCGCACCGAGACTCGCAGCACCCCGTACCCGATCCGAATACACCTGCGCCACAACGGCTGTCACCGCGACGGCGATATGCCATGTCACCGATTCCGCACCGGGCCCCGGGAAACCGCGCCGTTCGCCGATCAGCGCCGCGCCGACCACGACCAGTGCCAGCAGTACGAGTCCGGCCGCCGCGATACCGCTGATGCCCCGTACCAGTCTCATGAGGCCAGCACCGGGACGCCGGTGGCTCTCCCGGCCAGCTTCTCGAACTGCGCGGGGTCGGTCGTGCAGTCGCCGAGGCCGATCGTCTTGTTGTCACCGTGGTAGTCCGAGGACCCGGTCATCAGCAGACCGCACTCGCCGGCCAGGTCGCGCAGCGTCGCCCGGTCCCGATCGCTGTGGTCCGGGTGATCGATCTCCAGGCCGCCCAGCCCGTGCGGTACCAGGTCGCGGACTTCCCGCAGGTCCAGTAGCCGGCCGCGGCTGCGGGCCCGTCCGTGGGCGAGCACGCTGACACCGCCTGCTTCGGCGATCATCTCGACGGCCCGGCGCAGCGGGGTGTCGGCCTTCTCGACGTAGTACGGACCGTCCGCGGCGAGCAGATCGGTGAACGCGGCGTTCACCGTGGGCACTACACCGGCCGCGACGAGAGCGCGGGCGAGATGTGGACGGCCGGCCGCGGGCCCGGCCGCGGCGAGCACCGCGTCCGGATCGATCGGTAGTCCGTCCGCGGCCATCTGCTCGGCCATGGCGCGTAGCCGGTCGACCCGTTCGGCACGCAGACGTTCCCGTTCGACCGCGAATCCCCGGTCGGCGGGGTCGAACAGGTAGGCCAGCAGATGCACCGAAACCGGATATCCGTCGACACCGCGGCCCACACAGGACATCTCCATCCCCCGGACCAGTGTCAGGCCGGCCGGGCGAGCGGCCTCGGCCTCGGCCCAGCCGGCGGTGGTGTCGTGGTCGGTGATCGCGACCACGTCCAGCCCGGCGGCGGCCGCGTTGCGCACCAGCTCGGCCGGGCTGTCGGTGCCGTCGGAAGCGTCGGAGTGGGTATGCAGATCGATGCGCACGCCGCCAGTCTTCCAGTGCGGCGCGAAGGCTGCGCCGAGGCGGGCCTCGAACACTCACCGAGGCGGGCCTCGAACACTCACCGAGGCGGGCCTCGAACACTCACCGAGGCGAGCCTCGAACACTCACCGAGGCGAGCCTCGAGCACCACACCGAGGCGGGGGCCGGGACCAGCACGGGCACGGCAGCCGAGTCCCCCGCCGCGCCGGCGACCTCGGTGCGGAATGGCCGCGAAGTAGCATCGACGCGTGCCCTCGATTCCGCTGCCGTTCCATGGTCCGGGGCGGAACCGGCGCTCTCCCGCTGCCCCGCATATCCGGGTGCCCACCGCCCGCGCGATCGTCGACTGCGCGGTCTATGTGGACGGAGAACGGCTACCCGGCCGGTTCACGCACGAGAAAGCCCTCGTGGCGGCCCGCGAGCGCGGCGGCTTCGTCTGGCTGGGGCTACACGATCCCGACGCCGATCAGATGGGCGAAGTGGCCGCGACCTTCGGCCTGCACGCCCTGGCCGTCGAGGATGCGGTCCAAGCCCACCAGCGCCCCAAACTGGAACGCTACGACGACACCCTGGTGATGGTCATGCGCACCGTCGCCTACCGCGAACACGATCTGCACACCGTCAGCGAGATCGTCGAAACGGGCGAGCTGATGATCTTCACCGCCCCGGATTTCGTGATCGCCGTCCGGCACGGCGAACACTCACCCCTCGCGATGGTGCGCCGTGAGCTCGAGGCGGATCCGCAACGATTGCGGTTGGGGACCGGTTCGGTCCTGCACGCCATCGCCGATCACGTGGTCGACACCTATATCGACGTCGTTCAGGCGGTGGAATTCGATATCGACGCCATGGAGGAGGAGGTGTTCACGCCGCGCACCCCGATCACCGTCGAGGCGATCTATCAACTCAAACGCGAGGTGGTGGAATTGCGGCGCGCAGTGAACCCGCTGGCGCTCCCGCTCCAGGTCCTGGTGCACAAGGAGGATCTCCCGCTCGACGCGGAGATCCGGCGCTATCTGCGCGATGTCGCCGATCATCACACCGGCGTCGCCGAGCGGATCACCGATTTCGACGATTCGCTCAGTGCCCTCATCAGCGCCGCCCTCACCAAGATCACCGTCCAGCAGAACACCGATATGCGCAAGATCTCGGCATGGGTCGCCATCGCCGCGGTACCGACCATGATCGCCGGAATCTACGGTATGAATTTCGAACATATGCCGGAACTGAAAACCAGCTGGGGTTATCCGGTCGTACTCACCATCATCATCGGAATCTGTCTGACCCTGCTGGCACTGTTCCGGCACATCAACTGGCTCTGACCCCGCGCCCACCCCCCGGACCACTCACAACGAGGCAGCTCCCCGGCCCGGATCCAGGACGTCGATCCCCGCCTCCGCCCAGGCATCGCGCAACGCCTGCGCCCCACGCACCCGCACCCATGCCGCTTCGGTGGCCGTCACCGGGGTAACCGCGAAATACCGCACGGGTTCGGCCGGATCGGGTAGTTCGATCTCCGGGATCTCACCCGCGCCGAGCAGCACCGCCGTGAACGGTGCGTCCCGCCAGATCGGCTCACCCAGATCCAGCAGCGCATCGGCCTGCAACACAACGCCTTCGACCGCGGGCGCCGCGGCCAGCACACCCAGCGACCGGGCCACCCCCGCCCCGGCTCCGGCCGCCGACCGCATGGTCAGCATCAGCTCGGCCCGCGGCCCACGCACCGGATCGGCGTGCAGATCCCCCGGATCACCCATCGGATGCCGCGACCCGCCGACCGTCGCATAGTGCGTCACCCCGTCACCCGGGATACGCAGGATCTCGATCGGCTCCAATCCGAGAAACGTCATCGACGCCGTATCCACCGCGGCCGCCTCCACCCCGAAATGGCCCACAACGGCCGCCCGGACGCGTTCGATCACCTCCATCCGCTAGATGGCCAGCTTCGCGAGCAGATCCCGGGCCTGCTCGGCCGTCTTCGGATCACACAGCACGTCGTAACGCCCCGCCACCAACTGCATGGTCGACGCGAAATCACGCTGACCACGGGTGGCCGCGTACGGGATGGTCGTCGAGATGACACCGAAGATGATGCCGCCGACCAGGCCGACAACCAGCGGCCCCGCCATACCGTTCGTGGTGAACAGACTCAGCAACAAGCCCAGGAACAACCCGAGCCAAGCACCCGACACCACACCCCCACCGATGACCTTGCCCCAGTTCAAGCGGTACAACACCCGCTCGACCTGCATCAAGTCCACCCCGACGATGGTGACGTTCTGAACAGGGAACTGATTGTCGGCCAAATGGTCCACCGCGCGCTGCGCCTCGGCATAGGTCGGGTACGAACCGACCGGCCACCCGGACGGGGGCGTGGGCAGACCCTGCCGAGCGCGATTCGAGCCTCCAAGAGGGTTCGTCATAAGTCCATTCTGTCTTATTTTGCGGCGCCTGCGGCGCCGCGGGGTCGAGGCCCCCTCGGTCCCGTCGTTCAGCCCTCGAGACTCGAGCCTGCGGCTCATGAAGGTGGCTGCGCCGCGCACTGCTTCGGCTGCCCGGCACGGGCTGACCCCTGCGCGGACCAGGTCGACCATTCGCCGCAGCACGGCGACGTCGCCGT
>NZ_JBSFDZ010000082.1:0-5517 GCF_053594175.1 Nocardia sp. NPDC001965
CACTGGAACGCCAACCCCCGGCCGTTCGTCTGGCGCAAGACCGCCGAGGAGATCCTCGACTCCCTCGCCCGATATATCCAACGCATTTCAGGCGCAGAACACTAGTGGCCCACATCACCGTGCTGTTAGCGATGATTAACGATGCCAACCATCACTGGGACTGACAGTCAGTACGAGCTGTCGGCGATGGCGGTCGGAGCGTAGTGGGCACCAACTCTCGCCCCTGCTGCACCAGCAGAGCATCACCGAAAACTTTGCGCAGCTTCGCTAACGACGCGCTCATCGCTGGCTGCCCCACCGATAAGCGATCCGCTGCTCGCGTCACACTTTCGCGCCGCCAACAAGGCGCCGAAGGCCGAACTGCCATCACATCAATCACCGCTCCGAGCCCGGCGGGTGTGATGTATCCGGCGACCCGGCGATTCGGTCTAGCAAAGGATTCAAGCGGAAGTCGACCAGAGGGCGCATCACCAGCGCGGTGGTCGTCTTCTCCACGCCGTAGACATCGAGAATCTGCCCGGCGATCCGGTAGAGGTCGTCGGCATCCTGAGCGACCACTTGGATCAGGAGATCGGTCACCCCGCTGAGGCCATGAACCTGCAGGACCTCGGGGATGTTCACGAGCGCGTCGGCGATCGCCGACAGTTCGCGCTGGGTGACGGTGGTCAGGATGAAGGCCGCCAACGGGTAGCCGAGAGCAGCCGGGTCGATGCGCCGTTCGAACGAATGCAGCATTCCTTTCTGCTCGAACCGGGCAAGCCTGGCTTGCACCGTGTTTCGGGACAGGCCGGTCCTGTCAGCCAACGCGAGCACCGTCGCCCGCGGGTCTTCGCTCAGAGCTACCAGGATTCGCACATCGATACTGTCGGCGACGTTCGTTCTCGGCATGATGCGCATCCTCCAACTGACTGATCACGCCTTGATGTGCAAGATATTGCACATCTGGATGGTGTACTGACCATACTGTATGCCGATGACCGAATGAATATCGATTTCTGCACAGATGACCTGGCAGAGCGGCGCTATCTCCATCTGCTGGTGAGTCCACACGATTCCCGACAAGATCGCCCAATCAATTCCCCTTGCGGGTGTGGTTGTCATAGTGCCCACCGTTCTCCGCGGTCTCCCGCTTCTCGTGTGCATTCTGCTCATGCTCGACCCCGGGGATTGCACTATCCGAAAACACCTGGTCAACTGCTACAACACCACGGCAGATCGGGGTCGATCGCACAGCGCATCGGTTCATCACCCTGCCTCGTCGACCGGCGCACGCCCACCAGCTCCGCCCCGCACGGCCGATTTCGCTACCCACCGCAGGCGCCTGGTGCGCCGAGGCCGCGTCCTGCATGCAAGGAGAGGTCATGAACTACGCCCTCATCGTGCCCGAGATCAGCTCTTTGGGCTCCTCCGGCACCGATCCGGACTACGAAGCGCTCGAATCGATCGAACGGCGCCTGCTATGGCTTTCCACCTCGATCATCCACCACGCCAACAGGATTCGCCCCAACCCGACCGGTCTCAAGGTTGGCGGGCACCAAGCGTCGTGTGCCTCGATGGTCTCGATCATGACCGCGCTGTGGTTCGACCAATTGCGTCCCGGTGATCGAGTCTCGGTCAAACCGCACGCCTCCCCCGTCCTGCACGGCATCAGCTACCTGCTCGGCGACCTCGAGGAGCAGTACCTGACGACCCTGCGTGAATTCGGAGGCCTGCAGTCCTACCCCAGCCGCACCAAGGACCCCGACACCGTGGACTATTCCACAGGGTCCGTCGGCATCGGCGCCACCGCCCCGATCTGGGGAGCGATGGCACGCCGCTACGTCGATACCCACCTCGGCGCTACTGGGTCCGGCCGGCAATACTCCCTGGTCGGCGATGCCGAACTCGACGAGGGCGCGGTGTGGGAGGCGATCCTGGATCCGGGTATCGCCGAGCTGGGCGAGGTGGTGTGGATCGTCGACCTCAACCGCCAGTCCCTGGACCGGGTGGTGCCCAACATCGCCGCGCGCCGACTCGAGAAGATGTTCGAGGCCGCGGGCTGGCAGGTTCTCACTGTCAAATTCGGACGGTTGCTCGAATCACTGTTCGCCCGGCCCGGCGGCGATGCGCTGCGCATCCGCATTCTCGAGATGCCCAATCCGGAGTACCAGCGACTGCTGCGATGCAGCGCCGAAGAAGTGCGAACCCGGCTACCCGGCACCGGAACCGGCCGCGATCGCATCGCCGCACTCATCGCCGATCTGGATGACAACACCCTCACTGCGGCGGTCCGCAATCTGGGCGGCCATGATCTGGCTGCGCTGATCCAGGCCTACGGCCAGATCGACGACACCCGCCCGACCGTGATCATCGCCTACACCATCAAGGGTTACGGCCTGCCCACCCAGGGCCACCCACAGAACCATTCCGCACTGCTCACTGTCGACGAATACACCCGATTCGCCGAGGGGATCGGTCACGATCCGCAACGTCCCTGGCAGCGGTTCCCAGCCGACACTGCCGCCGGACAGCTGTGTGAGGCCACCGCGGCACACCTGCAACGAGACCCCGTGCCCGCGCTGCCCGACATCACCATTCCCGCCGATTTCGGCCGCACCCCCAAGGGCACCTCCACCACCCAGGCAGCGTTGGGGCGGGTACTTCTGGATCTGACCCGGGCCGCGCCCGACGCCGCGCAGCGAGTGGTGACCGTCAGCCCCGACGTGAGCTCGACCACGAACCTGGGTGGCTGGGTGAACAAGATGGGCGTGTGGTCGCCCGACGAACGGCACAACTGGTTCGCCGACGACGCCGAGACCATCATGCACTGGAACGAGCGCCCCAGCGGACAGCACATGGAACTCGGTATCGCCGAGACCAACCTGGTCGGCCTGATCGGCGAACTCGGCGCGACGTGGAGTCGATGGGGGCAACCGCTGTTCCCGATCGGGGTGCTCTATGACCCCTTCGTCGAGCGAGCACTCGAACCGTGGTCCTACGGCATCTACGCCGGCGGGCAGTCGATCCTGGTCGGCACGCCTTCCGGAGTCACCCTTGCCGCCGAGGGCGGAGCCCACCAGTCGATCAAGACTCCGTCCATCGGCCTGGAACAACCGGGCTGCGTCAGCTACGATCTCGCCTTCGCTATCGACGTGGAGTGGACCCTGCTGGCCAGCCTGGCCCGGATGGGCCGCCCCGACGGCACCTCGGCCTACCTGCGGCTGTCCACTCGCCCCGTCGACCAGACCCTGGCCGACGTGCCCACCGACCCGGCGGCCCGCGAACGACGTAGGCGGCAGGTGGTCGCCGGCGGCTACCCGCTGATGCGGCGCGCGGGCGCCCAGCTCACGATTGTCGCGATGGGCGCCCTGATTTCCGAAGCGCTCGCTGCGGCAGAGAGATTGGAGCAGACCGGAGTCCCGGCCGACGTCGTGTGCATCACGAGTCCGGGACTGCTATTCGAGGCGCTCCAAGCTCGCCACGGGCGTAACGCCGGCGAGAGCTGGATCCTCGACCAACTCTTCCCGTCCGACCGCGCGACGCCGATGATTACCGTCCTCGACGGCCACCCCCATACCCTCGCCTTCCTCGCTGGAATCAACCGCGTGCGCAGCACCGCCCTGGGAGTCAGCAAGTTCGGCCAGGTCGGTTCGCTCGAGGACGTCTACCGCTACCACGGCGTCGACACCGACAGCATCGTGCGCGCCGCGCTCGACATCCTGCCCTGATTCCCCGCACCTGGAGCCCGCAACGTAATGACAACCGACCAGATCGTCACCACGACGCTGCACCTGCCCGCCCTCGGCGAAAGCGTCGAGGAAGGCACCATCACCCGCTGGCTGAAAGTACCCGGCGACCGCGTCGAGGCCGAGGAGCCCCTGCTGGAGGTGGCCACCGACAAGGTCGATACCGAGATCCCTTCCCCTGCGAGCGGCGTGCTCGACCGGATCCTTGTCGAAGAGGACACCGTAGTCTCGGTCGGCACCGCGCTCGCGATCATCGCCCAATCCGGCAGACACACAACGAATCCCAGGCTCGAAGCTTGGCAAGCGACAGCATCGACGGGTCCGGTTGCCGAATCGGCACAGCCGGCCCCGCTGACGCCTCCGGTTGCCGATGCGCTTGCCCAGGTACCGGCGGCTGCCGCCCCGGCCCCGAGCAGTTCCTCCGAGCCCGAGAGCGTCGGAGTGGCCACCACGCCTTCTCCAGCGGGAGCGCCCGCTCGCGCTGTCCAGAAGGCCGCCGCACCCCCTACCGTCCGCCCCGGGACCACAATTGAGAGGCTGCCGCGAATCCGCCGGACCATTGCGCAGCGCATGGTGGAGTCACTGCAGACCTCCGCTCAGCTGACCACCGTGCTGGAGGTCGATGTCACTGCCATCGCTGCCCTGCGCGCACAGCACAAGGACGCATTCCTCGCCCGCACCGGCATAAAACTGTCGTTCCTGCCCTTCTTTGGCAAGGCGGCCGTCGAGGCTCTGGCCGCACATCGAATGCTGAACGCCTCGCTCAACCCCGAGGTCACTGAGGCCACCTATTACGAGGAGGTCCACCTAGGAATGGCCGTCGACAGCGAGAAGGGGCTGATGGTGCCTGTCATCCGCGACGCCCACACCCTGACTCTGATCGGACTCGCCCAGGCCATCGCGAACAAGGCGAACAAGGTACGCACAGGCACGATCGCCCCTGACGAGCTCAGCGGCGGCACCTTCACCCTCACCAACACCGGAAGCCGCGGCGCGCTGTTCGACACCCCCATCATCAACCAGCCTCAGACCGGCATCCTCGGCACCGGCGCAGTGGTCGAACGGCTGGTCCCGGCCCGGCACGACGGGAACCTGACCATCAGCGCCCGGTCGATGGCCTATCTTTCGATCTCCTACGACCACCGCATCGTCGACGGCGCCGACGCCGCGCGCTACCTCACCGCAGTCAAGAACAAGCTCGAACATGGTTTCAGCACAAACGATCTCGTATGAGCGCCGACAGCACCGGAGCGAGTAAGACATGACACCGAACGAGCGCTCGATCCTGGAATTCGCCGTACGGTGGCACCGCTTCGACGGCGACGAATACATCCTCCCCACGTTCGGGATCACGCCCGCGGTCTTCTATCAACGCGTCCTCTGGCTACTCAACACCGGGAAAGCCCACGGCCTGGACGTTCGGACATACCAGCTTGTGCAGCAACTCTGTCATCGCAAACTCGCCATGCACCGACCCGAGATCGAATCGCGTCCAACGCGGCGCTGAGCGCTCTGGCGCACACCACCGACGAGCGCGTACCCGACATCGATGCGCGCCCGAGCAAACGGTGGGCCCGATCCGACACTCTGCGATCGGGCCCGCCCAGTGCCGCTGGCACACACACCAGCCGCACGATAAGCAGCTCACCAGGCTCTCCGCAAACAGTCACCACCACCGAACCCGCGCTGGACCGACCGGGACTGTGGATTTAACGGTGTTTCCGGCCTGATTCGCTGACCGGATGGTCAGCGGGAAGGTGCCGTGATGACGACACTTGACGCCGTGGCAAGG
>NZ_JBSFDZ010000083.1:0-5288 GCF_053594175.1 Nocardia sp. NPDC001965
GGTTTTCGGACTCTAGTTTGTACTTTTGATTGCGCCTTCGGGTGTGATTGTGAGTCTTCAACGGAGAGTTTGATCCTGGCTCAGGACGAACGCTGG
The DNA here is from genome assembly GCF_053594175.1 of Nocardia sp. NPDC001965. NCBI lineage: Bacteria > Bacillati > Actinomycetota > Actinomycetes > Mycobacteriales > Nocardiaceae > Nocardia > Nocardia sp. NPDC001965. The sequence continues at coordinate 97 of NZ_JBSFDZ010000083.1, forward strand.
CGGCGTGCTTAACACATGCAAGTCGAGCGGTAAGGCCCTTCGGGGTACACGAGCGGCGAACGGGTGAGTAACACGTGGGTGATCTGCCTTGCACTCTGGGATAAGCCTGGGAAACTGGGTCTAATACCGGATATGACCTTCGACTGCATGGTCGAGGGTGGAAAGATTTATCGGTGCAAGATGAGCCCGCGGCCTATCAGCTTGTTGGTGGGGTAATGGCCTACCAAGGCGACGACGGGTAGCCGGCCTGAGAGGGCGACCGGCCACACTGGGACTGAGACACGGCCCAGACTCCTACGGGAGGCAGCAGTGGGGAATATTGCACAATGGGCGGAAGCCTGATGCAGCGACGCCGCGTGAGGGATGACGGCCTTCGGGTTGTAAACCTCTTTCGACTCCGACGAAGCGAAAGTGACGGTAGGAGTATAAGAAGCACCGGCCAACTACGTGCCAGCAGCCGCGGTAATACGTAGGGTGCGAGCGTTGTCCGGAATTACTGGGCGTAAAGAGCTTGTAGGCGGCTTGTCGCGTCGATCGTGAAAACTCGGGGCTCAACCCCGAGCTTGCGGTCGATACGGGCAGGCTTGAGTACTTCAGGGGAGACTGGAATTCCTGGTGTAGCGGTGAAATGCGCAGATATCAGGAGGAACACCGGTGGCGAAGGCGGGTCTCTGGGAAGTAACTGACGCTGAGAAGCGAAAGCGTGGGTAGCGAACAGGATTAGATACCCTGGTAGTCCACGCCGTAAACGGTGGGTACTAGGTGTGGGTTTCCTTCCACGGGATCCGTGCCGTAGCTAACGCATTAAGTACCCCGCCTGGGGAGTACGGCCGCAAGGCTAAAACTCAAAGGAATTGACGGGGGCCCGCACAAGCGGCGGAGCATGTGGATTAATTCGATGCAACGCGAAGAACCTTACCTGGGTTTGACATACACCGGAAACCTGCAGAGATGTAGGCCCCCTTGTGGTCGGTGTACAGGTGGTGCATGGCTGTCGTCAGCTCGTGTCGTGAGATGTTGGGTTAAGTCCCGCAACGAGCGCAACCCTTATCTTATGTTGCCAGCGCGTAATGGCGGGGACTCGTGAGAGACTGCCGGGGTCAACTCGGAGGAAGGTGGGGACGACGTCAAGTCATCATGCCCCTTATGTCCAGGGCTTCACACATGCTACAATGGCCGGTACAGAGGGCTGCGATACCGTGAGGTGGAGCGAATCCCTTAAAGCCGGTCTCAGTTCGGATCGGGGTCTGCAACTCGACCCCGTGAAGTTGGAGTCGCTAGTAATCGCAGATCAGCAACGCTGCGGTGAATACGTTCCCGGGCCTTGTACACACCGCCCGTCACGTCATGAAAGTCGGTAACACCCGAAGCCGGTGGCCTAACCCTTGTGGAGGGAGCCGTCGAAGGTGGGATCGGCGATTGGGACGAAGTCGTAACAAGGTAGCCGTACCGGAAGGTGCGGCTGGATCACCTCCTTTCTAAGGAGCATTCTCCACGCCGGCTCGAAGAGTCGAGTACCGGTGGTGGCAGAGCCATTTCGGAAGCGAATGTTTTCCGATGGTTGCTCATGGGTGGAACGCTGACAACTTCCATTGCGTATGGCTGAGGGCTGTGTCTCTTGGTTGTGGTGGATATATCAACACACTGTTGGGTCCTGAAAGAACAGGCGTTCTTTCCAGGCAAGATAATACGATCCGCTCGGATCTCCGTTCATACCGCGAGGGCTTCTCAGGGAGTTTTCGGCTGGTGCGGGTGAAAGTTCTGGGTGGGTGTGTTGTTTGAGAACTGCACAGTGGACGCGAGCATCTTTGTTTTGTAAGTTTTTAAGAGCGTACGGTGGATGCCTTGGCACCAGGAGCCGATGAAGGACGTAGGAGGCTGCGATAAGCCTCGGGGAGCTGTCAACCGAGCTGTGATCCGAGGGTGTCCGAATGGGGAAACCCAGCACGAGTGATGTCGTGTTACCCGCATCTGAATATATAGGGTGTGTGGAGGGAACGTGGGGAAGTGAAACATCTCAGTACCCACAGGAAGAGAAAACAACATGTGATTCCGTGAGTAGTGGCGAGCGAAAGCGGATGAGGCTAAACCATGCGTGTGTGATAGCCGGCAGGCGTTGCACGTGTGGGGTCGTGGGGCTCACTTTCTTGTCACTGCCGTGGCGAGCAACAGTCAGAAAAGTTCGTGTTAGCTGAATTGGTCTGGGACGGCCAACCGTAGACGGTGAGAGTCCGGTAGGCGAAAACACGTTCTCTGTTGTAGTGGGTGCCCGAGTAGCAGCGGGCCCGTGAAATCTGCTGTGAATCTGCCGGGACCACCCGGTAAGCCTGAATACTCCCTGGTGACCGATAGCGGACTAGTACCGTGAGGGAAAGGTGAAAAGTACCCCGGGAGGGGAGTGAAATAGTACCTGAAACCGTGCGCTTACAATCCGTCAGAGCCTGTGCACAGTTTACTGTGGTGGGTGATGGCGTGCCTTTTGAAGAATGAGCCTGCGAGTTAGTGGCATGTGGCGAGGTTAACCCGTGTGGGGTAGCCGTAGCGAAAGCGAGTCCGAATAGGGCGTTTGAGTCGCGTGTTCTAGACCCGAAGCGGAGTGATCTACCCATGGCCAGGGTGAAGCGACGGTAAGACGTCGTGGAGGCCCGAACCCACTTAGGTTGAAAACTGAGGGGATGAGCTGTGGGTAGGGGTGAAAGGCCAATCAAACTCCGTGATAGCTGGTTCTCCCCGAAATGCATTTAGGTGCAGCGTCGCGTGTTTCTCACCGGAGGTAGAGCTACTGGATGGTCTAGGGGGCCCACAAGCTTACCGAAATCAGCCAAACTCCGAATGCCGGTGAGTGAGAGCGCGGCAGTGAGACTGCGGGGGATAAGCTTCGTAGTCGAGAGGGAAACAGCCCAGATCGCCGGCTAAGGCCCCTAAGCGTGTACTAAGTGGAAAAGGATGTGGGATTGCGCAGACAGCCAGGAGGTTGGCTTAGAAGCAGCCACCCTTGAAAGAGTGCGTAATAGCTCACTGGTCGAGTGATCCTGCGCCGACAATGTAGCGGGGCTCAAGTACACCGCCGAAGCCGCGGCAGTCGCACAATACATCCACATGCCTCTACGGGGGTGTGTGCAGTGGTGTGGCTGGGTAGGGGAGCGTCGTGTAGCCAGGGAAGCAGCGGGGTGACCTAGTTGTGGAGGCTGCGCGAGTGAGAATGCAGGCATGAGTAGCGAAAGACGAGTGAGAAACTCGTCCGCCGAATGACCAAGGGTTCCTGGGCCAGGTTAATCCGCCCAGGGTTAGTCGGGACCTAAGGCGAGGCCGACAGGCGTAGTCGATGGACAACGGGTTGATATTCCCGTACCCGTGTATCCGCGCCCAATGGCGAATCATCTGTGCTAAGTGCCCAAATGTGGACGGACCTCCTTCGGGAGGCTGAAAGCGGCTGCGCACGACCCTGGGTGTAGTAGTCAAGCGATGGGGTGACGCAGGAAGGTAGCTGGGCCAGTCAGTGGTTGTACTGGTGTAAGCCTGTAGGGCGTTGTGTAGGCAAATCCGCACAGCATATAGCCTGAGAGGTGATGCGTAGCCGATTGAGGCGAATTCAGTGATCCTATGCTGCCGAGAAAAGCCTCTAGTGAGTTGGTACACGGCCCGTACCCCAAACCGACACAGGTGGTCAGGTAGAGAATACTAAGGCGATCGAGATAACTGTGGTCAAGGAACTCGGCAAAATGCCCCCGTAACTTCGGGAGAAGGGGGGCCTGGGCTGGTGACGGAATTTACTTCCTGAGCTGGTTTGGGCCGCAGAGACCAGTGAGAAGCGACTGTTTACTAAAAACACAGGTCCGTGCGAAGTCGTAAGACGATGTATACGGACTGACGCCTGCCCGGTGCCGGAAGGTTAAGAGGACCGGTTAGCGCTTCGGCGCGAAGCTGAGAATTTAAGCCCCGGTAAACGGCGGTGGTAACTATAACCATCCTAAGGTAGCGAAATTCCTTGTCGGGTAAGTTCCGACCTGCACGAATGGCGTAACGACTTCTCAGCTGTCTCGACCACAGACTCGGCGAAATTGCATTACGAGTAAAGATGCTCGTTACGCGCGGCAGGACGAAAAGACCCCGGGACCTTCACTATAGCTTGGTATTGGTGTTCGGTACGGTTTGTGTAGGATAGGTGGGAGACTGTGAAGCATGCACGCCAGTGTGTGTGGAGTCATCGTTGAAATACCACTCTGATCGTATTGGACCTCTAACCTCGGACCATGATCTGGTTCAGGGACAGTGCCTGGTGGGTAGTTTAACTGGGGCGGTTGCCTCCCAAAATGTAACGGAGGCGCCCAAAGGTTCCCTCAGCCTGGTTGGCAATCAGGTGTCGAGTGCAAGTGCACAAGGGAGCTTGACTGTGAGACAGACATGTCGAGCAGGGACGAAAGTCGGGACTAGTGATCCGGCACCGGCAAGTGGAAGCGGTGTCGCTCAACGGATAAAAGGTACCCCGGGGATAACAGGCTGATCTTCCCCAAGAGTCCATATCGACGGGATGGTTTGGCACCTCGATGTCGGCTCGTCGCATCCTGGGGCTGGAGTAGGTCCCAAGGGTTGGGCTGTTCGCCCATTAAAGCGGCACGCGAGCTGGGTTTAGAACGTCGTGAGACAGTTCGGTCTCTATCCGCCGCGCGCGTTGGAAACTTGAGGAAGGCTGTCCCTAGTACGAGAGGACCGGGACGGACGAACCTCTGGTGTGCCAGTTGTCCCGCCAGGGGCACGGCTGGTTGGCTACGTTCGGAAGGGATAACCGCTGAAAGCATCTAAGCGGGAAGCCTGTTCCAAGATGAGGTTTCCCACCACCTAGAGTGGTTAAGGCCCCCTACAGACCATGGGGTTGATAGGCCGGAACTGGAAGCACAGTAATGTGTGGAGGTGACCGGTACTAATAGGCCGAGGGCTTACTGAACAAAGATTGCTACGCGTCCACTGTGCAGTATCTGAAACAACACACAGATACAGAAGACACTCCATGATTCCGGGTTCGGTACCCGGGATTGTTGGGGGTGGCTCTCTGTGGATAGTTTCATAGAGTTACGGCGGTTATAGCGGCAGGGAAACGCCCGGTCCCATTCCGAACCCGGAAGCTAAGCCTGCCAGCGCCGATGGTACTGCACTCGACAGGGTGTGGGAGAGTAGGACACCGCCGGAACATA
>NZ_JBSFDZ010000084.1:0-4311 GCF_053594175.1 Nocardia sp. NPDC001965
GGAACTGGCCCACGCCAGGGGCTCGTCACTGTTCATGGTCCTGCACGCCGCGCTCGCGGTAATGCTGGGCCGGTTGAGCAGCAAAACCCTCACCCTCGGTCCAGCGCGTCGAATGCCGTCGTGAGGTCGGGCGTCACCGTGATCCGGTCCAGCGCCTCCTTCGGGACGAAACCGCGCTCGTGGAGTTCCCCGAGCCAGGTGAACAGGCCGCTGTAGTGCCCCGCGGGATCCAGGATGGCCATCGGCTTGTCGTGCTGGCCCAGATGACCGCCGGTCCAGGTCTCGAAGAATTCCTCCAGAGTGCCGATTCCGCCGGGCAGCGTGAGGAAAGCGTCGGCACGGTCCTCCATCACCTGCTTGCGCTGGCGCATGGTGTCGGTGACCACGAGTTCGTCGGAGTCCACATCGGCCACCTCCCGGTGGACCAGGTGTTTCGGGATGACGCCGATCGTGTTGCCGCCGCCGGCCCGCGTCGCCGTGGCCAGCGCACCCATCATCGAGACGTTTCCACCGCCGGACACCAGTTGCCACCCGCGCCGCGCCACCTCGGCGCCGACCCGGGTGGCCAGGGCGAGTTGTACGGAATCGGTGGTGCTCGCCGAGCAGTACACGCACAACGCGAAGGCTCGTGAAGTCACCATTCGTCTTCCGTTCCGACTGTCTCGACGGTGGCGCTCCCGGGCGCGTATTCCTGGATGATCCGGACCACATCATCGATCTCGTCGGTGATGTGCAGCAGGTCGATATCGCTCGGGGCGATACGACCGTCGGCGGCCAGCGAGTTCCGGATCCACTCCACCAGCGGCGCCCAGTACTTGCTGCCGAAGAGGATGATCGGGAACCGGGTGATCTTGCGGGTCTGCACCAGGGTGAGGGCCTCGAACAACTCGTCGAGGGTTCCGTAGCCGCCGGGCATACAGACGAAGGCCTGGGAGTACTTCACGAACATGGTCTTGCGGACGAAGAAGTACCGGAAGTTGATACCCAGATCGACCCAGTCGTTGAGGCTCTGCTCGAACGGCAGCTCGATACCGAGCCCGATGGAGTAGCCGCCCGCTTCGGAGGCCCCCCGGTTGGCGGCCTCCATCACGCCGGGCCCACCCCCGGTGATCACCGCGAATCCGGCTTTCGCCAGGGCGACACCCAGGTCCCGCGCGGCCCGGTACTCCGGATGCCCGGGGTCGGTCCGCGCCGAACCGAATACGCTCACCGCCCGCGGGACCTCGGCGAGAGCGCCGAAGCCTTCCACGAATTCGGCCTGGATCCGCAGGACCCGCCACGGATCGGTGTGCACCCAGTCGCTGTCGCTGCGCTGGTCCAGCAGATGCTGGTCGGCGGTGGTGCCCCGCGGGGTCCGTTCCCGGCGGAACATGATGGGCCCGCGGTAGCGGGTTCTGGGCTTGCCGGCCATCCCGGATTCGGCGGCGTCGGTTGACATGGTCGCAGTGTATTTGGCGCCGTCTGCAACGGTGCGGGTCGAGGCCCGTCTCGGCCCTCGTGGTCTCGCCGAACTCGGCGCGGTGTGGCCCCTGAGCGGGGTCCCTGATTCGCGGGGCGGCTAGGGCGAACCGGTGAGGTAGCCGCGCAGCATCTCGGTGACCGCGGTGATCTGTGCCAGCGGAACATGCTCGTCGCGTTTGTGGGCGAGGTTGGGGTCGCCGGGACCGAAGTTCACAGCGGGGATACCGCGGGCGGCGAAGCGGGAGACATCGGTCCAGCCGTATTTCGCCCGGACCCCCGCCGAACCGTGCGCGAGGACCGTATCGACGAGGCCGCGGGCGGCCGGCGCGGTGAGCCCGGGCAGTGCGCCCGCCGCCGTGTCGGTGACCTCGAATTCGATCTCCAGCCCCGCGAACACCTCCCGGACGTGCTCGATCGCCTGTTCCACCGAACGATCCGGGGCGAACCGGAAGTTCACCTCCAGCTCGGCCGCGTCGGGCACCACATTGCCCGCGACGCCGCCGGCGACGCGAACCGCGGACAGGCCTTCGCGGTACCGGCAGCCGTCGATATCGACTTCCCGGGCGCGATACTCCGAGAGCCGGGCCAGCACGGGCGCCAACCGGTGGATGGCGTTGTCGCCCAGCCAGGAGCGGGCCGAATGCGCCCGGACGCCACCCGTGCTCAACCGGACCCGCAGTGTGCCCTGACAGCCGGCCTCGATCCAGCCACCGGAGGGTTCACCGAGGATCGCGAGATCGCCGTCCAGCCATTCCGGTACTTCCCGCTCGATGGCGTTGAGTCCGTTGAAGTCGGCGGAGATCTCCTCGCAGTCGTAGAAGATCAGGGTCAGATCGTGAACCGGTTCGGCGACGGTGGCCGCGAGATGCAGGAATACCGCGTCGCCCGATTTCATATCGACCGAACCACAGCCGTAGAACACGTCGGCACCGTTCTCGGTGGTGAACCGGCCCGGCACATTGTCGGCGATGGGCACGGTATCGAGATGCCCGGCCAGGACGACTCGGGTCGGTAGCCCGCGGTTCGTCCGCGCGAGCACCACATTGCCGCGCCGCAGCACCTCGAAACCGGTGGTCTGAGTACGGAGCGCTGTCTCCACGGCCGCGGTGATCGCGGCTTCGTCCCGGGATACGCTCGGGATGTCGACGAGGGCCGCGGTGAGCGCGACGGGGTCGGCGTGCAGGTCGAGGGTCACGGGATACGAGCGTAGAGGTGCCCCACCACCGCGGGCCTGTCGGTGGGTAGGCTTCGGTTTCGTGAGCACTCAGGGAGCATCCGCCATCGGCATCGCCAACGTGACCTCGGACGGGACCGTTCTGGACACCTGGTTTCCCAGCCCGGAGCTGGGTGAGTTCGGTGACACCGGCACCGAACGTCTCGCGACCGCGCCCGCCGAACTCGCCGATCTGGTGGGCCCGGACCCGGCGCGCGGTGTCGAGGTGATCGCGGTGCGCACCACCATCGCCGACCTGTCGGCCGCCCCCGTGGACGCCCACGATGTCTATTTGCGGCTTCATCTGCTCTCCCACCGCCTGGTCCGGCCCCACCAGGTGAGCCTGGAGGGTCAGTTCGCCCTGCTCAGCAATGTGGTGTGGACCAACCACGGCCCCGCCGCGGTGGAGGGGTTCGAGACCACCCGCGCCAAACTGCGGGCGCGGGGACCGGTCACCGTGTACAGCATCGACAAATTCCCGCGGATGGTCGACTATGTGGTCCCCGCCGGGGTACGCATCGGTGACGCCGACCGGGTCCGCCTGGGCGCGCATCTGGCGGCCGGAACCACCGTGATGCACGAGGGTTTCGTGAACTTCAATGCCGGCACCCTGGGCACCTCGATGGTCGAGGGCCGGATCTCCGCCGGAGTCGTCGTCGGCGACGGCTCCGATATCGGTGGCGGCTCCTCCACCATGGGCACCCTCTCCGGTGGCGGTACCACCGTCATCTCGATCGGTGAGCGGTCCCTGCTCGGCGCCAACTCGGGTCTGGGCATTCCGCTCGGCGACGACTGCGTGGTCGAGGCCGGTCTCTACCTGACCGCCGGCACCAAGGTCACGGCTCCGGACGGCACCGTGGTGAAGGCCGCCGAGCTCAGCGGCAAGGACAACCTGCTGTTCCGGCGCAATTCGCGGACCGGAACCGTGGAGGTGGTCCCGCGTGCCGGTACCGGCATCGAATTGAACGAAGCCCTGCACGCGCACAACTAGGAGCGGGTGCCCCGGCCCCGATCGATTTCTCGTCGTCCCGACGTCGGCCCCCACGCCGGGACGACGGGGCCAGCGCCCGAGGGTGAGGGTCAGAGCCCGAAGGCGAGGACCCGTTCGGGGTGGATCCGGATCAGCTCGCTTTCGTCGGGCCCGATATAGGTGACCGTGCCGGTGAGTGCTTCCGCTGTACCCCGGATCTCCAGGCACCGCACCCGCCACGGCTGCACCGAGGCGATATCGTCCACCACGAACGCCACCCGGTTGTTACCCGCCAGGTTCCGGAACTTGCGGGACCGACCCATATTCCAGCCTGCGATATCGATCGTGCCGAGTTCGGGGTTGTAGCGGAACCCGACCGGATTGTTCTGCGGTGCCCCGTCCGGCGCGACGGTGGCCAACCGGCCGAGCTGCTGCCCGGCCAGGTAGTCGATATGTTCCGAGGTGAGCGTCGTGTTCATGATCAGAACGTAAGACCTCTACTTAGGTTGAGGTCAACAGACGAGCAATCCATCCGATCGGACCCACCGTTCGACCACCCCACCGATAGCAGAGCCCACCACAAAGGCGGGGCCCGCCCCGGTTCTGGAGCGACGGAGCGGGGGAGCGAAGCGGAGGAGCGCAGGAGTGAAGAACCGGGGTCACGAGG
>NZ_JBSFDZ010000085.1:0-4202 GCF_053594175.1 Nocardia sp. NPDC001965
GCGTCGAGGATTTCGGGTGCGGCCTCGGTCTCGGAGGCAGCCGCCGCGGCGGCGATCTCCGCGCCGGGCGTGGCAGCCGACGGTGATTCGGCTGAGGTCGGGGCGAGTGGGTTGTGCTGCGGTAACGCCGCCGACGGTCCGGCCGGGGTCTCGGCAGGCGTGGGCGCGGCGGGGGTGGGTTGGTCGCCGACGGTGCCGGTCAGCGGTGGTGGTGGCTTCGGGTCCGCGGTGCGCTCGGGGTCGGTGGCGGAGTTATCGGTGACCGGTGGCGCGTTGGGCAGATACGCGGTCGCGGGGTCGTGGGTGTCGGCCGTGCGGAGACCGGCGGGCTGTAGTTTCTCGGCCAGCGCCCGGATATCGGCATTGGCCGACGACAGGTTACGTTCGGTGACCTCGACCTTGTTCAGCGTCTGCGCGAGTTTCTCCTGAGTCTGTCGGCTGGGCGCGGTCGCGTGCTCGGCCAGGGCGGCGCGATGCTCGGCGAGTGCATCCTGATGCTGGGCGTAACGGATGATCGATATCTGCGCCTCCGGCGCATCGGCGTAGAGCGCGTCGTCGACCGCGGTGAAATACTGCGCACTACCGTTACCGCCGCTACGCGCAGTACGGTTCTCGACCTGGACATCCACCGCCCGCGACTCCGCCGACCGCCCCGAGATCAACACATGCAGACCGCCCTCGGCGTTCACATCCGCGGCCACCGGAATATCCACCCCCCGGCCCCCCTGCCGGTTGATCACCAGCACCTTGCCCCGCTGCCCCGCCTCGTGAAAGATCTGCTGCAACTTCGCTTCGGCGTCCACCCCGTGACGCAGAAAGAACTTCGCATCGACCGCGATATGCTCCACCCCGGCCTCGTCCAGCATCGCCGACAGCCGAGCGACTTCGCTGTTCCGGTTACAGACCGCCAACTGAGGAAGACCCGAAGGTTGCCGCTCGGCGATACTGGAAGCCATCGCCGCCAACTTCGCGTCCTGATGACTGATCACACCGTCGATACCGACAGCGACATAGTCATCGGCGATCTTCAACTGCAGTTCCTTGAACCGCGGAATATCGACCACCTGCGCACCGTATCTACTCAGCAACTCACCCGCGACAGCGTCGGCCGTACCGGAAAAGCCGAACATCTCGTCGCTCTTGTCCGCCGCGAACAACTCCTCCGCGCTGATCGACGCCGAACTGGCCGGATCATCGCGGATCTGGATACCGTGCTTGGCCTCGATCGCCTGCGCCAACCCACCGTTCCACCGGCTCTCGGTCGAGGTCTCGGCATCGAACATCACCTTGTGCGACGTCTGATCGATGATATAGATCTTGTGCGCATCCGGATTCAACCTCCGCACACCGTCGGCACCGACCACATACTCCGGACCCCGCTCCGGATGATGCCACACCACATAATGATCGTTCTCGACATACTCGAACTCCGCCGCCGCGGCCATCGTCAACCGATTCGTTTCCTCCTCGGTGAGGGACCGGCCGAGTATCTGCTCGATCTTCACCCGGCCGGCGTCGGTCAACTCGGTACCACCACCACTTCTGCCCGGTTCCCGCCCGAAATCGAACTCACTGAACAACCCCGCTTTCCGGCCATCGGTGAGGAAAGCATGCGCATCCGTCACCGCCACCTCCACACTCACCTCGGCCGGATTCCCCGCACCCTCCGACAACACGAACGTGGTATTCGCGAACACCAACGCTTCATCGATCTCGTCGATACCGTTGCGGCGCGCCCCCGGAACATTCCCCCGGAGTTCACCGAACCCCAGATCCTCCATCGTCCCGATATAGATCGTCGGCCGACCCTCCACCGGATCCTGATACGGAGAATCCGGATTCATCCGCACGATATCGAACCCGTAATCGACCAGAATGGCCCGATACTCACCGTACGCGTCATGAGCCAGGCCATCACGCGTCGTAATGATATTCACCGGTTCCCCCCGCGCCGCCTTCAACGCCGCCGCCGCCAGGAACACCAACGTCTTACCCTCCCCCGCCTGCATATTCCCCACACCCGCATCCCGGGCCACCAACATCGCCATCACCTGCGTCCACCGCAACACCCGATGCTGCGGATCACCCCGGCGAATGATCTCCACCATCGCCGCCGCCGACTCCAACGGGTCACTACTGTGCCGGATCATCCAATCGAAACCCTCCCGCGACACCAAACTCCAATCCGTGGCCGCATGCCGAGCAAGAACCTCATGCGCCTCCCGCAGATACTTCGCTTCCAGACCGGCCCCCGTCGGACCTTCCCCGGCCCCCGCACCGGAATCATCACCGGACTCACCGTCGAACCTCGACGGACCGCCGTCCTCGCCTACCCGCCCGGGTTCCTCGGCAGACACAGACGATTTCTCCGGCGACTCCCCCGACACCTGCACCACCGTGTCCGCGCCCTCACCACCCTGCGACCCCGATTTCACCACCGGCGGTTCGGACCCCACACCGGCCGCATCGACCGAAACCGCCCGCTCCGGATACCCCAGCGGCCTACCGACCGCATCCAGCTTGTTCACCACCGGTTTCGCCTCGGCAGACGCTTTGACCGGCGGCGCTTCGGCACCGGAACGCACGGGCACCGACGAATCGACCGCAGCTGCCACCTTCGCCGGTGGCCCAGCAGCCGGCTCCCGCCCCACCACACCGTCGATACCGGGCTGCCGCGGCACCGGCCCGCCGGCGTCCTCGGACCGCAGCACCCCAGCGCGCACATCGCGCCCACCCGAAGTGTTCACCTCACCAGCCGCCTCACCGGGCACCTTCCCCGACTTCGCGACAAACCCCTCGGCGACATCTCCACGCCCACCCGGCAATTCATTGACGACCGCATCCACCATCGCCGATTTATCCGGTTTCACGACCGCATCCAGCACCGCCGCCGATTTATCCGGTTGGACGGCCACAGGCTCACCGGCCGATTCCGCCTCACCCAACCGCTGCAGCAGCCGAGCATGCAATTCCCCAGCCGGCCGCACACCCCGGCCCCCGCCACCGTCACCGTCACCGCGCGCAGGATCGCCATCCACACCCGGACGGAACGGCGTTTCCGAGCCCCCAGCGCGGCCCTCGGCGGTCCGCGCGGAATCCGCGTGCGGCGCCAGCGAATCCACCTTCACCGGACTCACGTTCTCCGGCAGCGAAACACCGCCCGGCCGCCAATCCATCGAATTGACCTGCGGGACATCGGTATCGATATCCCGCAACAACCCCGACAACAACTCGTTCAACTTCTGCTGATGCGACTTCGGCACCGCAAACGGATCCACACCCCGGAGCGGGCCACGCCCGGCCAGCGCCTCCGACAGCGGCCGCGCGACAGCACCCACAGAGGGACCGGCATCCGGACCCCGCGGCGCCCCCGCGACGCCCGGCCCGTCCGCGCCCGCGACAGGCGGCGCCGCCGCACGCAGACTCGCCAGACTATGCCCCGCCGCCCCCAGAAACCCGCCCGCCACCGCCGGCAACAAAGACTCCGTGAACGCCTCCAGCGTGAACTTCTCCCCCGACATCTTCAACGCCACCCCCGTACCCACGATCCCACCCACGAACCCACCCGGAATACCGGTCAGCAGCGCCCCACCCAACTGCACCGCCACCCGCTTACCCGTCGTATCAGCGAGCTCCGCGCGCGCCAACGTCGCCGGAACCACCCACCGGTCCCCCACCCACTTACCCGCCACCACACCAGCGCCACCACCGAAACCACCCGCAACCGCGGCGATCTTCACATCCTTCCAAACCACCTCCCCCCGCTGCTCATAACCGACCTGCTTGAGCTGCACCGCCAGATTGATCCCACCACCCTGGAACGCACCGAAACCTCCAGCTTTCACCGCCAGCGCCAACATCCCCCGCTCCGCGGCCGCCCGCGCACTCATCCCCGCGAAATACTCCAGCAGTTTCCGCGACACCACCCCCAACGCCGTCCGCGTCCGCATCGTCGCCACATACGCCTCGAGCGCACCCCCATACGCGAACATGATCGCCGCATGAAACAACGTCCACGCCAAAATCGCCGCGAACCCGATCACCGTCCACTTCTGGACCTCGAACGCATTCGCCCCCTCGTACAACTGCCGGGCCTGACCATCCAACCGATCAGCCTGAAGATTGCACTCCGCCGCCGTATCCCGGCACTGCGTCGCGAACTCCTCACCACCGGCCCCACCCAACACCGCACGACGACCATC
>NZ_JBSFDZ010000086.1:0-3483 GCF_053594175.1 Nocardia sp. NPDC001965
TCGTGACCCCGGTTCTTCACTCCTGCGCTCCTCCGCTTCGCTCCCCCGCTCCGTCGCTCCAGAACCGGGGCGGGCCCCGCCTTCGTGGTGAGCCTGGCCTGCGGCGGGGCGGGCCTATCAGTTCTTCACTCCGGTACTCCAGAACCGGGCGGCCCGGTCATGGACGGGCGACCGTGCGGAGATATGAGAGAGGGCTAGACGAGTTCCAAACCCGGCACCTGGTTCCTTTTCGGTGGAACGCCGTATGTGGTGGTCCGTTCCCGCACCGGCCGGCCGATACCTTCGGCGATCTCGGTGAGTTCGGCCACCGTCTTCGCCGAACCGTGCTGTGAACCGGCCATCCGGGAGATGGTCTCCTCCATCAGCGTGCCGCCGAGATCGTTGGCCCCGCTGCTCAACATCACCCGGGTGCCGGTCGTGCCGAGTTTCACCCAGCTGGTCTGGATATTGTCGATCCGGCCGTGCAGCATGATCCGGGCCAGGGCGTGCGCGGCGCGATTGTCGCGGTTGGTTGGGCCCGGGCGGGAGGCACCGGCCAGATAGAGCGGGGCACTCTGGTGGACGAACGGGAGCAGGACGAATTCGGTGAACCCGCCCGTTTCGTCCTGGATACCGCGCAGCACCCGCAGGTGCCCGACCCAGTGGCTGGGGTTGTCCACATGCCCGTACATCATGGTCGAGCTCGACCGGATCCCGACCTGATGAGCGGTGGTGACGACATCGATCCAGGCGGAAGCGGGCAGCTTGCCCTTGGTGAGAACCCACCGCACCTCGTCGTCGAGGATCTCGGCCGCCGTTCCCGGAATGGTGCCCAGGCCGGCTTCCCGCAACGCGGTCAGCCAGTCGCGGACGCTCTCGCCGCCGCGCGAGGCACCGTTCACGATCTCCATTGGGCTGAAGGCGTGGACGTGCATGGCCGGCACCCTGGCCTTCACTGCCCGGACCAGATCCGCGTATCCCGTCACCGGCAGGTCGGGGTCGATCCCGCCCTGCATGCAGACCTCGGTGGCGCCGTCCACATACGCTTCCCACGCGCGGTCGGCGACCTCGTCGGTACTCAGGGTGAAGGCATCGGCGTCCCCCTTGCGCTGAGCGAACGCACAGAAGCGGCAGCCGGTATAGCAGATATTGGTGAAGTTGATATTGCGGTTCACCACATAGGTGACGTCGTCACCGCAGACATCGCGGCGCAACCGGTCGGCAAGGGCAGCGACGGCATCGAGGTCGGCACCGTCGGCGGTGGCCAGCGCCAGATACTGGGCGTCGGTGAGACCGGCGGGATCTCGTTCCGCAGCCCGCAGCGCGGCCGCTACATCGGCATCCAGCCGCTGCGGCGCGGCCGCCAGATCGCGGACCTGTTCGCGAATGGTGTCCCAATCACCGAAGGCGTTGTCGATATCGCTGCGGGTATCGGTATTGCGGCCGGCGGTATCGATCTCGGTATTGAGGTCGGTGCGACCCGCCGATTCCCAGCTCTCGTCGGGTTCCTGCCAGGGCAGGCCCACCGGGAGCGCGCCGGCTTTCGCCAGTCCGGTCTCCGCGTCGGTCAGGGCCGCGACGTGCGCGCCGATCCGCGGATCGATCCACGGGTTCCCGGCGCGTACATATTTCGGATGCGCGGACGTGCGCTCGACCAGTTCGAAACCGGCGGCGGCGGTGATCTCGGCGAGAGTATCCAGATTCGGCCAGGGCCGCTCGGGGTTCACGTGGTCGGGGGTCACCGGCGACACACCGCCCCAGTCATCGATACCGGCTTCCAGCAGGGCGCGGCATTCCTCACCGGAGACCAGGTTCGGCGGCGCCTGCACCGAGACGTCGGGCCCGAGCAGCAGCCGGGTCACCGCGACGGTGGCCAGGAACTCGGCGAAATCGGCGTCGGGCGCGTGCCGCATGGCGGTGTCGTCCTTGGCCCGGAAGTTCTGCACGATGACTTCCTGGATATGACCGAACGCCTTGTGCTGTTTGCGGATCGCGGCGATCGTATCGGCCCGCTCGGCCATGTTCTCGCCGATACCCACCAGGATCCCGGTGGTGTAGGGCACCGAGAGCCGGCCCGCGTCGGTGATGGCCCGCAGCCGCACCGCCGGATCCTTGTCGGGACTGCCGTAATGGCAGTTGCCCTTCTCGGTGAACAACCGCGTCGCGGTGGTCTCGAGCATCATGCCCATCGACTGCGCCACCGGTTTGAGACGCGAGATCTCCTCCCAGGACATGACCCCGGGATTCAGATGCGGCAGCAGCCCGGTCTCCTCGAGTACCAGGATGGATACCGCGCGCAGGTAGTCCAGGGTGGAGTCGTAGCCGCGTTCGTCGAGCCACTGGGCGGCCTCGGGCCAGCGGGCCTCGGGCCGGTCGCCCAAGGTGAACAGCGCTTCCTTACAACCCAGTTCGGCACCGCGACGCGCGATATCGAGCACCTCGTCGGGTTCGAGGAACATCCCGCGACCCTGGGCACGCAATTTGCCCGGCACCGTCACGAAGGTGCAGTAGTGGCAGGTGTCGCGGCACAGATGGGTCAGCGGGATGAAAACATTGCGCGAATAGGTGATCGTGCTCGGTCGCCCGGCCGATTCGAGGCCGGCGTCGCGCACCCGCGCGGCACTACGGCACAGATCAGCCAGGTCCTCGTCGCGAGCGTGCAACAGCACCGTGGCCTCGTCGACGTTCAGCGTGACCCCGTCGCGTGCCCGGCGCAGCGCCCGGCGCATGGCGGACGGGGTCGGCACGGGGGTCGGGACGGTCGGTTCGGGTAGCTCGGTCACGCCCTCGATCATGCGGCACACATCCGGAACTGTCTCCTCCCAGGTCGTTGCGCGTTCACAACCCCGGTATATCTCGGGCTATTCCACGCAGGTCGGAGCTGTGCTTATTTGCGGCGCCTGCGGCGCCGCGGGGCGGGGCCCTCGTGACCCCGGTTCTTCACTCCGGCGCTCAGTCGCTGCGCTCCTTCGCTCTGTCGCTCCAGAACCGGGGCGGGCCCCGCCTTTGTGGTGGGCCTCGCCTTCGGCGTCGTGGTGGGTCCGGCCCCGGGGGCTCGGGTTCGAATTCCGGTGAACGGTTGCTGCGGTTTTCACTCTGTTGATCCTGGACCGGGGTGGACGCCGCCTTTGTGATGGGCCTCTCGGTCCCGGTTCTCGACTCTGTTGCCCGGGGCAGCGCTCGGACGCTTCGTCGGCCCGGAAGCGGGCCGGGCCCGTCTACTCGGATGACCATCCGGAGTCGGGGAACGGCGTGCGCGGGCATGTGCCGTAACCCGGCAGCTCGCGACTCCGTACCGTCCGTGCTCGGCTACATACGTTCGTCGACTGCGGCCCCATATGCAGACCCGGCCATCGAAAACCGACGCAACCCCCCGAGTCGAGTTTTACGAGACACTTGAAAGGGTTGAGGCCCGTCTCGCCGTTCAGGCCTCGAAAGCGCATGAGCCGAAGGCTCGAGTCTCGAGGCCCCCGAAGTCTCGCCGTTCAGGCCTCGAGACTCGAG
>NZ_JBSFDZ010000087.1:0-3087 GCF_053594175.1 Nocardia sp. NPDC001965
GGCCGCGGTGGTGTCGGTGCTGAACTCCCACAGCGCGTGCAGCGGCCGGTCCGATTTCAGGACCTGGGCCAGGGTTTCCAGGCCCTGTTCGGCGCCGGGGCGGGCCTAACCCGTCAGCGAATCCGCCTTGTTCCGGTCCAGCGCGGTCTCGTCCGGCGCGTCACCGGACTGGAACCGGATGAACAGCGCCGACGCGACCACTCCGACCAGCAACAACGCCGCCGGCAGATAGGTGGCCTGACTCAGCGCGGTACTGAACGCCTGCCGGACCGGCTCGGGAACTTGCCCGGTGCCCATTCCCTCGCCCGCCGGCGCACCAGCCAGTCCCGCGGCGCTCATCCGACCGGCGATCAGCGCACTGATCGCCGCACTGCCCAGCACCGAGCCGACCTGCCGGGTCGTGTTGTACACGCCCGCACCGGCACCGGCCTGCGAAATGGGCAGGTTATGGGTCGCCGTCGTGGCCAGCGGCGCCCAGATACAGGCGTTCGAGACACCGGCGACCGCGCCCCCGACCACCAGCCAGGTGATATTCGCGTGCGGATCCCGCATCACCACCGCGAACCAGAAGATGGATATCGCGAACAGCAGGAACCCGATGGTCGGGATGAGCCGCGGATGCCAGCGTCCCGACAGCTTGCCCACCACCGGCGCGGCGAAACCGGTGATGATGGCCATCGGGGCCAGCACCAGCGCCGACCGGGTGGGCGTCATACCGTGCACGGCCTGGAGATAGAAATACAGCGGCACCATGACCGCCGTCACCGCCGCGCCCATACTGGCGATCGCCAGATTCGACAGCGAGAAGTTGCGGTCACGGAAAAGCGGCAACGGCAGCAACGGCTCCCCGGAACCGCGCGCCTGGGTCGCAACGAATATCGCCAGCACCACGACCCCCGCCACGATCATCGCCCAGATCTCGCCCGACCAGTCTTTCGTGTTGCCCTCCTGGATCCCGAAAACCAGCAGGAACATCCCCACCGCGCTGAGCACGACACCCAGCCAATCGAATTTGTGCTGATGGGTCGGCAGCGACGGCACCAGCCATACGGCGAGCGCGAAAGCGACCACGCCGACCGGCACATTGACGATGAAAATCCATTCCCAGCCGAGACCGTCGACGAGTACCCCGCCCAGGATCGGGCCGATCAGCGTCGCCAGACCGGCGACCGCGCCCCACATACCCATGGCCGCGCCCCGGCCGTCCGGCGGGAAGGTGCGGGTGATCACCGCCATGGTCTGCGGCGTCATCAGCGCCGCGCCCAACCCCTGCACCGCCCGTGCGGCGATCAAGGTCTCGATACTGCCGGACAGTCCGCACCACAGCGATGCCAGCGTGAAAACGGCGAGACCGATCAGGTAGATGTTCTTGGGACCGAACCGGTCGCCCAGGCGCCCGGTGATCAGCAGCGGCACCGCGTAGGTGAGCAGATAGGCACTCGTCACCCAGATCACCTGGGAAATATCGGCACCCAGGCCGGTCATGATCGCCGGGTTCGCGACCGCCACGATGGTCACATCGAGCAGGATCATGAAGAATCCGACGACCAGCGCACCTAATGCGAGCCACGGATTGCGTTGAGTGGGCATAGCTTCCATTCCTGTCCGATCGGCGCCCGATGCGCCGGTTCGTGGATCTGTCGCGGTGCGTCACGATCGCACCACCTGGTGACTACCGGCGCACCGTAGGAACGGGGCACGGGAGCCGCAGCCGCTCATGCCGTGGTCACTCCGGACTCCTGGTACGACGTCGCAGGCCGCGCCAACATTCCGGGCATACCGGACCGATCGTAGTCCGGTCAGAGACCGTGCGCGTCCAGCCAGGTCCGGGCCAGCTCGGCGGGGTCGGCGGCTTCGTCACGAACCCGCAACACCAAGGTCGCGAGCTCGTCGGTGGTCAGTTCACCGGCCACATAGTTCAACTTCTCCGACTGCCGGTCGTCCAGCGCCCCCTTGCGCAGCAGCGCGACCGGATTCTCCGGCCGGATCGCGTCCGCGGAATCGGCGAGCACCTTCAGTCCGTCGGTGCCGCCCGGCAGGAATTCGGCCGGGCCACTCAGCACTGCGACCTGCACCCGGCCCTCCACCAGCGCACGGCGCAACTCTTCGGGTCCGGGAAAGAGCTCCGTCGACGCGAATTCGCAGCCGGAGATCTGCCCGGCCACCGCGGGCAACCCGAACAGACCCGGCACCGCCGCGCTCCCGGCGACGACGGCCGGACAGTGCGCACGCAACCTTTCCACCGAATCGATCCCACGCTGTTCGGCGGTGGCGGCGGTGACCAGCACCCGCGGTTCGAAATCCGCCCCATCGGCCGGATCGGAAGTGATGATGCCCTGCGGCAAAGACCCGTTCAGTTCCTCCGTGACATCCTGCGCGGTGGTCGCTTCGGCGCCGACGTTCGAATCCGCCAGCAGCGCACCGTTGTGGTCGGCGGCCACGGCGACGGCCCCGGCATCCAGGGCCGCGAATACGTCGGCCCGATCCGCCAACCCGGGCTCGACCCGCACCGCGGCCCCGGTGCGCGCCAGCGCCTGCGCGTAGATCGCCGCCAGCACCCGCGACTCGGCGGACTCCTGCGCCCCCACCACCAGCGGCTCGGCCTCGTCGGCGCCGCACGAAACCGTCAGCACGGCGAGCACGGGGACCAGTATCCGCCCAACGACACGCATCGACGCGGCCAGAACCATCGCGCGAGACACCCACTTCCGTAACCCGCAGCACCCGTCCGGGTGCCCGACAACCCAGAGAAATCTACAGGGTCAACGGGATCGGGCGCGGTGGCGCGGGGTGGGCGGGGGGGCAACGCGAGACGCCCGAGGCCGACGCAACCACACCGACCACCCCGGGCCCGGACACAACCACACCAACCACGAAGGCGGTACGGCGGGCTCGCTTGTGGCGTCGCTGGGTTTTCGGCGCGCTGGTCGGGCAGGGCATGTCGGTGAAGGTGAGGAATGCGGGCCTGTTCGTGAAGGTGCTGTGTTTTTGGCGCGCTGGCGCGCGCGGGGTTGAGGCCCCCTCAGTCTCGCCGTTCAGGCCTCGAGACTCGAGCCTTCGGCTCATGCGCTTTCGAGGCCTGAACGG
>NZ_JBSFDZ010000088.1:0-3062 GCF_053594175.1 Nocardia sp. NPDC001965
GTTCAGGCCTCGGGACTCGCGCCTTCGGCGCATGCGCTTCGAGGCCTGAACGGCGAGACGGGCCTCAACCCTTCGAGGTGTCTCGTAAAACTCGACGCATGCGGGTTGCGGTGGCATCGACGGCCCGGTCTGCATGCGGACCCGCTGTGTGTACAGGTCGGCATGCGGACCTTCAGTTCTGCTGCCGGATGGTGGGCATGCGGACCCGGGAGTTCCAGCTACTCCGGGTGGGTCGGCATGCGCCCTTGTCTATTGCTACTCCGGATCGTCGGCATGCTCATCCACACCATGTATCTACTCCCGGACGGCCGGCATCTGTGGTCGGGGCCCGCCCCGGTTCTGGAGCGACAGAGCGAAGGAGCGCAGCGACTGAGTGCCGGAGTGAAGAACCGGGGTCACGAGGGCCCCGACAGCGACGCCGCAGGCGGCGCAGGTAAACACAGCCCGCCCCGGTTCTGGAGCGACAGAGCGAAGGAGCGCAGCGACTGAGTGCCGGAGTGAAGAACCGGGGTCACGAGGGCCCCGACAGCGACGCCGCAGGCGGCGCAGGTAAACACAGCCCGCCCCGGTTCTGGAGCGACAGAGCGAAGGAGCGCAGCGACTGAGCGGCGGAGTGAAGAACCGGTGCTAATAGGGCCCCGACACGCGACGCCGGAGGCGGCGCAAATGAACTCAGCTCATCTCCAGCTCGGTAACCAGAGGTGGTGCTGCCAGTTGGACGTGGTGATCGGTAGCCCGGTGAGGATCGGCCACAACCAGATGAAGTTCGTGATCACCAGGCCGAGGTAGAGACAGACCACCAGCAGGCCGAGACTGTGGCGTTCGCTGGGTTCGGCGGGGAGGAACATGCCGCCCGGTCCGCGGGCGACCGGGCGTCTGGCAGTCCCGAGTATGTCGCCGAGTACGAGTGCGACTGCCATCACCAAGAAGGGGGCCAAGGTGACCGCGTAGAAGTAGTACATCTGCCGGTCCAAGGTCAGGAACCAGGGCAGCAGCGCCGCACCGTAGGCCGTGAGCACGGCCGCGTACCGCCAGTCGCGGCGCACGACCCAGCGCCAGATTCCCCACGCCAACACCGGAAGCGCGACCCACCACAGGGCCGGGGTGCCGACCAGCATGACGGCTTTCACGCATTCGGTCTGCCCGCAGCCGGTTACTCCGTCGTCGGCGTAGTAGTACAGCATCGGCCGCAACCCCATCGGCCAGGTCCACGGTTTGGACTCCCACGGGTGATGGTTACCGGCGGAATTGGTGAGTTCGGAATGGAACGTGAGGGTGCGGGAATGGAAATACCACAGCGAACGGAAGGCATCGGGCACCAGATGCGACCAGAACCCGCCGGTACCGATCCCGTCCTCGGGAGCCGACGGGTTACCCGCCATATACCGGTAGACCCCTGTCTCGCTGCGGAACCAGGCGGCGTAACTGGCCAGATACACGCCCAGCGGGATCAACACCAGCGCATACAGGGCAGGACCCAGATCGCGGACAGCGGTGCCGTACAGCGGTTTGCGGACACCGTAGGTACGACGCGCGAACAGGTCGAACAGAACGCTCATCAGCCCGAACGCGGCGATGAAATACAAACCGGACCATTTGGTTCCACACGACAGCCCCAGCAGTACCCCGGCACCGAATCGCCACCAACGCACGCCCAGACGCGGCCCCCACGGAGTTTCGTCGATCCGGCCCTCGGCGTCGGCCCGCGCCAGCCGGGCCCGCATCTGATCGCGATCGACGATCAGACAGCCGAAAGCGGCGGTGACGAAAACAGTGATGAAAATATCGAGCATCCCGATCCGTGACGACACGAACGTCGTCCCGTCCGCGATCAGCATGATCCCCGCGAGCGCCCCCAGCATCGTCGAACGCGTCAACCGCCGGACGATCCGGATGACCAGCAGAATCAGCACGGTCCCGGCCAGCGCTGCGGAAAACCGCCAGCCCCAGCCGTTGTAGCCGAACAGCGCCTCCCCGACAGCGATCATCTGCTTCCCGACCGGCGGATGAACCACCAGCCCGTAACCGGGGTTGTCCTCGATCCCACCGGTGAGGAACTGCCAGCCCTGCGGCGCGTAATGCTTCTCGTCGAACACCGGCGTTCCGGCGTCGGTCGGATAATTGAGCATGGTGAAGCGGGTGATGGCCGCGATCACCGTCAGAAACAGGGTGACCACCCAACCGCGCGCGGTATCGGTCGGACCGAAATCAGGTGCGGGCCGCAATGGGGCCGGGCTCGACCAAGTGCGCGGCGGCCGCCAGGCCGGGCTACGGCGCGGTGCGGTCAGCTGTGTCACGCAGCCGAGCTTATGTGCTGTGTATATTTGCGCCGCCTTCGGCGTCGCGGGCGGGGCCCTCGTGACCCCGGGTCTGTATTTATGGCGTCGCCTTCGGCGTCGCGGGCGGGGCCCTCGTGACCCCGGGTCTTCCCTCCTCCGCTCCTCCGCTTCGCTCCCCCGCTCCGTCAGTCCAGACCCGGGGCGGGCCCCGCCTTTGTGGTGGGCTCCGCTTTGGGTGAGGTGGGGGCCTCGTGACTCTGGTTCTTCCCTCCTGTGCTTCCTCCGCTTCGCTCCGTCGCTCCAGACCCGGGGCGGGCCCCGCCTTTGTGGTGGGCTCCGCTTTGAGTGAGGTCGGGGCCTCGTGGCCCTGGGTTTTCACTCCGGCGGTCGGTGGCCGTGCTCCTTCGCTCTGTGACTCCGGGACCGGGCGGGTCCGGCTGTGTTCACTGTGCTGCCTGCGGGTGCTCTGGTCCGGGGTATTCGTGACCCGCGTTCCCTACCCTTGTGGCCGGTCGCTGCGCCGCTCTGCCTCGTCGCTGCGGAACCGAGGCCGGCCCGGCTACCGCGACTCGCCTCCGGAAGGTCGCATCGCCGCCCTGCCCGGCCGAACGAAAGGGTGAAGTTCGGGCCGGCATCCGCCCACACCACCACCTGTCTCGGCCGTCGATCACCGACGTAACCTGTGTGAGTCGAGTTTTACGAGACACCTCAAAGGGTTGAGGCCCGTCTCGCCGTTCAGGCCTCGAAAGCGCATGAGCCGAAGGCTCGAGTCTCGAGGCCTGA
>NZ_JBSFDZ010000089.1:0-2811 GCF_053594175.1 Nocardia sp. NPDC001965
AGATACCGAATCGGCTGCGGTCACCCGATGTGTCGTGATCGACACCGCCGCCTCGGTCGGACCGTACAGATTGAACAGTTCGACAGCCGGGAACTCCGCGAGCATCCGCTGCGCCGTCGCCGCCGGCAACGCCTCACCGATGGCCAGCACCCGCCGCAACGATTCCGGCAGGCCCGGGTCGGTGTTGAGCAACGCGTCCAGCATCGACGGGACCACCGTCAACGTGGTCGCCTGTTCGCGGGCCGCCAGCGCATTCAGATACGCCGGATCCCGGTGCCCGTCGGCCTCGGCGATCACCATCCGGCCACCGGACGCCGCCGCCAGCCAGAACTCCCATACCGACAGATCGAATGTCGCCGCAGTCTTCAGCAACACCGCGTCCGAGGCAGTCAACCCGAACTCCGCGGTGATGTACCGCAACTGGTTCACGATCGCCGCATGCGGCACCGCGACACCCTTCGGGCGCCCGGTCGAACCCGATGTGAAGATCACATACGCGGTATTCGACCCGCGCAACGGCATCGCCCGCTCCGCGTCGGTCACCGGCGACGCATCGAGACCGCCGATCTCGAGAGTGTCCAACGCGAGTGACGGGACATCGGCGTCGGCGAAATCGATATCACTGCCGGTCAGTACGCACACCGGTGCCGCGGTGTCGAGAATGTAGCCCGTCCGCTCGGCAGGCTGGTCCGGATCCACCGGCACGTACGCACCACCGGCCGTGGCGACGGCGTACATGGCGACCACCAGATCCACCGATCGCCGCAGTGCCAGCACGACCCGGTCCTGCGGACCGACACCCTGCGTGATCAGGTACCGGGCCAACCGGTTGACCCGGGCACCCAGCTCGGCGTAGGTAACCGGTGCACCGTCGGCGGCCACCAGAGCGATCGCGTCCGGAGTGGCCGCGACCGTCGCGTCCAGCAGCGAAACCAGTGTCGCCGCCGGCTCCAGTTCGCGTTCGGTGTCGTTGCGCGCCGCCAGCGCCGCCAGCTCGGCCGGTGCCAGAATCTCCAGTTCGCCGACCGCGGTATCCGGTGCCGCGACGATCTCGCCCAGTATGCGGGCGAACCGGCGGGCGAATTCTTCAGCGGTGCCACGATCGAACAGATCGGTGGCGTAGGTCAGATGGCCGCGTACGCCGTTCGGCGCACCGGCACTGTCATAGGCGTCCGCGACGATCAGGTGCAGGTCGAATTGGGAGATCTCGGTATCGACATCCACCCCCGACACCGTCAGACCGGGCAGTTCCAACACCGATTGCGCCAGGTTCTGGAACGAGAAACCGACCTGGAACAGCGGATGCCGCGCCGTGGACCGCGCCGGATTCAGCACCTCCACCAAACGCTCGAACGGCACATCCGCATGCGCGAACGCCGCGATATCGATCTCCCGCTGCCGCGACAGCAGATCCGCGAACGACTCCCCACGATCCAGCTGCGTCCGGAACACCAACGTGTTCACGAACATACCGATCAGATCATCCAACGCCTGCTCACCACGACCCGCCACCGGCGTACCGACGGTGATGTCATCGGAACCCGAAAGACGCGACAACAACACAGCGAGCGCCGAATGCACCACCATGAACAACGTCGCGTTCTGCCGCTGGGCCACCCGCTGCAAACCGGCATGGGTCTCGGCATCGATGGTGACCTCGACCCGGCCACCGGTGAAGGACTGCACCGCCGGGCGCGGCCGGTCGGTCGGTAGATCGAGCTGATCGGGGATATCGGCCAGTGTCGACCGCCAGTACCCGACCTGCTGCGCCGCGGGCGATTCCGGATCGGCTTCGTCGCCGAGCAGTTCACGCTGCCAGATGCTGTAATCCGCGTACTGCACCGGCAGCGGCGCCCATCGGGGCATCTCGCCGGCGGACCGGGCAGCGTAGGCGGTCATCAGGTCCCGGGTCAGCGGGGCCACCGACGAACCGTCGGCGGCGATGTGGTGGACCACCATCGCCAGCACGAATTCACGCGCGCCCGTAACCGCGTCGGCTGTTCCGGTCACTTCGAGCAATGCCATCCGCAACGGCACATCGGCCGTGACGTCGAAGGTGGCCGATGCCAGCTCCGATACCACGCTCACCACGTCCGCGGCGGCCACCGCGCGCACCTGCAGTCGCGGCACAGTCTCCGCGGCCGGAAGCACCACCTGCACCGGACCGGAATCGGTCTCGGGATACACAGTTCGCAGCACCTCGTGCCGGCTCACCACGTCGGCGGCAGCCGCGCGCAGCGCCGCGATATCGAGATCGCCCGACAGCCGGATCGCCATCGGCAGGTTGTAGGCCGCCGACTGCTGATCGAACCGGTTCAGGAACCACATGCGCTGCTGAGCCGGCGACAACGGCAGCTGTTCCGGACGTTCGCGCGGCGCCAGCAGCGCCGGCCGATCACCCCGGCCGGCGGCGGTTTCCGCGGCGGCGGCGAGAGCGGCCACGGTCGACGCCTCGAACAGCGTCCGCACCGGAACCTGGGTGTCCAACGCCGCGGCCAACCGCGCCGCGACCTGCGTCGCGATCAGCGAGTTACCACCGAGCGCGAAGAAATCATCGTCGGCACCGACGCGCTGCACACCAAGGACATCGGCGAACACACCCGCGACGATCTCCTCGATCGGCGTCGACGGCGCCCGGAACTCCCGCGTCTCGAACACCGGCGCCGGCAACGCCTTACGATCCAGCTTGCCCGAGGTGTTCAACGGGAACGCATCGAGTTCCATCACCACAGCCGGGATCATGTACACCGGCAACACATCACGCAGCGACTCCAACAATCCCGCGGACTCGACCCGCGCGCCCGGAGCAGG
>NZ_JBSFDZ010000090.1:0-2733 GCF_053594175.1 Nocardia sp. NPDC001965
GGTTCCGCGGAGGGTGCCGGTGGGCGGATGTATCGCACCGGTGATGTGGTCCGGTGGACTGCGGCGGGTGAGCTCGAGTATGTGGGTCGTTCCGATTTCCAGGTGAAGGTTCGGGGTTTCCGGATCGAGCTGGGGGAGATCGAGGCGGCGTTGCTGGCGTTGCCGGGGGTGGCGCAGGCCGCGGTGTTGGCGAAATCGGATCCGCGGACCGGGGACCGGTTGGTCGGGTACGTGGTGGCCGGTGGCGGTACCGTCCTGGACATTGCGCGCATCCGGGCCGAACTCGGACAGCGGCTGCCCTCCTACATGGTGCCGTCGGTATTCGTGGAACTCGATGCGTTGCCGTTGAACGTCAACGGGAAGCTGGATCGCAGAGCGTTGCCGGATCCGGTGTTCGAGGCGCAGGAGTTCCGCGCGCCGTCCACGCCGATCGAGGAGATCGTGGCGGGTGTGTTCGCCGCCGTCCTCGGTACCGAACGGGTGGGCGCCGATGACGATTTCTTCGCCCTCGGTGGTAATTCCCTGGTCGCGACGCAGGTGGCGGCGCGGCTGGGCAAGGCACTCGACACCACGGTGCCGGTGCGGGCGCTGTTCGAGGCGTCGACGGTGGCGGGTCTGGCTGTTCGGGTGGAGCAGCACGCTGGGTCGGGCGGGCGTAAGGCCTTGGTGGCGCAATCGCGTCCCGCGCAGGTGCCGTTGTCGCTGGCGCAGCAGCGGATGTGGTTCCTCAACCGGTTCGATCAGCATTCGGTCGCCTACAACATTCCACTGGCCATCCGCCTGTCCGGCGCGCTGGATATCGACGCGTTGCAGGCGGCGGTGTCCGATCTGGTGGCGCGGCACGAAGTCCTGCGCACGGTGTATCCGGAGACCGAGTCGGGCCCGGTCCAGGTGGTGTTGCCGGTCGGCGACGCCGTGCCGCGTCTCGAGGTGCGATCGGTGGCCGCCGGCGAGGTGGTCTCGGCGGTATCGGAACTGGTATCGGCCGTTTTCGATGTGACGACCGAAGTTCCATTGCGGGTGGCGCTGTTCCGGGTGGACGGAGCCGACGCGGCGACCGGGTCCGGCAGCGAATACGTACTGGCGATGGTGATCCATCACATCGCCGGTGACGGTTCGTCGGCGGGACCGTTGACCCGTGATCTGATGACCGCCTATATCGCGCGTGCGGCGGGCGAAGCGCCCGGCTGGGCGCCGCTGCCCGTCCAATACGCCGATTTCAGCATCTGGCAGCGCGAGCTGCTCGGTGACGAAGCCGATCCGGAATCGCTGGCGGCGCAGCAGGTGGGCTACTGGCGGTCCGCGCTGGCGGGTGTGCCGGATCAGCTGGATCTGCCGTCCGACCGCCCGCGCCCGGCGGTGCAGTCGTTCACCGGTGGCCGGATCGAGATCACGGTGGACGGGGCGACCCACGCCGGGTTGCAGCGGGTCGCGCAGCAGCAGGGCGCGACCCTGTTCATGGTGGTGCACTCGGCGCTTGCGGTACTCCTGTCGCGTCTCACCGGCACCGACGACATCACCATCGGTACGCCGGTGGCGGGTCGTGGTGAGCAGGCGCTCGATGATCTGATCGGTATGTTCGTGAACACGCTCGTGTTCCGGACGCAGCTGGATCGTGGGGAGTCGTTCGCGGATCTGCTGGGCCGGCAGCGGGAGATCGATATCGCGGCGTTCGCGCATGCGGACGTGCCGTTCGAGCGGCTGGTGGAGGTCCTCAATCCCGCGCGTTCACAGTCGCGGCACCCGCTGTTCCAGGTGGGCCTGACCTTCCAGAATCTCGCGCAGTCGAGTCTGGAACTGCCGGGGCTCACAGTGTCCGGGGTCGATATCGATACCGAGACCTCGCAATACGACCTGCACCTGATGCTCGGTGACCACTACGACGCCACCGGAAGCCCGGCCGGTCTGGGCGGGTACCTGACCTACGCGGCCGATATGTTCGATCACGCCACGGTTCAGGGCTTCGCCGACCGGTTCGTGCGGTTGCTGTCCGGTGTGGTCGCGGATCCGTCCGTCTCCGTGGGCGATCTGGAGATCCTGGCCCCGGCCGAGCGGCGCCGGGTGCTGACCGAGTGGAACGCCACCGAGCATCCGGTGCCCCCCGGGCTGTTGTTCGACGGTTTCGCCCGGGCGGTGGCCGAGTACCCGGACCGGGTCGCGGTGAGCTCCGGCGGGGTCGAGGTCACCTACGCGGAACTGGACGCACGGGTCAACCGGTTGGCCCGGTATCTGATCGCGCAGGGCGTGGGTTCGGAAACCCTCGTCGGTCTGCTGGTGTCGCGCTCGCTCGATTTCGTCGTCGGTATGTATGCCGTCGTCGCTGCCGGTGGTGCGTATGTACCGCTGGACCCGGCGCATCCGGCCGAACGTATCCGGCACATTCTCGATACCGCGGCTCCGGTGCGGGTGCTGTCCACCACCGGCGATATCGCGACCGTGGGTGCGGATGCGACAGGGGATGTGCCGGTGCTCGCCCTGGACACCCTCGACACCGGCGCCTACGACTCCGCACCGGTGACCGATGCCGACCGGGTGACGCCGTTGCGGCCGGGCAATGCCGCCTATGTGATCTTCACGTCCGGTTCGACCGGTCGTCCGAAGGGTGTGGCGGTTTCGCATGCGGCGGCCCGGAACCAGGTCGCGTGGATCGTGGGTCAGTACGGTTTCGATCGCGATGATGTGGTGCTGTTCAAGACGCCCGCGACGTTCGATGTGTCGGTGTGGGAGTTGTTC
>NZ_JBSFDZ010000091.1:0-2305 GCF_053594175.1 Nocardia sp. NPDC001965
GGCGGCGGTGCCTATCGCGCGAGCCCTGCTGATCAAGTTCCGGTCCACCTCGGCATCCGGCGCACCGTCCTTCGGGACCGCGACCTTGCTCACCCCGGCGACTCCGTGGACCGGGCCGGGACCGCGGCCGGTGGAGGTGAATGCTCTCCCGATCAACTCACTCGGGGCGCACTGCACCCCAGGATTCCAGATGTCGCACGGTGTTCTCGAAAAGCCGAACACCGATCTCACGGTGTTTCTGCCCTCCGTGTGGTGGGCCCTGGGGCAGGGGCATGCAGTCCTGCTTCCGGACCACGAGGGACCGCTGATGGCGTATGCCGAGCCGAATGTCGCCGGGCACGTGATACTCGATTCGATCCGCGCCGCCCGGACGGTGGAGACGGATAGCTTCCGCGACAGTCGTTTCGTGGTCAGCGGCTATTCTGGCGGCGGGATCGCCGCCTACGCGACGGCTATGTTGCTGGACGAGTACGCGCCGGAATTGGCCGAGGTCGTGGTGGGGGTCGCCGCCGGCGGAGTGGTGACCGACAACAGGAATGTCGCCCATCGGTTCAACGGCAACATCTCCTCCGGAATCCTCTTGACGGTGGCGCTGGCGGTCGCGCGCGAGCATCCCGACATATTGCCGTACATGAACAATCTGGCGCAGTGGGTGGGATCTTCGCCGGTGAAGGAGATCTGCGGCGACGCCAGCGGACCGCTCGGAGTGGTCGGATTCCCGATGGACGTTGTGGCGAATATCGGTAACCCGCTCGACAGTCCGATCGCCGACAAGACATTCGAGAAATTGGGCCTGTCCGACCGCAGATCGGCTGTGCCCTTGTACATCTATCACGGGGCACACGATCCGTGGATTCCGCTGGCGGATGCCGAGAATACGTATCGACAGCAATGTGGTCGCGGTGTTCCGGCTGTTTTCCGCGTCGTGCCGGGTGAACATCTGATCGGTTACGCCACCGGTGCTCCCGAACTCGACAACTGGATCCTGGCAAGGCTGCGGGGCGAACCGGCGCCGAGCGAATGCTGAGCACCGAACAGGTGGGTGACCGATCGGGTTGATCGGTCACCCACCCCCGCTCCGCCGGCCCGTGAACGAGTCGGCGGAGTGGGCACCGGAACCCCTGACCCGCTGGATATTCGGGCAGTGTGTCGGCTGCATCGCCGGCGTCGGCCTGCCGACGGTGGACTGGTCGGCCTACCGGCCCGTGTTCACATCGTGGCCGGGCGGAACGATCCGTCGCCGCCGGGTCACGTGGTGGTGAACACATCGGCAGCTGTCTCGGTCCATCACACGCATTCGGTCGGGGCCGGGTCGCCGCGCAGCACGGCGTCGATCCAGTCGGTGGCGCCACTCGCTCCGATGATCATGGCGGACACGTGTTCACCCGGCACCGTGCGGAATACCGACGGAACATCGAGGCTGCACTGTCGCCGGTACAGCTGCTGCGGGCCCTCGATGGGAATCCAGAAATCGTGCGCCCCGTGGTAGATATACAGCGGTGTCGCCGATTTCCGGTCGGTCAGGTTCGTCAGTCGCTCGATATCCCGGGCTATACCGCTGTCGAGCGGGTGATCGATATTCGCGACGACATCGATGGGAATACCCACCGCACCGAGCGGTCCATCGGCTTCACCGCAGATATCTCGCAACGGCGAGGTCGCCACCCACTGTGCGAGATTGTTCATGTATTTCAGCATCTCGGGATGTTCGCGCGCCAGGGCCAGCGATACGGACAACAGGATTCCCGACGCACTCCGGCCGTTGAATACCCGCGCCACTGCGCCGTAGTCGGTCACCAGACCGCCCACGGCCGCGCCCACCAGTACATCCGCCAATTCCGGCGCGTATTCGCCCAACAGCATGGTCGTCGCGTACGCGGCGATCGATCCACCCGAGTAACCGCTGACCGCGAAACGACTGCCGGTGAATTCGGACAGCGATCGGACCGCCCGGATGGAATCGAGCGTCATCTGCCCGGCGACAGTGGGCTCGGCATACGACGCCAAGGGGCCCTCGTGGTCGGGGATCAGGACCGCCTGGCCCTTGCCGAGCGCCGCGGCCACTCCCGGCAGGAAGACGTTGATGCCGTTGTTGTCGCGGGCGCCGTGCGCGATCGTATAACCAGGGGTGCAGCGCAACCCGAGCGCGTTGATCGGCATGGTATCCACCTTGACCGGCCGCGGACCGGGCCCCGGCCAGGCGACGGCAGGAACGAGGAACGTCGCGGTTCCGAAGGACGGTGCGCCCAGCGCCGAGGTGGACCGGAACTTGATCAGCAGGGCTCGCGCGATCGGGGCCTCGACG
>NZ_JBSFDZ010000092.1:0-2290 GCF_053594175.1 Nocardia sp. NPDC001965
CGCCGGATGCGCCGGATCCAACGGCACATACGCACCACCCGCCGCCACCACCGCATACATACCCACGACCAGGTCCAGCGACCGCGACATCAACAACCCGACCAGAGACTCCGGACCCACACCCTCGGCGATCAAATGCCGCGCCAACCGGTTCACCCGACCCGCGAACTCGCCATAGGACAGACTCGTCCCCTCGAACGAGACAGCCACCCGATCCGGATACGCCGCAACCGCAGCATTGAACCCGTCCAACAGCAACCCGGCCGGAAGCTCGTGCCCGGTGCCGTTCCAATCGGTCAGCACCCGGTCGCGTTCGGCCGGAGCGAGCAACTCCAGATCTCCCACCGGCACCGACGGATCCGCCGATACCGCAGTGAGCAGTCGCACGAAGCGGTCAGCGAATTCCTGCACCGTGGCATGGTCGAACAGGGCGGTGGCGTAGGTCAGATATCCGGCTGCCCCCGCGGGGGCGCCCGTCTCGTCATAGGAATCGCCGAGGACGAGATTCAGGTCGAACTGCGAGATCTCGGTATCGACATCCACCCCCGACACCGTCAGACCCGGCAACTCCAGACTCGATTGCGCCACGTTCTGGAAGGTCAGCCCCACCTGGAACAGCGGATGCCGCGCCGTGGACCGCGCCGGATTCAGCACCTCCACCAAACGCTCGAACGGCACATCCGCATGCGCGAACGCCGCGATATCGATCTCCCGCTGCCGCGACAGCAGATCCGCGAACGACTCCCCACGATCCAGCTGCGTCCGGAACACCAACGTGTTCACGAACATACCGATCAGATCATCGAGCGCCTGCTCACCACGACCCGCCACCGGCGTACCGACGGTGATGTCATCGGTACCCGAAAGACGGGACAGCAGCACGGCGAGTGCCGAATGCACCACCATGAACATCGTCGCGTTCCGCTGCTGGGCCACCCGCAGCAGTCCAGCATGCACATCCGGGCCGACGACGACCGCTACCCGGCCACCGGCGAAGGACTGCACCGCCGGGCGCGGCCGGTCGGTCGGTAGATCGAGCTGGTCGGGCACACCCGCCAGCGTCGACCGCCAGTACCCGACCTGTTTCGCCGCCAGCGATTCCGGATCGGCTTCGTCGCCGAGCAACTCCCGCTGCCAGATGCTGTAATCCGCGTACTGCACCGGCAGCGTCGCCCAGCCCGGGGCGTCCCCGGCGGAGCGAGCGGCGTAAGCGGTCATCACGTCCCGGGTCAGCGGACCCACCGACGAACCGTCGGCCGCGATATGGTGCACCACCATCGCCAGCACGAACTCGCCGCCCGCATCGTCGCCCTCGATACCGGCCGGGTCGCCGACTCGGAACAGCGCCACTCGCAGCGGTACCTCGGCCGTCACATCGAAACCGGCCGACGCCAGCTCACCCACTGCCGCCACGACATCCGCGGCGGCCACCGAACGCACCTGCAATCGCGGCGCGGCGTCCCCGACCGGCAGCACCACCTGCACCGGACCCGATTCGGTCTCCGGATACACCGTCCGCAGCACCTCGTGCCGGGCCACCACATCCGCGACCGCCGCGCGCAACGCGTCCACATCCAGTTCACCGGACAGCCGGATCGCCAGCGGAATGTTGTAGGCCGCCGAGTCGCCGTCGAAGCGGTTGAGGAACCACATCCGCTGCTGGGCCAGCGACAGCGGCACCGCGTCCACGATCTCACCGGAGGCCGAGACCCGCGTGGGCCGCGGCTGCGGCACCAATGCCGTGCGGCCGCCGGTACCGGCCTGCTGTTCGACCCGCACGGCCAGCCCGGCCACTGTGGATGCCTCGAACAGGGCACGTACCGGCACCTGCGTATCCAGCGCCTTACCCAGCCGCGCCGCGACCTGCGTCGCGATCAGCGAGTTGCCGCCCAGGGTGAAGAAATCGTCGTCGGCACCGACCCGTTCCACACCCAGTACTTCGGCATAGACACCGGCCACGATCTCCTCGATCGGCGTCGACGGCGCCCGGAACTCCTGCGCCTCGAAGACCGGTTCCGGCAGGGCTTTCCGATCCAGCTTCCCGGAAGCGTTCAACGGGAACTCGTCGAGCACCATCAGGACCGCGGGCACCATGTATACCGGCAGCCGATCGGCCAGATGGGTACGCAGTGTCTCGATATCGACGACCGTTCCCCGGGCCGCCACCAGATACCCGACCAGGCGGTCACCGATACGCGGATCGGATTTCGCCGTCACCACCGCACGCGCCACCGATTCGTGCTCGGTCAACGCGGTCTCGATCTCACCGAGTTCGATGCGCTGACCACGC
>NZ_JBSFDZ010000093.1:0-1937 GCF_053594175.1 Nocardia sp. NPDC001965
GGGGAGATCGAGGCGGCGTTGCTGGCGTTGCCGGGGGTGGCGCAGGCCGCGGTGTTGGCGAAATCGGATCCGCGGACCGGGGACCGGTTGGTCGGATACGTGGTGCCGGGCGGGGAGTCCGGTCTCGATACCGGTGCGGTCCAGGCGGAACTGTCGCGGCGGTTGCCGTCGTACATGGTGCCGTCGGTATTCGTGGAGCTCGACGCGCTGCCGTTGAATGTCAACGGGAAGCTCGACCGGAAAGCACTGCCGGAACCTGTGTTCGAGGCCCGGGAGTTCCGGGCGCCGTCGACGCCGATCGAGGAGATCGTGGCGGGTGTCTACGCCGAGGTGCTCGGTGTGGACCGGATCGGCGCGGACGACGATTTCTTCGCCCTCGGTGGTAATTCGCTGGTCGCGACGCAGGTGGCGGCGCGGCTGGGTAAGGCGTTGAACACCACGGTGCCGGTGCGGGCGCTGTTCGAGGCTCCCACGGTGGCCGGTCTGGCTGTCCGGGTGGAGCAGCACGCCGGGTCCGGCGGGCGTAAAGCATTGGTGGCGCAGGCACGTCCGGAGTTCGTGCCGTTGTCGCTGGC
Source organism: Nocardia sp. NPDC001965 (assembly GCF_053594175.1). Taxonomy (NCBI): domain Bacteria; kingdom Bacillati; phylum Actinomycetota; class Actinomycetes; order Mycobacteriales; family Nocardiaceae; genus Nocardia; species Nocardia sp. NPDC001965. Next base: position 576 of record NZ_JBSFDZ010000093.1, read on the forward strand.
GCAGCAGCGGATGTGGTTCCTGAATCGGTTCGATCCGGATTCGGTCGCCTACAACTTCCCGCTGGCGATCCGGTTGTCGGGGGATCTCGATGTGGACGCGCTGCGGCAGGCGGTCACCGATGTACTGGAACGCCACGAAACCCTCCGGACTCGCTACCCGATGGGACCGGACGGCGCGCCATATCAGGAGGTTCTGCCGGCCGCCGAAGCGATCGCCGGTGGGCTCGCGGTCGCGGCCACCGATGATGTACCGGCGCGCATCAGCGAGCTGATGTCGGCCGGTTTCGATGTGACGGCCGAGGTGCCGCTGCGGGTGGCGCTGTTCGAGGTGGACGGCGCGGCCGGTGAATTCGTGCTGGCGATGGTGATCCATCACATCGCCGGGGACGGATCCTCAGTGGGCCCGTTGACCCGGGACGTGATGACGGCCTACGCGGCACGTGCGGCCGGCGACGCCCCGGGCTGGGCGCCGTTGCCGGTCCAGTACGCGGATTACAGCATCTGGCAGCGTCAACTGCTCGGCGACGAAGCGGACGCGGAGTCGCTGGCGGCGCAGCAGGTCGGTTACTGGAAGTCGGCGCTGGCGGGTGTGCCCGACCAGTTGGATCTGCCGATGGATCGGCCGCGTCCGGCGGTGCAGTCCTTCGCGGGTAGCCGGGTGCCGGTCACCATCGATGCCGATGTGCACAGTGGTTTGCAGCGGGTCGCCCAGGAGCAGGGCGCGACGTTGTTCATGGTGGTGCATTCGGCGCTGGCGGTGCTGTTGTCGCGTCTTTCGGGTACCGACGACATCACCATCGGTACGCCGGTGGCGGGTCGTGGTGAGGCTGCGCTCGATGATCTGATCGGTATGTTCGTGAACACGTTGGTGTTCCGGACGCAGCTGGATCGTGGGGAGTCGTTCGCGGATCTGCTGGGCCGCCAGCGGGAGACCGATATCGCGGCGTTCGCGCATGCGGATGTGCCGTTCGAGCGTTTGGTGGAGGTGCTGAACCCGGCGCGGTCCACGGCGCGGCATCCGCTGTTCCAGGTGGGACTGACTTTCCAGAACCTGGCTGCTTCCGTACTGGAACTGCCGGGTCTGACGGTGTCGGGGGTGGAGTTCGATTCCGCGATCTCGCAGTTCGATCTGAATCTGATCCTGGGTGACGCCTATGACGAATCGGGTGTGCCGCAGGGTGTTTCGGGTTATCTGACCTATGCGACGGCGTTGTTCGATCACGCCACGGTCGAGGGTTTCGCGGATCGGTTCGCGCGGTTGTTGCGTGAGATCGTGGCTGCGCCGGAGACCGCTGTCGGTGATCTGGAGATCCTGGCGCCGGCCGAGCGTACGCAGGTGCTCGCCGAACGCAATGCCACCGA
>NZ_JBSFDZ010000094.1:0-1736 GCF_053594175.1 Nocardia sp. NPDC001965
GGCACCGCAGCCTCGACCTCACCCGAAGCCGAAACCCGCGTCGGCCGCACCTGCGGCACCAACGGCGCCCGACCACCCGAACCCACCTGCTCCTGAATATGAGCAGCCAAACCCGATACCGACGCAGCCTCGAACAACAGCCGCACCGGAATCGTGGTGTCCAGCGCGGCACCCAGCCGCGCCGCGACCTGGGTCGCGATCAGCGAGTTACCGCCGAGCGCGAAGAAATCATCGTCGGCACCGACCCGCTCGACCCCGAGCACATCGGCGAACACACCCGCCACGATCTCCTCGATCGGCGTCGACGGCGCCCGGAACTCACGGCTTTCGAACACCGGCGCGGGCAGCGCCTTACGATCCAACTTCCCCGAAGTGTTCAACGGGAACGCGTCCAGTTCCATCACCACAGCCGGGATCATGTACACCGGCAACACATCACGCAGCGAATCCAGCAACACAACGGACTCGATCCGCGCGCCCGGAGCAGGCACCACGTAGGCGACCAGCTGCTCACCCAGATCCGAGGCAGCCACCGTCACGACCGCCTGGCTCACCACCGGCTGCGCCAGCAACGCCGACTCGATCTCACCCAGCTCGATCCGCTGACCACGGAACTTCACCTGGAAATCGGTACGACCCAGATACTCCAACACCGGAAGAACCTCGGTACGACCCTCGACCACAGTCTCGACACGGCTCCACCGCACCAGGTCACCCGTGCGATACATCCGCTCCGCCGGATCGAACGGGCTGGCGACGAACCGATCCGCGGACAGGTCCGGCCGGGTCACATAACCACGCGCCAGCTGATCACCCGCCAGATACAACTCACCCACCACACCCGCAGGAACCGGGCGCAACCGTGAATCCAGCACATACACCCGGCTGTTCCACTGCGGCACACCGATCGGCACACTCACCGACTCATCGCCCGTGGCCTGCCAATACGTGATCGACACCGCGGCCTCGGTCGGACCGTACAAGTTGTGCACCGCAGCATCGGAAATCGCATGCATCGCCGTCACTGTCTCCGGCGGCAGGGCTTCACCGATCACGAACACATGCTCGAGCGAGGGAATCGAACCCGGCGCGGTATGCGCGGCGAACACACCCAACATCGACGGCACGAAGTCCGTCACCGTCACCCGCTGCTCGGCGATGACCCGAGCAAGGTATTCGGTATCCCGATGACCATCCGGAGTCGCCACAACCAAATGAGCACCCGCCGCCAACGGCAGGAAATAACCCCACAACGACACATCGAACGTCGTCGCCGTCTTCTGCAGATACACATCATCAGCACCCAACGGGTACTCCGACAGCATCCACGCGACCTGATTCACGATCGCCGAATGCGGAACAGCCACACCCTTCGGACGACCCGTCGAACCCGACGTGAAAATCACATACGCGGTATTCGACGCACGCAGCGGCGCACGCCGATCAGCATCGGTCACCTCGGCAACGGAGTATCCGGCTACGTTCAGGGTGTCCAGTGTCAGCACCGGTACACCCGCGCCCGCAGGCACCGCCGCCGAATCGGCGGTCGTGGTCAGCACACACAGCGGCGACGCCGTATCCAGGATGTAACCGATCCGCTCCGCCGGATGCGCCGGATCCAACGGCACATACGCACCACCCGCCGCCACCACCGCATACATACCCACGACCAGGTCCAGCGACCGCGACATCAACAGCCCGACCAGCGTCTCCGGGCCCACACCCTGCGCGATCAA
>NZ_JBSFDZ010000095.1:0-1530 GCF_053594175.1 Nocardia sp. NPDC001965
CGCGATCAAATGCCGCGCCAACCGGTTCACCCGACCCGCGAACTCACCATAGGACAGACTCGTCCCCTCGAACGAGACAGCCACCCGATCCGGATGAGCCGCCGCAGCAGCATTGAACCCGTCCAACAGCAACCCGGCCGGAAGCGCATGCTCGGTCGCATTGTGTTCGGCGAGCACCTGCGTACGCTCGGCCGGCGCCAGGATCTCCAGATCACCGACAGCGGTCTCCGGCGCGACCACGATCTCACGCAACAACCGCGCGAACCGATCCGCGAATCCCTGAACAGTCGCCTCGTCGAACAACGCGGTCGCATAGGTCAGATAACCCGAAACACCCTGCGGCACACCCGATTCGTCATAAGTGTCACCCAGGATCAGATTCAGATCGAACTGCGAGATCGCGGAATCGAACTCCACCCCCGACACCGTCAGACCCGGCAGTTCCAGTACAGAAGCAGCCAGGTTCTGGAAAGTCAGCCCCACCTGGAACAGCGGATGCCGCGCCTGCGAACGCGCCGGGTTCAACACCTCGACCAGGCGTTCGAACGGCACATCCGCATGCGCGAACGCCGCGATATCGATCTCCCGCTGCCGCGCCAGCAGATCCGCGAACGACTCCCCACGATCGAGTTCGGTCCGGAACACCAACGTGTTCACGAACATACCGATCAGATCATCGAGCGCAGCCTCACCACGACCCGCCACCGGCGTACCGACGGTGATGTCGTCGGTACCCGAAAGACGCGACAACAGCACTGTCAGCGCTGAATGGACGACCATGAACAAGGTCGCGTTCCGCTGCTGGGCGAGCCGCACCAGGCCGGCATGGGTTCCGGCGTCGACGGAGACCCGCACTCGGCTGCCGGCGAAGGACTGTACGGCCGGTCGCGGCCGATCCGTCGGCAGATCCAGCTGATCGGGTACACCGGCCAGCGCCGACTTCCAGTAACCGACCTGTTTCGCCGCCGGCGATTCCGGATCGGACTCGTCACCGAGCACGGCCCGCTGCCAGATGCTGTAGTCGGCGTACTGCACCGGCAACGGCGCCCAGCCCGGCGCCTCCCCGGTGGTTCGCGCCGCATAAGCGGTCATCAGGTCCCGGGTCAGCGGCCCGACCGAGGAACCGTCACCGGCGATGTGATGGATCACCATCGCCAGCACGAACTCACCGGCCGCGCTGTCGGTATCCGGCGCGCCGCCGGTGTCGGCCGTACCGTCTATCCGGAAGAGTGCCACCCGCAGCGGCACCTCGACCGTCACATCGAAACCGGCCGACGCCAGCTCTCCCACCGCCGCCACGACATCTCCGGCAGCCACCGACCGCACCCGCAGGCCCGGGACGGCTGCTCCGACGGGCAGCACCACCTGTACCGGACCATCCACGGTCTCCGGGTACACCGTCCGCAGCACCTCGTGCCGCGCCACCACATCCGCCACCGCCGCCCGCAACGCGGCCACATCCAGCACCCCCGACAACCGGATAGCCATCGGCAAGTTATACGCAGCCGACCCGGAATCGAACCGGTTCAG
>NZ_JBSFDZ010000096.1:0-1435 GCF_053594175.1 Nocardia sp. NPDC001965
GACTCGTCCCCTCGAACGAGACAGCCACCCGATCCGGATACGCCGCAACCGCAGCATTGAACCCGTCCAACAGCAACCCGGCCGGAAGCTCGTGCTCGGTGGCATTGCGTTCAGCGAGCACCTGCGCACGCTCGGTCGGCGCCAGGATCTCCAGATCACCGACAGCGGTCTCCGGCGCAGCCACGATCTCGCGCAGCAACCGCGCGAACCGGTCGGCGAACCCCTGAACGGTCGCCTGGTCGAACAACGCCGTCGCATAGGTCAGATAACCCGAAACACCCTGCGGCACACCCGATTCGTCATAAGTGTCACCCAGGATCAGATTCAGATCGAACTGCGAGATCTCGGTATCGACATCCAGACCCGACACCGTCAGACCCGGCAACTCCAGACTCGCCTGCGCGAGGTTCTGGAAGATCAAGCCCACCTGGAACAGCGGATGCCGCGCCGTGGACCGCGCCGGATTCAGCACCTCCACCAAACGCTCGAACGGCACATCCGCATGCGCGAACGCCGCGATATCCGTTTCCCGCTGCCGCGCCAGCAGCTCCGTGAACGACTCCCCACGATCCAGCTGCGTCCGGAACACCAACGTGTTCACGAACATACCGATCAAATTGTCGAGCGCAGCCTCACCACGACCCGCCACCGGCGTACCGATGGTGATGTCATCGGTACCCGAAAGACGCGACAACAGCACAGCGAGTGCCGAATGCACCACCATGAACAACGTCGCGCCCTGCTCCTGGGCGACCCGCTGCAAACCACTGTGAACATCGGCATCGAGGGTGACCGGAACCCGGCTACCCGCGAAGGACTGCACCGCCGGACGCGGCCGATCCATCGGCAGATCCAGCTGATCGGGTACACCGGCCAGCGTCGACTGCCAGTAGGTGATCTGCTCGGCCGCAATAGATTCCGGATCGGCCTCGTCACCGAGCAGCTTCCGCTGCCAGATGCTGTAATCCGCGTACTGGACCGGCAACGGCGCCCACTCCGGGGCGTCCCCGGCCGCACGCGCCGCGTAGGCCGTCATCACGTCCCTGGTCAGCGGAGCGACGGACGCGCCGTCACCGGCGATGTGATGGATCACCATCGCCAGCACGAACTCATCGGCCGCGCCGTCCACTTCGAACAGCGCCACCCGCAGCGGCACCTCGGCCGTCACATCGAAACCGGCCGACGCCAATTCCGCCACCGCCGATACCGCAGCGCCGGCGGCCACCGACCGCACCCGCAGCTCGGGCGCCGCGCCGGTCGGCAAGACCACCTGTACCGGACCGTTCTCGGTCTCCGGGTAGACGGTACGCAGCACCTCGTGCCGGGCCACCACATCCGCGACCGCCGCCCGCAACGCGGCCACATCCAGCACCCCCGACAACCGGATAGCCATCGGCAAGTTATACGCAGCCGACCCGGAATCGAACCGGTTCAG
>NZ_JBSFDZ010000097.1:0-1348 GCF_053594175.1 Nocardia sp. NPDC001965
CAGTAGGTTCGGGCGTCGGGCCAGCGGTCGGCGAAGGTGATCGCGAACGCGTTGACCGCGGGCTTCCAGCGCATCGTCCATCGTGCCCGACCGGCACCGGTCGGGTCGAGCGAACGAGTGACCAGATACAGGCATTTCAGGGCGGCTTGCTCGGTGGGGAAATGCCCTCTGGCCTTGATCGCGCGCCGGTAGCGGGCGTTCAAGGACTCGATCGCGTTGGTCGAGCAGATCACCTTCCGGATCTCGATGTCGTAGTCGAGGAACGGGATGAATTCCTCCCACGCGTTCTCCCAGAGGCGCACGATGGCCCCGTATTTCGAGCCCCACCGCTCGGTCAGCTCACCCAGCGCTGCCCGGGCGGCATCGGCGTTGACGGCGCTGTAGATCGGTTTCACGTCTCGTTTCAACGCGTCCCAGTGCTGACGGCCGGCCAGCCGGAACGTGTTACGGATCAAATGGATGATGCAGGTCTGGACCGTGGCCAGCGGCCACACGTTCCCGACCACCTCCGGCAACCCTTTCAACCCGTCGCAGACCAGGAAGAACACGTCCTTGACCCCGCGATTTCGGATCTCGGTGAGCACACTGAGCCAGAACTTCGCGCCCTCACCACCCGAACCGGCCCAGAGTCCGAGGATGTCTTTCTCCCCGGTCACGGTCACTCCGATCGCGGCATAGATCGGCCGGTTGGCGACCTGGCCGTCCCGGATCTTGACCACGATCGCGTCGATGAAGATCGCGACATAGACCTCGTCGAGGGGTCGGCTGGACCATTCCTGCATCTCCGCGATCACCTTGTCGGTGATGCGGGAGACGGTTTCCTTCGACACCGACGCCCCATAGATCTCCGCGAAATGCGCCGAGATCTCCCCGGTGGTCAAGCCTTTCGCATACAGCGACAACACGATCTCATCGACCCCGGTCAACCGACGCTGCCGCTTCTTCACGATCTGAGGCTCGAAGCTGCCGTCCCGGTCGCGGGGCACCTCGATCGGCACCGGCCCGGTCGTCTCGGTCAACACCGTCTTCGACCGGGTCCCGTTACGCACATTCGCCGACTCCCGCTCGGCGGGGGCTTCGTTCGGCTCGAAGCCCAGGTGCTCGGTCATCTCCTCATTCAGCGCGGTCTCGAGGACCGTCTTGGTGAACTGCTGGAGCAGACCATCCGGCCCGGTCAGGGACAGTCCTTGTTCTTTGGCCATCCGGACCAGCTCCGCCGCTGCCAGCTGCTCGGCCGAGGCCTCGGCCTTCTTCTTCGCCACGGCATCAAGTGTCGTCATCACGGCACCTTCCCGCTGACCATCCGGTCAGCGAATCAGGCCGGAAACACCGTTAAATCCACAGTCCC
>NZ_JBSFDZ010000098.1:0-1348 GCF_053594175.1 Nocardia sp. NPDC001965
GGGACTGTGGATTTAACGGTGTTTCCGGCCTGATTCGCTGACCGGATGGTCAGCGGGAAGGTGCCGTGATGACGACACTTGACGCCGTGGCAAGGAAAAAGACCGAAGCGTCGGCCGAGCAGCTGGCAGCAGCGGAGCTGGTCCGGATGGCCAAGGAACAAGGACTGTCCTTGACCGGGCCCGAGGGGCTGCTCCAGCAGTTCACCAAGACGGTCCTCGAGACCGCGCTCAACGAGGAAATGACCGAGCACCTGGGGTTCGAGCCGAACCAGGCGCCCGAGGACCGGGAATCGACCAACGTGCGAAACGGCACCAGGTCGAAGACGGTGCTGACCGAGACGACCGGGCCCGTGCCGATCGAAGTTCCCCGCGATCGCGACGGCAGCTTCGAACCCCAGATCGTCAAGAAACGACAGCGGCGGTTGACCGGGGTCGATGAAATCGTCCTGTCGCTGTATGCGAAAGGCCTGACCACCGGAGAGATCTCCGCCCATTTCGCCGAAATCTATGGGGCGTCGGTGTCCAAGGAAACCGTCTCCCGGATCACCGACAAAGTCGTGGCGGAGATGCAGGAATGGTCCAGCCGGCCCCTCGACGAGGTCTATGTCGCGATCTTCATCGACGCCATCGTGGTAAAGATCCGGGACGGCCAGGTCGCCAACCGGCCGATCTATGCCGCGATCGGGGTCACCGTGACCGGAGAGAAAGACATCCTCGGGCTCTGGGCCGGCAGTGGAGGGGAGGGCGCGAAGTTCTGGATGAGCGTGCTCACCGAAATCCGCAATCGCGGGGTCAAGGACGTGTTCTTCCTGGTCTGCGACGGGTTGAAAGGCCTGCCGGAGGTGGTCGGGAACGTGTGGCCGCTGGCCACGGTCCAGACCTGCATCATCCACCTGATCCGCAACACCTTCCGGCTGGCCGGCCGCCAGCACTGGGATGCGTTGAAGCGGGATGTGAAACCGATCTATACCGCGGTAAACGCTGATGCCGCCCGGGCAGCACTGGATGAGCTGACCGAGCGATGGGGTAGGAAATACGGGGCGATCATCCGGCTTTGGAACAACGCGTGGGAGGAGTTCATCCCGTTCCTCGACTACGACATCGAGATCCGGAAGGTGATCTGCTCGACCAACGCCATCGAATCGCTCAACGCGCGCTATCGGCGGGCGATCAAGGCCAGAGGGCATTTCCCGACCGAGCAGGCCGCCCTGAAATGCTTGTATCTGGTGACCCGTTCGCTCGACCCGACCGGGGCCGGTCGGGCACGATGGACGATGCGCTGGAAGCCCGCGGTCAACGCGTTCGCGATCACCTTCGCCGACCGCTGGCCCGACGCCCGAACCTACTG
>NZ_JBSFDZ010000099.1:0-1218 GCF_053594175.1 Nocardia sp. NPDC001965
TGAAAGCCAACCCATCGGCCACGTTGATGGTCGCCGCGACTACGGCCACCGACGTACTTCTGACCGAGGTCACCGCCACCCGGAGAATCGAACTGAAGCGCATGCGCCGCAGGCGCGAGTCTCGAGGCCTGAACGGCGAGACCGAGGGGGCCTCAACCCCGCGCGCGCCAGCGCGCCAAAACACAGCACCTTCGCGAGCCTCAGCGCGCCGAAAACACTCCTTGCCCCAATATGCTCGCCCACGTATATTCGTAGGCGAGTAAGGAGGGTGTATGGCGAAGAAACGCAAGGTAGGCAATCTGCTGGCCCTCGCGGTCCTCGCGGTGATGCAGGACGAAGCCATGCACCGCTACCAGATCGCGGCTCGCCTGCGCGAGTACGGCAAAGACCGCGATCTGGATATCAAGTGGGGTTCGCTGTACACGGTTGTGCAGAACCTGGCGAAGGCCGGTTTTCTCGAGGTGGTCGGCAGCGAACGGGAGGGCGCGCGGCCCGAACGGGTGATCTACCGGATCACTGGAGCCGGGCGCGCTGAACTCCTCGACTGGACCCGGGAGCTGATCGCCGAACCGGAGCCGGAACCGGGCCGCTTCGTGGCGGGGCTCTCGATCCTGTCGGTGCTGCCGCCGGCGGAGGTGGCCGAGCTGCTGGGCCGCCGGCTCGCCGTGCTCGACGAGCAGATCGCGCAGGTGAAGGCGGAGTTCGCCGAACTCTCCGGAACCCTGCCCCGGCTTTTCCTCATCGAATCCGAATACGGGCTGGCCGTGCTGGAGGCGGAAGCCGAATGGTCTCGATCGCTGCGTACCGAGCTGCTCGAGGGGACATTCCCCGACCTGGCGGAATGGCAGGCGTGGCATCGCGGCGGGCCCGGCGTGGACAGCGCTCGGGCCCGTGCCTATGTGGAGGGGGCTGATACGACGAGCGATCGGTGAATCGAGAACCGGGCTCGATGGAGGTGCGGCAACACCACCATCGAGCTCGGGTTACCGTCTCGGACCGTGCCCGCGCGAACGCACACCCGGCCACGAGTTTGGCAGAACACAGGATAACCGGGTGAATGCGAGACGGGGCGGTTCGGCAAGGAAACGGTCCGGACCCCTGGATGAGGGGTCGCGGACCGGGCGGCGGCACCTCGGGGGCGTGGATTTCATCGCACTGTCGTTTGTGCGGTCGCCGTCGGATATCGAACTCGTCCACGACGTGATGGACCGGGTGGGC
>NZ_JBSFDZ010000100.1:0-1207 GCF_053594175.1 Nocardia sp. NPDC001965
GGTGACTCGTCGTCGGGCAGCATCAGGTTCGGTCGCGGGTGAACCTGATGCTGCCAACCCGATCCAGGTGGGGTGCGCGCGTTCGGACCTGCGCGGGGCCCGCGGACCGCGGACAAGGCTCGCTAGCTACCGGGTTGAGAGAGAAGGCACACACCGAATGCGATCGGGGCACGTCGGTCACCGTGTGCGAACGAAGCTTTGCGTGGACACGGTTCCTCTGACGAAACTGTGCGCGAATCCGCAACACACCGGTGTCGTACACACTGTCGATCGACATTTTGACCTCGGGATCACAGACCCCACTCGGAGTTCAAAGCTTCAGCCAGCCGGATCCCCTCCCGCGCCCTCTACCGCTAGCCCTGCTCCGAAGGCAACTAGGACGCCACCACTGACGCGTAGCAGCGTGTCCACGAATCTCGGCAGACGAACAACCCGGCTAACCCGACCGACAGCGATCGCATAAAGAATACAAGTTGCCAGTCCGGTCGTGGCGAACAGCATCCCGAATATTGCCAGGTCAAACGGACTGCTGTCCGCAGGTGCGAAGGGTGGGATGACACTAGTGAATACGATCAACGCCTTGGGGTTCGACAGTTCGCAGAGCACACCCTCACCGAACGCGCGCTGGTGGGACCTTTGCGCCCCACCGGCCGCATCGGCCGCCATCGTGACCAATGGATCCGAACGGGGACGCAGTAGGAGCCGTATGCCCAGATAGCTCAGGTATGCTGCCCCCACAAATCGCAGCACCTCGAACGCCGGGCGACAAGATACCAACAGCGCCGTCAGTCCTGCCAACGAGGTAGTCACCCAGACGAGGTCGCCACAGAAGATGCCGACGGCTGTGGCGACTGCAGCGCTTCTACCACGCATCACAGTATTCTTCATGACCAGAACAATGGCCGGCCCCGGAATGGCAGTCAGTACCGCTGCGAAGCAGATGAACGACACGATTCGCTCGAACATCCAAACATCCTATGAACTAAGACCGAAAGCAGTCATCTGGCACCGGTCTGAACCGCGTGATGGAACATTTCACCTCACCGCAACTCCTCGTGGTGACCTGACTTCACGCCCTGGTCGTCTGCTTTCCTTGTCGTGACGCCGAGTGGTGGATCGGCTTCGGTGAGAGGCGCTCGATGGGCGCCTCGTCGAGGCCTGTCGGCCCAGGTTCTGAGTCAGGCTGTCGCGGCCGCATGGATGCGGC
>NZ_JBSFDZ010000101.1:0-1196 GCF_053594175.1 Nocardia sp. NPDC001965
CGAGATCTTGTCCCGTTCGGGTGGTCCGGTGGTGCCGGCTTCGACGTTGCCGGAGTTGCTGGCTGCGGCGGTGGCGGTGGATCCGTCGGCGCCTGCGGTGGTGTTCGAGGGTGTCCGGTATTCGTATGCCGAGTTCGATGTGCGGTCGAACCGGTTGGCGCAGGTGTTGATCGAGCGTTGCCTGGGTGCTGAGGATCTGGTGGCGGTGGCGGTGCCGCGGTCGGCGGATTCGGTGCTGGCGGAGTGGGCGGTGTCGAAGTCGGGTGCGGCGTTCCTGCCGATCGATCCGACGTATCCGGCGGATCGTATTGCGCATATGCTTTCCGATTCGGGTGCGCCGGTGGGTATCACGGTGTCGTCGGTGCGGGCGGATCTGCCGGATACGGTGGATTGGTTGGTGCTCGACGAGCTGGATCTGGAGAGTTACCCGGCCGGTCCGATCACGGATGCGGATCGGGTGTGGCCGTTGACTCCGGCGAACACCGCGTATGTGATCTATACGTCGGGTTCGACGGGTCTGCCCAAGGGTGTTGTGGTCACGCATGCGGGTCTGGCGAACTTCAGTGCTGAGCAGGTCGAGCGTTACCGGTTGACTTCGGATTCGCGGGCGCTCGCGTTCGCCTCACCGAGCTTCGATGCCTCGATCTTGGAGTTGCTGCTGGCGGTCGGTTCGGCGGGTGCGCTGGTCGTCGTTCCGACGGGTACTTATGGTGGTGCCGAGCTGGGTGAGTTGATCGCTCGTGAGGGTGTGACGGTCGGTTTGATCACGCCGTCGGTGTTGGCGTCGCTGGATCCGGTGGATCTGGCGGGTATGGAAGTGATCGTCGCCGGTGGTGAGGCCATCTCGGCGGATCTGATGGCGAAATGGTCGACCACGCCGGAGGGCGGGGTCGCGCGTAGGTTCCACAATGCCTACGGTCCGACCGAGGCGACGGTCGCCACGAATATCAGTGGTGTGCTGAGTGCCGGTGACCGTGTCACGATCGGTGGGCCGGTGCGGGGTATGCGTGCCCTGGTGCTCGACGATCGGTTGAATCCGGTGCCCGAGGGTGTGGCCGGGGAACTGTATGTGGGTGGGATCCAGTTGGCGCGTGGTTATCACGCGCGGGCTGGTTTGACTGCTGAGCGTTTTGTTGCCGATCCGTTCGGTGCGCCGGGGTCGCGGTTGTATCGCACGGGTGACATCGTGCGATGGC
>NZ_JBSFDZ010000102.1:0-1138 GCF_053594175.1 Nocardia sp. NPDC001965
GCGCCTGAAATGCGTTGGATATATCGGGCGAGGGAGTCGAGGATCTCCTCGGCGGTCTTGCGCCAGACGAACGGCCGGGGGTTGGCGTTCCAGTGCTCGATCCAGGTGGTGACGTCTTTCTCCAGTGCCGCAACACTTTTGTGGACACCGCGGCGGGTGAGCTGGTCGGTGAGGTATCCGAACCAGCGTTCGACCTGGTTGAGCCAGGAGGATCCGGTCGGGGTGAAGTGGACATGGAAGCGAAGGTGGCGGGCGAGCCATTCATTGACAATCGGGGTCTTATGGGTGGCCAGGTTGTCGCAGACCAGATGAATATCCAGTTCGGCGGGCACGGTCTTGTCGATCGTGACCAGGAACTTCTTGAACTCGGTCGCGCGGTGCCGGCGGTGCAACTCGCCGATCACGGTGCCGTCGGCGATATTGAACGCCGCGAGCAGGCTCGTAGTCCCGTGACGGGCGTAGTCGAGGGTGCGGCGCTCGGGCATGCCCGGCATCATCGGCAATACCGGCTGGGAACGATCCAGGGCCTGCATCTGCGACTTCTCGTCCACACACAACACGACAGCCCGCTCGGGTGGATTGTGGTAAAGGCCGACGACATCGACCACTTTCTCCACGAACAGCGGATCGGTCGACAGTTTGAACCCGTCGACCAGGTGCGGTTTCAGCTCGAACCGCCGCCAGATCCGCCCGATCGTCGATTTCGACAGCCCGGTCCGCTCGGCCATCGACGACCGGGACCAATGCGTGGCATCACGCGGAGTCTGCTCCAGGGTCAACGCCAGCACCTGTTCCACCCGGTCCAGCAGTATCGACGGCGGCCGGCCCGGCCGCGGTTCATCGGCCAGCCCGGGCAGACCGTGTTCGATGAAGCGTTTGCGCCACTTCGCCACGGTCATCGGTGTGACATCGACCGCTGCCGCCACATGCGCGTTCGCTGCTCCCGGCTCTGCACACGCCAGCACGATCCGGCACCGCAACGCATACGCCTGCGTCGAGGTCGCCGCCCGCGCACCCCGCACCAACTCTTGCCGCTGCGCCTCGGTCACCACCAACTCTGGACCCGATCTCGGCCGCCCCGTCCTCGCCACCGCCGAATCCTACAATTAGCCAACGCATTTCAGGCGCAGAACACTAG
>NZ_JBSFDZ010000103.1:0-1104 GCF_053594175.1 Nocardia sp. NPDC001965
GTGTTCGCCGATGTTCTCGGGGTGGAGCGGGTCGGTGCGGATGATGATTTCTTCGCTCTGGGTGGTAACTCGCTGATCGCGACGCAGGTCGCGGCGCGGTTGGCCGCGGCATTGGATACGCAGGTTCCGGTGCGGATGCTGTTCGAAGCGTCCACTGTGATGGCGTTGGCCGCCGCCGCGGAAAGCGCTACCCGCCGCGGAAACCTGCCCGCTCTGGCGCCGCGTGTGCGTCCGGAGCGGGTGCCGTTGTCGCCCGCGCAGCAGCGAATGTGGTTCCTCAACCGTTTCGACGGAGGTTCGGCGGCCTACAACCTGCCGGTGGCGATCCGCCTGACCGGCGCGCTCGACGCCGAGGCACTGCGCGCGGCGGTCGCGGACGTGCTGGAACGGCACGAATCACTGCGTACTCGCTATCCGCTGGGTCCCGACGAACTGCCGTATCAGGAAGTCCTGCCGGTCGCGCAGGTGATCGGTGCGATCGAGATCGCCGCCACGGACGATCCGGTGGCCCGGATCGCCGAGCTGACGGCGGTCGGCTTCGATGTCACCGAGCAGGCACCGGTGCGGATGCTGCTGCTGACCACGGGCCCCGACGAGTGGGTGCTGGCGATGGTGGTGCACCACATCGCGGCCGACGGTTCGTCGGTGGCCCCGCTGACCCGGGATCTGATGACGGCCTACGCCGCTCGCACCTCGGGCGATATGCCGGGGTGGGCGCCGTTGCCGGTGCAGTACGCGGATTACAGCATCTGGCAGCGTGAACTGCTCGGCGACGAAGCCGATCCGGAATCGGTGGCCGCGCAGCAGGTCGGGTACTGGCAGACGGCGCTGGCGGGTGTGCCCGACCAGCTGGATCTGCCGACGGACCGGCCGCGTCCGGCGGTGCAGTCGTTCGCCGGTGGTCGTGTGCATTTCGCGATCGACCCGGAAACCCATGCCGGTTTGCGGCGGGTGGCGCAGCGGCAGAACGCGACGTTGTTCATGGTGGTGCATTCGGCGCTCGCTGTGCTGTTGTCGCGTCTTTCGGGTTCCGATGACATCACCGTCGGTACGCCGGTGGCGGGTCGTGGTGAGCAGGCGTTGGATGATCTGATCGGTATGTTC